>JAFSIJ010000076.1 GCA_017439845.1 Clostridia bacterium | reverse complement strand
GTTGTTGGCTCAGGTGTTGCCGAAATAATTATCAATCACAGCGAGCGTATGGAAAAAGCTTGCGGTGAAAAACTAAATGTTAAATATATTCTCGATTTAAGAGATTTCGATAATCTTCCCTATTCGGACAAGTTCACAAAGGATTTTTCGGATATTATAAGTGATGATAGTGTGAAGATAGTTGCCGAGGTTATGGGCGGAGTTAACCCCGCTTTCGATTTTGTTAAAAAGTGTCTTGAATCGGGAAAAAGCGTTGTTACCTCAAACAAAGAGCTTGTTGCGGCAAAGGGCAGCGAGCTTATAAAAATCGCAAAGGAAAAGAATGTTAACTTCTTATTTGAGGCAAGCGTTGGCGGAGGAATTCCCGTTTTACGACCATTGGTTCAATGCCTTAGCGCAAATGAGATACTTGAGTTTAACGGAATTCTTAACGGAACAACTAACTACATTTTAAATAAAATGATAGTGGATAATATGGATTTTGATACCGCTCTCGCTCTCGCGCAAGAAAAAGGATATGCTGAAAAAGACCCAACTGCCGATATTGAGGGGCACGATGCCTGCCGTAAGGTTTGTATTTTAGCCGCTCTCAGCTTTGGAAAGCATGTATATCCCGAGCAGGTTAAAACCGAAGGAATCACCAATATCACCCTTGATGATATTGATTATGCCGATAAATTCAACTGCGTTATCAAGCTTATCGGTTCGGCAAGAAAGCTTAATGATGACACGATAACCGCAAGTGTTCGCCCAACACTTGTTAGCCGAGATAAAATTCTTTCAAATGTTAATGGCGTTTTCAATGCTATTTCAGTTGTTGGCGACCAAACAGGTGAAGTTATGTTTTACGGCAAAGGTGCAGGAAAGGAAACTACCGCAAGCGCAGTTGTTGCCGATATTCTTGACTGCGCAAAGCATTTATCCGCCCGCAAATACTTATTCTGGGATGAAGCAGATGAAGGATATGTTAATCCTTCCCCAAATGAAAAATGCAAACTTTATATTTGCTTTAAGGCCGAAAACACAACACTTGCGAAGAAAGAAATCAAAGAAGTTTTCGGAAACAATATTTTTGTTATCACTAATGAGTTTAAAAACGAACTCGCCTTTATAACAAATGAAGATTTTGAAGAAAATCTTATCAAAAACCTTGAAAAAATCAATGCTATTTATGAAGTTAAGATGCTTCATACATTAGGTTTATAATTGGAGGAGAAAATATGTCATTGATAGTTAAAAAGTTCGGCGGCTCCTCGGTTGCCAACGCACAGCGCGTTTTTAACGTTGCAAACATTATTATTGAGGATTTTAAGAAGGGACACGATGTTATCACAGTTGTTTCGGCACAGGGAGATACAACTGATGACCTCATTGATAAAGCTCTTGAAATAAATCCCGATGGCGCCTCAAAAAGAGAGATGGATGTGCTTCTCTCCGCAGGTGAGCAAATCTCGATTTCGCTTCTTGCTATGGCTATAGAAAAGTTAGGTTATCCCGTTATTTCCCTTCTTGGCTGGCAGGCAGGCTTTAACACCGATTCGCATCACGGTTTTTCGAGAATTAAAACACTCAACACCGAAAGACTCAAAAACGAAATCGGAAAGCATAAAATCGTTATCGTTGCAGGCTTCCAAGGTATTAACCGTTATGACGACATAACAACTCTTGGACGCGGCGGTTCGGATACAAGCGCAGTTGCAATAGCTGCGGCAATGAAGGCCGACCTTTGCCAAATCTATACCGATGTTGATGGTGTTTATTCGGCAGATCCAAGAAAGGTTGACACTGCTAAAAAGTGGGATGAAATCACCTATGATGAAATGCTTGAGCTTGCCGCCCTTGGCGCTCAGGTGCTTAACAACCGTTCGGTTGAAATGGCTAAAAAATATAATGTTGAGCTCGAGGTTCTTTCAAGCCTTGAAAGAAAACCCGGTACAATTGTAAAGGAGAATATTAAAATGGAAAAAACACTTATCAGAGGCGTTGCAAAGGATACTAATGTAACACGTATTTCAGTAATCGGTCTTGAGGATACCCCAGGCGTTGCCTTCAAGCTTTTCAACAAATTAGCACAGGCAAAGGTTAATGTTGATACTATATTGCAGTCGGTTGGTAGAGACGGTACAAAGGATATCACCTTCACCGTTCCGAGTGACCAATGCAAAACAGCTAAGGAAGCCCTTGAAAGTGCTACAAATATTCTCACATACAAGGAAATCAGCAGCAACGAAAAAATCGCTAAGGTTTCGATTGTGGGCGCGGGTATGGAAAGCAATCCCGGTGTTGCCGCTAAGATGTTTGAAGCTCTTTATGATGCAGGAATTAACATCAATATGATTTCAACAAGCGAAATTAAAATATCAGTTTTAATTGATGTTGACTATGCTGACAAGGCTGTTAAGGCAGTTCACGATGCATTCTTAGGTTAATAAATATATTTAAAGCCGCAGTTTAAAATTGCGGCTTTTATTCTTGCAAATTTTATTAAGTTGATATATAATATCTTTAACAACAAAGAAAAGGAAGATTTTTTTGGAAAAAGATGCAATTTCAGCAGGAGTTAAAACTATCGGCGGACTATTCAGCACCGCTGAAATAAAAATTCTTGTTTGTTATATTATCGATGCTGTTCGCGATGCAGTTCCCGGTCAAATGCTTGCAAATGTTTTGCATTATGAAGGTATCGCAAACTGCTTTGAGGTTAATGCCGCAATTGCTGACCTTTGCGAAAGTGGACAACTGAAGGTTCATAACGAAAAGGAAGATACCTATGTTATAACCGAAAAAGGAACTATGGTAGCTCGCGAGCTTAAAACGACACTCCCGTTCACTGTTAAGGACAGAGCCTATACCGCCGCTATTAAAATGGTTTCCCGTTTCAAAAACGCCAAAAACTGCGATATTGAAATTGAAAAAGCGGACGGAAAAACCTATGCTATATGTTCCCTAACCGATAACGGAAACGCGTTTATGAGCATCAAACTTCAGGTAACCGATGAAGAACAAGCAATGCTAATAAAAGAAAAGTTTATAACAAACCCCACCAAGATTTATTCAGATATAATAAATATTCTTACCGATTAAGAAAACTGCGAGAAACTCTTGTTTCTCGCAGTTTTTTTAGTTTAATCTGAGTCGTAGTCTTAATTTATCACTAATCATTGCAATAAATTCGCTGTTGGTTGGCTTTCCTCTATCATTTTGAATTGTATATCCGAAATAGGAATTAAGTACATCAATATCTCCCCTATCCCAAGCAACCTCAATAGCATGGCGGATAGCTCGCTCAACCCTTGAAGAAGTGGTTGAATATTTCTTTGCTATGGTTGGATATAAAAGCTTTGTTACCGAATTTATTATCTCACTGTTTTTAACAGATAAGGTTATTGCCTCGCGCAAATAATGATAACCTTTTATGTGTGCAGGAACACCAATTTGATGAATAATCTCGGTTACCATAAGCTCAAGCTCTGGGTCGGTTACAACGTTATCCTTGACAACAACGGGTGCTATCTCATTTCTCCAACCCGATAACTGAATTATTCTTTGCGCCATTGTATTAACATCGAAAGGCTTTAAGAAATAATAGCTTGCACCTGCATCAAGTGTTTCTTTTTCAAGGCGCTGATTATCGCAGCTTGACATAGCCATAACCATAGGTCTTGACTTTTCCTCCATATTCTTCATATTTCCAAGCACACCGAGAATATCAAGATTTGGCATAAACACATCCGCCAAAACAACATCAGGATTTTCACTTCTTGTCTTTTCTAACACACTTCTACCATCTTTCTCGCAAAGGATTACATCCATTCCGTAACCTTTTAATGCGTTCGCACAGCTTTGGCCGAGCTCTGTGCTATCATCCGCAATAACAATCTTTAATCTTTTACTCATGCAAAATTCCTCCTTTTTTTGTTTTTGCTACCATATATTACCATATTCGAACGCAAATTGCAAGTATTTTGTTATAAAAATGTAAATTTTCTTATATTATGCCTTAATAATGACATTTATTGACATTTTTAGCGTTTTTTTAGACATAACAAATAACCATAAAAAAACCGCTACTCAAAAAGAGTAGCGGTTAAATTCAAATATTAGTCATTTACATAAGGAAGTAAAGCTATTTGACGAGCGCGCTTGATAGCGGTTGTGAGTTCACGCTGATGCTTAGCGCAGGTGCCGGTTGCACGGCGGGGTAAAATCTTAGCACGTTCAGAAACGAACTTGCGAAGACGAGCAACATCCTTATAATCAATGGCTTCAACACGGTCTACACAAAAATGGCAAACTTTCTTGTGAGCCTTTCTGCGTGCCGGTCTTTCATTTCTCTCGTTTTCCATCGAGAAAGACCTCCAATTCTGTGATAATGATTGTAGTTTGTCGAAACGCTGAAAGGCGCTTCGACAAGCCACTTTTCAAGTGGCTTGTGCAAAATTAAATTGTATTATTTAATTTTGCACAACACTCATTGCAACGGATATGGACAAATTTCAAGAGAAATTTGCTTCAAAATCGAAGATTTTGTGCCGAAACATAAATGTTTCGACTAACCATAACCATTATAATTAAATAATTAGAACGGCAAATCGCTATCCGAAACATCATCAATTTCAGCGAAATCATTTACATCCGCATTGCTGAATGATGCACCTTCATTGCCGCCGGCAGCAGCACCATCTCTCTTAGACTCAACAAACTGAACATTATTGGCAACAACCTCAAATGCGGTTCTGTTGTTTCCGTTTTTATCGGTGTATCTTCTGGTTTGAATAGAGCCTTCAATACCAATCATACTGCCCTTTTTAAAATACTTTGTAACAAACTCAGCTGTTTGACGCCAAGCAACAATATTGATAAAATCTGCTTGTGTTTCTTCGCCAGAACGATAACGGCGGCTTACAGCAATAGAAAATGTTGTTACAGGAATGCCGTTAGGAGTGTTTTTAAGTTCAGGGTCAGCTGTTAGCCTACCTGTCAGAACTACTAAATTAAACATCTTTTAATCCTCCGTTACTTCTTGATAACCATTACACGTAAAACGCCATCAGTTATCTTAGCAATACGCTCAAGTTCTGCCGGGAAACCAGGTTCACTTTCGAAATTGTAGAACACATAATAACCCTCGGCTTCATCGTTGATTAAATAAGCAAGACGACGCTTACCCCAATCATCAACGTTTTCAACGGTGCCGTTCTTTGCGATAAGGTCATTAAACTTATCCTTAAGAGCAGTTGTGGTTTCTTCACCGTTTGCTACGGTAAACACCATAGCAGCCTCATATTTATTGGCCATTTCGTTGCACCTCCTTTTGGACTTTTGGTTCCAACTCTTATTGGAACAAGGAGCCTATGGAAAACATAATTTCCCATTTAGCACTGTACTATTATAACAAAGCAAATCTCAAATGTCAAGAAAAATCTTGATTTTAGTTTATAATAGTTATATAATATAGGCGTAAAAACTACCTAAGGAGTTTATTATGTTATTAGCTATCGATATTGGAAACACAAATGTTACGCTTGGCGCTTACAATGAGGATGTTTTATCCTTCACTGCTCGCCTTGCAACCGGCACAAGAAGAACTTCCGACCAATATGCAGTTGATATCAAGGAAATTCTTTCGCTTCACAACCTCGAATTTGAAAACATCGAGGATTGTATCATTTCCTCGGTTGTTCCAACTGTAACCGTTGCGGTTAATGAGGCAATTTCAAAGCTTTGCCACATTGTTCCGTTAACCCTTGGCCCGGGGGTTAAAACAGGACTTAACATCAAAATCGATAACCCCGCTCAGCTCGGTGCCGACCTTGTTGCAGGCGCAGTTGGTGCTATCGCCGAATATACCCTTCCCTGCATAATTATAGATATGGGAACAGCAACAACCGTTAGTGTTGTTGATGAAAATGGTTTCTTCCGCGGCGGCGCTATTGCGGCAGGTGTTCGTTTAACCCTTAAAGCATTAAGCGAAAACACCGCTCAGCTCCCCTCTATTCATATCAATGCTCCCGAAAATGTTATTGGAACAAACACTGTTGATTCTATGAAATCAGGTCTTGTTTACGGAACTGCAGGTATGCTTGATGGACTTATAAATCGTATTGAATATGAGCTTGGCGGCAACGCAACCATTGTTGCAACAGGAGGACTTTCAAAGGAAATTATTCCTTTCTGCAATCACAACATTATATACAACGAAAACCTTTTACTCGATGGTTTAAAGGAAATCTACAATAAAAACAATTAAGCAATACCCGATTTTTTCGGTTTGCAAATAAATATGAACTGTACCGTTTCTGGACAGTATCGGAGGTAATTTTTATGGCAAAAATCAAACAGGAAAACATCCAAAAGTTAGTTCTTAGCGGAATACTTACAGCGCTCGTAATCATTTTACAGCTAATGGGCTCATTTATCCGCTTTGGAATGTTTTCAATCTCACTTGTTCTTGTTCCCATCGTTATAGGCGCGGCACTTTGCGGATACAAAACGGGTGCCTGGCTCGGCTTTGTTTTCGGTATGGCAGTACTGTTAAGCGGTGATGCTTCGGCTTTCTTCGCAGTTGATATAATAGGAACAGTAATAACCGTTTTGGTAAAAGGAACACTTTGCGGACTTGCGGCAGGACTGACCTACAAGCTTCTTGAGAAATATAACCGATACATTGCGGTTATAGCGGCTGCAATAGTTTGCCCTGTTGTAAATACAGGCATATTCCTTTTGGGTTGCAGTGTTTTCTTTATGGGCACAATCGCCGAATGGGGCGCGGGCGCAGGATTCGAAACAACAGCAGCTTATATGTTCTTAGGTCTTGCAGGTGGCAACTTCCTTTTCGAGCTTGCAACAAATATCATTTTAGCCCCTGTAATTTTAAGAATAATCAATTTCAAAAATAAGTAATCATAACTACCGGCCGTGCCGGTAGTATGCACTGCCCCCTTAGGGCATAAGACCGGCCGAGCCTATAGGCTCGTCGAAAGGTTTGCCAACCGCAACACTTTCACCGGCTGCCCCTAAAGGGGATTTTTATTTGCCTTC
>JAFSIJ010000075.1 GCA_017439845.1 Clostridia bacterium | reverse complement strand
TTCGTCCTTGACAGATAGTGATATTCTGTCAGGGACTTTTTTTGTTTGCAGTTTGCATAAAAAAGTATGCTTATACAAATTATGTTTCTTACAATATAATATTATAATATATTAAATAAAAATTTACAATAGCAAATATTGAAAGTTGGAAATTTTTTTGATATAATAAAAACTGATATATAGTATGAAAATAGTATTTGAGAAAGGATGGTTTTTTATGACCGGTATAAAGATAAAAGATTTGTTTGAAAATCGCGAAACTCTGTCAAGCGACCTTCTCAACTCTTTTGAATATCCATTTGAAGTTTTGCCGCATATAGGCGAATATATCAAAAAAATCGGAAAAACACTTGATAGTAATATTTATGAACAAAAGGGCGAAAACATCTGGATTGCAAAATCGGCGAAGGTGGCTCCGAGCGCAAGTATAACAGGCCCTTGTATAATCGGAGAAAACACCGAGGTTCGCCACTGCGCATTTATCCGTGGCAATGCCCTTGTTGGAAATGATTGCGTTGTTGGAAATTCCACCGAACTCAAAAACGTTATTTTAATCGGCAAGGTTCAGGTTCCGCATTATAACTATGTTGGTGATTCCATTTTAGGCTTTGGCTCGCATATGGGGGCCGGTTCCATCACCTCTAACGTTAAATCGGATAAAAGCCTTGTTACATTAAAGCAAAACGGTGAGGTTTTCGAAACAGGTCTTAAAAAATTCGGCGCTATGCTCGGCGAGTTCGTTGAAATCGGTTGTGGTAGCGTTTTAAACCCAGGCACAATTATCGGCAAAAACACTAATGTTTATCCGCTCTCAATGGTTCGAGGAATTATCCCCCCAAAGAGCATATATAAACGCGCTGGTGAGGTTGTGGAAAAATACGATGTTTAATGAAAAATGGGATGTGCTTGATGAAAACGGAAGGCGCACAGGCAAAACCACGCTGAGAAGAAAATGCATATTAAAAAGCGATGAATACCACCTTGTTGTTCATATCTGGATAGTTTCCACCGATGGCAGAGTTCTGTTGCAACGCCGAAGCGAGCATAAAAAGCTTATGCCGGGTGAATGGGCGGCAACCGGCGGCGCGGCAGTTTCGGGCGAAGATTCCTTCACCGCCGCAAAGCGAGAGCTTCACGAGGAGCTCGGCATCCGCTCTGATGAGCAAAGCCTTAAAAAGCTCTCCCGAATCAAAAGGCGCAATTCTCTTGTTGATATGTGGGCAATAACGGTGGACCCCGAAAGCTGTGCACTGAAGCTCCAAAAGAGCGAGGTTGCCGAGGCAAAGTGGATAACCTTGCCCGAATTTAAAAATATGATTGAAAACAAGCAGTTTCATAATTACGGAAAGGAATATTTTGATACCCTTTTTAGTGAGCTTGAAAAAATGAACACTGTTTTAGCATAGGAGAAAAAATGAGTTTAAAATTAGAGGGGCTGACCTGCCCCGTTTGTCACGCGTATCTTTTTGAGGATGATGATGTTGTTTTTTGTCCCGAATGCGGCGCACCGCATCACAGGGAATGCTATCAAAGTCTTGGAAGATGTGCACTTGAGGCTCTTCACGGGACCGACCAACAATACGACCGCGAAAAGCAAATAGAAAAAGCCGAAACAAAAGCAGAGGAAACCTCGAACGAGCCCTTCACCGCTTCAGGAAACGAGGAAACGGTTTGTTGCAGTATGTGTAGGCAGCGTTATGATTTCACGCTTGATGCCTGCCCAAACTGCAACACCCCAAATCTTGAAAAGTTCGGCGAAGATTTTTCGGGATATGATTTCCTCGGTGGCATCCCTGCCGATTATGATATAGGTGAGGGCGTTATTGCTGATGAGGCTAAGCGGCTTGTTGCCTCGAACACCCCTCGCTATATAAGAAAATTTGCATTTTTGAGCAAATCGCATAGATTTTCTTGGAATTGGTTAGCTTTCCTTTTCCCGAATGTTTGGGCGTTAGCAAGAAAAATGTTCCCCTTAGGCGCTATTTCAACCGCTCTTATGATTGCGGCGAGCTTGCTTACCGTTCCTTTCTATTCGGCGGTTTATAACCTGAGTCCTATCGAAAACACAAACTATGCCGATGCCATGCAGTATATTTATGATATACTCCCTTCCCTTAGTCGTGGCGCTCTCATCGCCGCCGCCATCGGCCTTGTTATAAATCTTGTCATTCGCTTTATCCTTGCAATTTTGGTGACTATATCTATAAGGGCTATGTGATTAAGACCGTTAAGGATATAAAGAAAAACAGCGAGGATAAGGACCTCGACTTCAGGAAAAGAGGCGGAATAAGCTTTGTTTGGCTTGTTCTCGGCATATCTATTACCAATTATCTACCAGGCATTATTCTAAACTTCTTTTTATAGGTGATTTTTATGGATAAAATTATTTGCCACGAATGTGGGACCGAAAACGAAAGCGAATTTCTCTACTGCAAAAACTGCGGCGCAAAGCTTAAAGAGGAAGAGCAAAAAACACAATACGAACCAAACTTCAACGAACCAAATGATACCAATTTCGCAGTTGATACAATAAATGGAATCGAATCTGAACAGGTTGTTCTTTTTGTTGGAAAAAAGGCTTCCTTTTATTTCCCAAAATTCTCCAAGATGGTTATTCTCGGCAAAAAGACATCCTGGAATTTTGCCCCGGCACTTTTAGGTCTTTTTATGGGACCGATAGGCGCGGCGCTTTGGTGCTTCTACCGAAAGATTTATAAAGCCGCCGCTGTTCTTCTGGCAATAGGCGTTCTTCTTGCGGGTATAACCACTGTGCTTACATATGATGACTTAACCGCCACCTTCGATGGTGTTCTCTCGGCAATGCAGGGCGAAGATGCCGCCGATGTTTTAGAGTCACTTAACGGACTCGAAACGAGCGAGACCGCAATGAGCGCACTCGCCAGTAATGTTGATGACCTGTTTTGCCTTGCAACCGCCATTGTTATGGGGCTTTTCGGCAACTATATTTATATGAATCATTGCACAAACGCCATAAAGAAATATAGGGGTTCCGGGCTTGACCAACGATATTATAAGTTAGGTCTTGCATCTCTCGGCGGAACAAGTGGCGGAATGCTTGCCATAGGAATAATTTTATTTATTGGTATAGAAAATCTCGCAACCACCGTTGCAATTTTAACCCACATTTTAAAATAAGGAGAAATTTTCATGAAAATTCGCAAGGCCATTATCCCTGCCGCCGGACTCGGCACCCGAGTTCTTCCTGCAACAAAATCAATGCCAAAGGAAATGCTTCCTATCGTTGATAAGCCTGCTATTCAGTATATCGTTGAAGAGGCGGCAAAGGCAGGAATAACCGATGTTTTAATTATAACCAACCGCGGCAAAGAGGTTATTGAAAATCACTTCGACCATTCCATAGAAATAGAAACTGCTCTTGAAAGCAAGGGCAGAACCGAAACGCTTGCTCAAGTGACCGCTGCCGCAAATATTTGCAATATTTACTACATTCGCCAAAAGGAAACCAAAGGCCTTGGCGATGCGGTTCTTCGCGCTCGCAACTTTGTTGGCGATGAGCCATTTGCTGTGCTATACGGGGATGATGTTATCATCGGCGAAACCCCTGCTATTGCCGAGCTTATTGAGGCTTATGAGGCTTTTGGCAAGTGCGTTGTTGGTATTAAAGAGGTTTCGGATGAGTTAATTGTTAAGTATAGCTCATTAAAGGTTGAAAAGCAGGATGATAAAACCTATTCGGTTAGCGATATGGTTGAAAAGCCCTCCCTTGAAGAAAAATTCTCAAACTTCTCAATTCTCGGTCGCTGCGTTTTAACAAGTGAGATTTTTGATATCCTTGAGGAAACACCCTTAGGCGCAGGAGGAGAGCTTCAGCTTACCGATGCTATGAAAGCCATTGCTATCCGCGATGGAATGACAGGTGTTGATTTCAGCGGAACAAGATATGATATGGGCAACAAGTTCGGCATTTTAAAGGCAAATATCGAGGTTGGCCTTAAGCACCCCGAAACAAGAGATGAGCTTCGCGAATATATAAAGGAATTGGCTCAAGAGCTATAATGAAAAAATATACAAGCATTTTCTTTGACCTTGATGATACCCTGCTTGATTTCAAGGCGGCGGAAAAAAGCGCAGTCACAAAGGTTTTAGCATCTCACCGCCTTCCGCACGATGACCTTTCGGTTAAAACATATTCCGAAATCAACCAAAGCTATTGGGAGAGGTTTGAACGCGGCGAAATCGAGAAAAGCGAGATTTTTGCGGGTCGTTTTAAGACCTTTCTTGAGTGGTGCAACAAGTGCGGCGACCCCGAAAAAATCTCAAAGGATTATTTCGGCGCTCTATCAAACGAGCATCAGACAATAAGCGGAGCCCACGAGATTTTAACTTATCTTCGAGAACGCGGCTATAAAATTTACGCCACGACCAACGGACGTTGCACAACACAGTTCAAGCGAATAAAGGATTCGAGGCTTGAGCCTCTTTTCGATGGTGTTTTCGTTTCGGAGGAAGCAGGATCTCAAAAGCCCGAAAAGGAATATTTCGAATTTGTTATAAACAATATTCCCGAAAAGGATAAATCAAAAATCCTTGTTATCGGCGATTCCTTAAGCTCGGATATTTTGGGCGGAATAAACTCAGGGCTTGATACCTGTTGGTTTAATCCGCATCATAAAAAAACCGATTATAAGGTTACTTTTACTATTCATTCCCTTTCAGAGCTTGAAAGCATTTTAAAATAAAAACAGCCTTTTCGGAAACACTAACTTTGAACCGAAAGGGCTTTTTAATGTTTATTTTTTATTCACATAAATAAATAATAAATGTTAAAATTTAGCTATATAATTTTAATATCAAACATCCAAAAGGAGCTTTTCTATGGAAGATAATTTCAATAATAATTTTTCGCAAGAGGAAAACGGTTTCTATTCTAAATCGAGCGATGAAATTGTTCAGGATGATTTTTCGCACGAAGAAAAAAGAGAAGCCTACGCCCCTGCCTCCAATAATTATTCCTATAATTCAGGAAACTACTATCCGCCATATAACCCAAAGCCTAAAAGAAAGAAAAAATCCTATGGGCTTGGAACGGTTGTTTTATCGGTCATATTAGCGGCGGTTGTGGGTGCAGTTAGCGCTTGTTTTGTTATGCCTCGATTATCAACGGGCAACACCGAAAAGGGCGGCTCTATAATCCCCTCCCCCAACAATGTTAATATAAACATTGATGAAACCGCTCAAAATATTGTTGAAGCGGTTGCAGTTAAGGTGACACCAAGTGTTGTCGGTATCAGGACCACCACCTCGGTTGTGAGCTTTTTCGGCGGCGGCAACGAGCAAATGGGAGAAGGCAGTGGCGTTATCTATTCCTCGGATGGATATATTATAACAAACTATCATGTTATCGCCGATGCGATTTCAAACAGCGGCGGCAAAATCGAGGTCTTTCTCGATAGCGACACCGAGAAGTCCCACACAGCTCAGGTTGTTGGGTATAACATTTCAACCGACCTTGCGGTTATTAAAATAGATGCAAAGGGTCTTCAAAAAGCCGAAATCGGAAACAGCGATGAACTGAAGCTTGGTCAATATGTGATTACCGTTGGCAACCCCGGTGGACTTGAATTTATGGATAGCGTTACCTATGGCGTTATAAGCGGACTTGACCGAATTGTTTCCTCCGACTCTGACCTTAAGCTCATTCAAACCGATGCCGCTATAAATCCGGGTAATTCGGGCGGCGCACTCGTTAATGCAAAAGGTCAGCTTGTTGGTATCAACAGCTCAAAAATTGTTTCAGAGGAATATGAGGGAATGGGCTTTGCCATCCCTGTTAAAAAGGTTATCGAGGTTTGCGATGGAATTATCGAGCGCGAAAACGCCCCCGAGCCTTATGTTGGAATAAGCATCAGCGAGCGATACACCGCCGATGTTCTCTCCTTCTATGGCTACCCCACAGGTGCAGTTGTTTTGAGCGTTGCCGAAACGAGCCCCGCCGAAAACGCAGGCATCCGCCGCGGCGATATTATAACAAAGTTTAAGGGCACCACGCTTAATAGCTATGAGATGTTTGAACAGCTCCTTTCGGAATGCTCTCCCGGTGAAAAGGTTAATGCTGAAATCTACCGCTCGGGTAAATATTATTCAACCGAAATCACTATTGGCTCCAACAGTTAACGCGTTTGTTCACAATTTATTAAAAAATTAGTTGTAATTTCCCCTTTTTTATGATAAAATACTCTTGTATTTTGATAATAAAGGGGAATTCTTTATGAAAAGAGCGGACGGTATTGAAATCAAAAAAACCGACCCGATGTATAAAATCGCAACATATATAATGCGAGAGAGAACCGACTCTATGAACACCATTACCCTTGATATCCCGTTAGAGCCGATTCAGGACTACATAAATAAAAAGCGCAAAGAGGGCGTTGCAATCAGTCACATGGCGGTTATTCTTGCGGCATATCTTCAAACTGTTGCCGAGTTTCCCATGCTTAATCGTTTTGTTGTTAATAGCAAAATATTCGCCCGCAACGAGCTTGCAGTTGGAATGGTTGTGCTTAAAGGCTCTATTTTCGACCACGGAACAATGTCCAAAATGTATTTTAAACCCGATAACACCATTTTCGAGGTTAACGATATAATAAATAAGTATGTTAGTGACAACCGCACCGAAAATCCTGACAACCCCACCGAAAAGATTATGGATATTCTTTTAAAGGTGCCGGGCGTTATGCCGATAGGTGTTGCCATTCTTAAATGGATGGATAAGCATCACCTTCTCCCGAAGGCTGTTGTTGATATGTCGCCATTCCATATGAGCCTTGGCATCACAAACCTTGCATCCATCAGAACAGGCGCCATCCACCACCACTGCTATAATTTTGGAACAACAAGCGTGTTTATTGCTATGGGCATGCCGCACGATGTTCTCAAAAAGGTTGGCGATGAAATAACTGCCGAAAGATGCATTCCGTTAGGCGTTGTTATGGATGAACGCATTTGCTCGGGAAGTTATTTTGCTCTTGCTTTCAGAAAGCTTAAGAGACTTCTTAAAAATCCCGAACTCTTAGAGCAAAAGCCCGAGGTTCTCCCCGACCCCGAGCTTCCGCAAAAGAAGAAATAATAAAGCGTTTCGCGGATGCGAAACACCTTTTCTATTCTCTATTATCTTTTATCTCTTATCTAATCATAACTACCGGCCGTGCCGGTAGTATGCACTGCCCCCTTAGGGCATAAGACCGGCCGAGCCTATAGGCTCGTCGAAAGGTTTGCCAACCGCAACACTTTCACCGGCTGCCCCTAAAGGGGATTTTTATTTGCCTTC
>JAFSIJ010000074.1 GCA_017439845.1 Clostridia bacterium | reverse complement strand
ATATCGCACAGGGCTTCTTAGGCCACGTAACCTTTAATGCAGTTTTCGCTTGTATTTGGTATATTTCTTATATAAACAACACCATTTCATCCGTTAACTATGTTCACGGTGAAGGCTCAGGCGGCTCAGACGGTAACGTTGCAGGATTTGTTGACACAACGCGAATTAAAATTTATATGCACACCGATTTCACTACGGGTGGTCGTGGCTTCCTATTTAGAAGCAACCACTTTGAGAATGGTGCATACTTCAGATTTGAAACAGTTGGAACAAGGCAAATCGCCGATATAATCTTCGAGGATAATATAGTTGAAGAGGCTGAATATGCAATCTATTCGCACACATTGAGCGACTATGCATATTATGATGGTCTAACCGTTTATAATAATGATTTTGATACCTGCACCTATGACTATCATAGTGGAGTTCTTAATGACCTCGATAGTGAGGAAAACATAAACTCAATGGGTGATTATAACTCTATGGTGCTTGGTGAAAACGGTAGTGAGGTCGGCTCCCTTAAGGGCGATGCAAATCTTGATGGCAGAGTTTCGGTTAAGGATGTCACCTTTATAAGATATCACCTACTCGGTCTTGTAGAATTAACCGGTCAGAAATTCTCTAATGCAGACTATGATGAGAATGGCACGGTAACTCTTCGTGATGCACTTCTCATTAGAGATGCAATCTTGAATTAAAATAATGATACACGAACAGATGGCGGAACCCGCCATCTGTGCGGTGCTTTAAAAAGGAGCGAAAAAATTGAAACAAACAGGAATAAAGAAAAAGAGCACCTTTAATCAGAATCTGCCCTTTTTAATAATGTGTTTGCCGGTTATGTTCTATGTTATATGCTTCAAGTTCTTGCCGCTGTTCGGAATGGTGGTATCCTTTAAGGATTATAACTATATAGACGGAATATGGGGAAGCCCATGGGTTGGCCTCAAACACTTTGAATTTTTCTTTTCATCAAATGATGTGTATCACATCTTGGGTAATACAGTAGGTTACTTCTTCCTTTTCTACATAGTGAAAACAATATGCTCAATAGCAGTTGCATTTATGTTCTATTTCGTTGCAAGCAACAAAGCATTAAAGTATTACCAAACAGTTTATACTCTTCCAAACTTCATTTCTTGGGTACTCGTAGCATATATAGCGTTTACTCTATTTAGTAGTGAATATGGAATGATGAACACTATAATCGAAGCCTTCGGTGGAGAAGCAATCAGTTGGTATAGTGAGCCGAAATATTGGCCGGTTATACTTCTATTCTTCCACGTATGGCAGGCAGTTGGTATGAACTGCATAATCTACTATGCTGCACTTATGGGTATTGATGAAAGCCTAATCGAAGCTGCAAAGCTCGATGGCGCAAATCTTCGCCAAATTATTTGGCATATTATGATACCCACCATCACACCTATTATTTCTATACTTGCAATTCTTGCAGTTGGCTCTATTATGACAGCGGGCTTCGGCCTCTTCTATCAGGTGCCGATGGATTCAGCAGCACTATATCCCACAACCGATGTTATAGATACCTATATTTATAGAACACTCGTTTCGGGTAATATGGGTCAAACCTCGGCAGTTGGTATGTTCCAGTCGTTAGTTGGCGGCTTCTTGCTTCTCCTTGTAAATGGAATAGTTAAGAAGATAAGCCCTGATAACGCAGTATTCTAAGAAAGGGGAGAGATAAATGAATAAAAGAAACAAAACAGCACAAGCCTTCTTAAATATTTACTTGGCTTTATCAACACTATTATTTATTATCCCCTTCGTGATAATAATTTCAACATCGCTCACAAACGAAAGCGTTGTAATGAGATATGGTTATTCACCAATTATTCGCGAATTCAGCGCTGATGCTTATAAGTATGTTTTCAAAAACGGTCAGAATATTGTTCAGGCTTATGGTGTAACTGCCTTCTTCGCATTTGGCGGAACACTTCTTGATAATGTTATTATGGCACTTTGCGGATATTCAATATCAAGAGAAAAGTTCACCTATAAAAAGTGGATAGTTTATCCCCTTATTTTCACAATGATTTTCCACGGTGGCTTGGCTCCGACCTACCTTATATATACAAAGGTTTTCGGACTTAAAGATAATATCCTTGTTTACTTCGTTGCCGGTATGGTATCTGCCTATACGATATTTATCTATCGCGCGTTCTTTAAACAAGTTCCCGTATCGCTCAGTGAATCGGCAGAGCTTGATGGAGCAAGTGAGATGCAAATCTTTGCAAAGATAATGCTGCCGCTATCCCTTCCAACCTTTGCAACCTATTCCTTTATGGGACTTATGACTCGTTGGAACAGCTTCGAAACAACGCTTTACTATATCTCGGATAAAAAGCTTTATACCTTGCAGTATCTCTTGCAGTTAATTCTTAAAGAAGCCGAGTTTATCAAGCAGTCAATGCAGCTGGTTCCCGGTTCCGTTCAAGCGGCTGAAATACCGATGGAAACGGTTAAATTTGCAATGTGCGTTGTGGCTGCCGGCCCGATGGTTGCAATATTCCCGTTCTTCCAGCGCTATTTCTCAAAGGGCGTTATGGTAGGAGCGGTGAAGGGATAAATTTCTTCGAAATTTATCAGTTAATAGTTAAAAGTGAAAAGTGAATAGGTAATGTGTCGGCAAAGCCGACGATATAAAAGGTTTTCGCAAAGCGAAAACGCCTTCATCATTCATTTTTCATTTAAATAAAAAACGGAGGTTTTTAAAATGAAAAAACTTTTAGCACTCATTATGGCGCTTATGCTTGTAGCTTGCGTTTTTGCAGGCTGTGGCGGCGGTGGAGATGATGGCTCCTCTGAGGTTACTCTTAAATGGGCAATCGGTCAGAGCGAACAGCCTGATACTCCAAAGGTTTTGGAAGAATTTAATAAGCAGCTTGCAAATTATCTTCCAAACACAAAGTTAGAGCTCATTCTTGATGCTCAGATTGCATCAAAGTGGTCGCTCTGGATGGCAGGAGGAACTGCTATTGATATCGCTCACGCAGGTTATCATACCGACCTTTATAGCGAAATCGCAAAGCATTCTTATATGCCGCTTAATGACCTTGTTAAAGAATATGGTCCTAACATCGAAACCGAGAGAAGCATGTATGGTGTTGAATATGGCGGTGGTACATATAACGGTGAGCTTTATGCAATTCCTAATGTTCAGTACCATGTAAACAACTCCTTCTTTATCAATATTCCTTATGAGTTAAAGGATTACTTCCCGGTAGAAGAGGTTGTTAAAGAAGCTTATTCAAGCAGAAAAACAACCGCTAAAATGTATGAGCTTTTTGACCAGTATTTCACTGAGGTTTACTCAAAGAAAAAGGTTGATACTGAAACTATTTCGGCTATTATAGATGTTAACCGTATGCTCGATATGGCAAAACGCGGATATGATTTCATCGGCGGTATGAATTCAAACCTTTGCTATGACCCCGATAAAGAGGATTATAAGATTATCGACTTCCATACAACCGAAGAGTTCAAAACCTTTATTGATTGGGCTTATAAGTGGTATCAAAAGGGATATATTTCTAAGGATATCTTAACAGGTGCAGGTTCAGGTAGCCGCCTCTATGTTATCCAGACAACTTGGGGTAACAGAGGCTTCCTTGAGGATGGCGCGGATACCTATAAGGTTGAAAATGATAAGTCTATCGTAACAACAGGTGTAGACCGCCTCTATATCCAAATGAACAAGGTTGAAAATGATTATTTGGGTGCAAGCGAGCTTGGCAAAATCTCAACCTATACTTCAATTCCTTCAACCTCGAAGAACCCCGAGAGAGCTATGAAGTTCTTAAATATACTCCACAGCGAAGAGGGAAGAGACCTTATGAACCTTCTCTGCTATGGTTTTGAAGGCACCCACTATGATGTTGTTGATGCCGATAAGAATTATATAACTCCTTATGAGTATGCAGGTCAGGGTAATGCTTCTTGTAAGTATGGTATTCCTAACTGGATAATCGGTAACATTTTCTTTGCTGATGTTTGTCATCCGCTTTATGATGAAAATTATGTAAATCATGCAGTTGAGTATTATAAGAACCGCGAAGCTAACGCATATAAAACCAAGCTCTATAATTTCTCAGCTAACATTGATGGCGTAACAAACGAACTTGCTCAGTTAACCGCAGTTAACCTTGAATATGAAACTCAGCTTAAATCGGGCGCTTTAACCGATGTTAAGGCAACCTATGACCAAATGCTCAGTAAATGCGAGGCTGCAGGTCAGTCAAAGATTATCGCCGAGCTTCAAAAACAGGTTGATGAGTATATAAAGGGTTAATTTCCGAAGAAAATTAACCCATCGATATAAATCCTTTGTGGGATTTTCGATATATGTCAAAACATTCGATATACCTTGCGGTACGGTATGTTCCTTACGGAACGAGATTTATATCATATCGAATTCGAGCGAAAGCGAGAATATATCGAATTTGCCATAGGCAAATATATCGGGTTGGCATATTGCCAACATATCGATAAAATAATTCCAATATAAAACGGTGGGAGGATTGTAAAAAATACAATCCCTCAGTCAAAACCAAACGGTTTTGACAGCTCCCTTTACACAAGGGAGCTGTCAACGGAAAAAATTATAAAAAGTTTCGCTTTAAAAAACACTAAAAATTCTTGCATAGAATATATTTCGGCGATACCCTTTTTGAAAAACGGTATTCTATCGAGGTCAGGCAAGAAAGTGCGTTTTTTAGAAATAAAAAATAAATTTTAGAAAAGGTGATATAAATGAAAACAAAAATTTTAGCAGTTATACTTGCTGTTGCTATGCTTGTTAGTATGTTGCCTGTATCCGCAGTTGTTTCAGCAAACACATATTTTTCAAGTGATGAATTTGAAAACTTAGATATGTGGGAGGATATGGCTGCTAACTATAGAATGTCTACTACACCCTCAATTGGTACGGCATCTTCGGTTACTACATATGATGGAAAAACAGTTTTAAAGCCAGCAATTAGCCAAGGTAGAGCATCGGGTATGACTACTATTAAAGCTGCAAACTTCCCGACTGATAAGAGAGTTGAAACTATCACAACGAAATTCCGTTTGCCTTTAGAAAACGCTATGACTGCCGGTCAAACAAACCCAGATAGCTCACCGGGTGTTTATCTGCTTAGAATTAATAACTATAGTGGATTAGCATTTCAGGTAACCAACTATTATAAAAAAACCGATACCACTGATACAAATAATGGTACATTAATTTATCAGTGGATAGATGTTTATTATTCTGAAGGCGCTACACAAAACAGTAAGGTTGTTGATTGCGCAAGTAAGGTTAGTAGAAAACAAACCACTACAACTGCTGACCAGTGGATAACCGCAACATTTACATATGATTATTCACAAATAGCAGAAAACAAATTGACTGTAAATGCGGTTTTAACTCCTGCTGATGGAAGCACATCGATTACCACCTCTTATACTAAGGAGTTTGAAGCTGAGGGCAACAATGCTTATAGTGAAGGTTTCCAAATTGGTATCGTTGCAGCAGCAACTGCCAACATTGGTGCGTATTTTGATTCTTATGCTGTTGAGTTTGAAAAAACTGTATCAGATGAAGCTAATGATTTCAAAACTAAGCATGCTTATGCATTATTAGAACTTGAAGAAATCAATTCAAGCGGCGATTTTGATGCCGTAGAAGCTGCAATCGCAGAGTATGAAGCGCTTGATGAAGACGTTAAGGCTCTTCTCGAGCAGGAAATTGCAAAGCTCAACTCTTTAATGAATGATTTTGATGCAACATGCTTTAAGGAAGATTATGCTCAAGTTTTAGAGCTTGAAACAGTTGCAAACAATACTCAGGCTTCGCAGGTTATAGCCGCTATAAGCGCTTATAACGAGTTGGATGATGCTGTCAAGACACTTCTAACCACAGAAATTGCAACCCTTGATGCATTAAAGGCAACCATCAAAATCACAGAATTTGATTTTGAGGATGAGGCTTTATTTAATGAAGTTTTCGAGAGCTTACCCGAAACAGGTGATATTCAAACAACAGGCTCTGTTCTTACCGAGCCAACCACACAGAACGCTGCTGCCCAAATAGTTGCAGATAGCAAAAATGCAGAAAATAATGTTCTCGCCCCTGAATATAGAAACAATACAAGAAAGAGAAAGATTTTAACTTTAAAGGATGAATATCTCAAAGATGGAAATATTATTTCTTTCTCAACCGATTTAAGAGTCGATGCGCAATGCACCAATGTAGACCGTTCTCCCGGTGTTTATTTCAATTATGTTGATGCTGATAATTGGGCAAGAATGGAGTATCAGTATGATACAACAAACGAAGTTTTAAAGGTGCGTCTTGTTGTTGGTTCTAATGCTTCTTTAGAAAGTGGTAAAAACGAGGTATCACAATCATATCCAATAACAGGTGTAGGTTATGGCGAATGGGTTAATGTTAAGGTGGATTATGTTTATACCGATGAAGGCACTGACCTTACATTTACTTTCACAGGTGATACCGATACAACTGTTAAGACACTTTCAACCGATAAGTTTAACTCTGTTAAACAGGTAGGCTATGGTGCAGGTGGCAATGTTGCTGATTTAATGTATTTCGACAACTTTGCTCTTACCTATGAAGGTGCAGAGCCCGAAGTAACTCCTGAAGATTTAGCAGCTGAATTTAACACAAAGTATGAAGCTGTTTTAACAAAGGATGCAATCGGTGATGATGATGTAGCAACTGTTGATGCTGCTATTGCTGAGTATGATACTCTCGATGAAGAAGTTCAGACTCTTCTCGCTGATAGTATTACAAAGCTCAACACCTTAAAGGCTGATTATCTTGCAGCACGCGAGGCCGCAGAATTCAATTCAAACTATGGTGAGGCATTAGATCTTGAAGCAATTACTTCGGATATTGAATATGATGCTGTTGATGCAGCACTCGGAGCTTACATCCTGTTAGATGATGCAGTTAAGGATATTGTTAATCTTGATGTTGCAAAATATCAGGCAATGATGTCTGATTATCTCTCTGCAAAACAAGCTGCTGAAGATGCCGCAACATATAATTCAACCTATGGTGAGGCATTAGATCTTGAAGCAATTACTTCGGATATTGAATATGATATGGTAGTTGCTGCAATCACTGCTTATAATGAGTTGGGTGATGGCGCTAAGGACCTTCTTGCAGATGACACCCTTACAAAGCTCGAAGCATTAAAGGCTGATTATGATGAATACCTAACTGCTGATTACACACCTGTAATCAAGGGTGCAACAATCAGAAGAAGCGGTACACAAACACTTGCATTCAGATGCGCTGTTGGTGCTGTAAATGCAAGAAAGCAGGTTGTAGATTGCGGTATTATCGTAACTGCAAACTCATATATCACTGATGGTTATGTAAATTCTGAAGACCTTGTTGTTGACTCAACTAATGACCTTGTAATTGTGGCACCTCTTGATGATGTAAGCAATATTACAAGTGGATATGAGTTCACAGTAAACATCGGAAATATTTCTTCACGCAACTATGGCGTTCGCTATATTGCAAAGGTATTTGTAAAATATTCTGATGGAACTATCGAGTATTCAGAAACTGCAACAAAGTCTGTAATCAGCGTTGCTAAGGCTATTGCAACCTGGACATTCGAGAACTATGAAGCTATAGATAATGAGTACGGAGTAGGCAATATCGCTGAAATAATCACCGATATTGATGAAAACGGAAAAATTACCTATGCTTATGATGTAACAACCGATAACGGTGTTAAGATTCTTGAGTATCTTGAGGCAAACAACGAAGCAATCGCAGTTGCATATAATGCACTCAAAAATGCACAGTAGGAAAGGAGAGCGTTAAAATGAAACAATATAATAAACCCGAAGTAATGCTCTTCGATTGTGCAAATGAGAGCATTGCTGCAATTATTGATATAAATTCAAGTGATATTTCTACACCCGGCGAGAACGGAGCTTTCGTTCCCAAAGTAGAAGACATTTGGTAATCTAATTTAAAATCGAACCGTAGGGGAGAGGTGCAGGTGTCCTGCGCCCTCCCGTATGGTGCGAAAAAATGAAATTTTCCTTTCAAGAGGGTAAAATATATTTATCTTGTTTAAAGAAAAATTTTATTCTTGCAATTATTATATCTATAATATATCATTTAATAGGATGGTGATTTAATGGGCAAATTCAAATTTATAATTGCCGATGATGAACCGAGATTGCGAAGGGGAATAGTAACCTTTATCGAGAACAATTTCCCTGAAATTGAAATCGTTGGTGAGTTTGAGGATGGATTAGAGGCGCTCGAGCTTATAAAATCGGGCGAGGAAATTCATGCCGCAATTCTTGATATCCGTATGATAACAATGTCAGGTCTTGAAGTATCGCAGTATATTTATGATAATCGCTTGCCCATAAAGGTTGTTATTATCACCGCCCATCGTGAATTTGATTATGCTGTGACTGCGGTTAATCAGCACATTGAAGCCATTTTGCTCAAGCCCATCGAGTTTGAAAAGCTTCACGAAACTATTTCGGAAGTACTCGAGAGAATAAAGGAAACAGTTGCAAAAGAGGATGATGGCGAAATCGAGGTTTCAAAGGATATTTATGAAAATATCCTAAATTATATCGCCGAAAATTTCACGAGGGATATCCCGCTTGTTGAAATTTCAAATAAGTTCTATATGAGCGAATCGCATTTTTGCCGCTATTTTAAGAAAAATGCCGGCAAAACCTTTGTGGCATATTTAACCGAGCTTCGAATTGAAAAGGCAAAACAGTTGCTCGTTTCAAATGTGCCGCTTGGTGAGGTATGCACCCTTTGCGGCTATACCAACTATAAGCATTTCTCAAAACGCTTCAAGCAAATAGTTGGAGTAACACCAAAGGAATATGCACTATCTAAGAGATAATAATTTGTAAAACGAGGAAGAGCCAATGCATCGTTTTTTCGGAAAAAATCAAAGAGCAAATTTCAAGTTTTTCGTGGTTGTAATCGGAGCTGTTCTATTAACGGTTTCACTGAGCATCTCGGTTGTTATGTTTGCTAACAATGAGAAAACTGTGGAAAAATATGAGTTATATGATCAAAACTTCTTGAACAAAAATTGCTCTGAGGCTATTAACCGAATAACGAGCACGGGCTTTTTTTTCGGCACATTAAGCTTGCCAACGGTTGAAACCGAGGAAGAGGAATACTATCAGTATCAAGAATTTTCCAAGAAATATTCGCTTGCAACCATAAATGCAAACTATATTCAGTATATTGCAATTAGGAAAAACGGAGAACCTTATGTTTCAACCATAACCGACCTGTTTTTAGACCAAAATAATATATCTGAAAATGTTAAAATACTCGGCAGCATACAAAACACAAAAGTTTATTTTTCAGAAGAGGGAGCATATAATAATCAGGTTTATTTCCTTTTCGATTTAACCGATATTTCAAATCTTTATAACGAGATTTCTATCGGTGTTAACAACCATAAGTTTGGAAGTGCTTTACTTGCCGATGAACTCAAAGAACGCCGCAGCTTTATAATAAACCGAGAGGGAACTATAATTTTCTCGGATGATACGAGTATTATCTATAAAAGTATATACGATGAGCTTGGTGTTTCGAGCATCAATTTCAATAAAGAACTTGATTTGCTCAAGGTCAATAAAAAAGATGCATATTTCACAATAAAGCAAATTGATAATCTTGATTTGTATACTGTCACACTAACCGATAAAACCTACTATGAAAACTACTATAATACCGTTATTTTAACAACGGTTTTGCTTGTTTTCGTTTCACTTATTCTCTCGGTTATCCTTGCATTTACTATCAGTCGCCGAGTTTATCAGCCGATTTATAGAATTATTGATAATATGAAATTCTTGTCGCTTCCATCCGTTCAGGGAAGCGACTATGATGAGGTTGAGTTTATCAACGAGCAGTTCCTTAATCTTAATGTGCTTCGAGAACAGCTTGAAAGTGATATTGCAGTAAAAAACACCGAGCTTAGAAGAAGCAATGTTCAGGTACTTCAATCCCAAATCAGCTCCCACTTTATGTATAACACGCTTGATAACATAAAGTATGAGCTTTATAGTGAAAACAATCCGCTTTATAACTGTATTTCGAGCATTGCAAAGATTTTGCAGTATGTTCTCGATATTGATAACCCAACCGCCACCGTTAAGGAAGAAATTGAGATTTCAAGAGAATATATAAACATTCTCGCTTTCAGATATCTTAAAGATATCAACTTTGAGGTTGAAATTGATGATGAGTTATTAAAGTGCGAGATGCTTAAATTCTCAATTCAGCCCATTCTCGAAAATGCAGTTCAACACGGGCTTCGCCGCCGAAAGAATGATTGGAAAATAATTCTTCGAATGCATAAAACGGGAAGAAATATAGCGGAAGTTGAAATATCGGATAATGGCGTTGGAATCGATGAAGAGAGCCTTGGTGAGCTTAACACCAAAATAAGAGATACCGAGCGCGCATCCGCCCGCCATGTTGGACTTCGCAATATCAACCGCCGACTTAAGCTTATGTATGGTGAGGATTGTGTTATAACAGTTTATAGCGATAAAGGAAAGGGAACAACCTGCAGGTTTAACGTTAAGCTTGAAGAGGAAAACTAACTTTAAAGCGCAAAAAACTAATTATTATTCGTGTTTGCTTATGATAGTATAAAAATAAAATACTAAAGTGCAAAAATATCGTATACACTTTTTGCAAACGATATGATATAATTGATTTCAAGTTTTGAATGGAGATGCAATATGCAAGAGCCTTTGAAAATTTTCAAAAATGTTAGTGTTAAATCTATAAGTCCCGATGATAATATGCATTATTTTTTCGGGTATTATGACCTTTGTCCCTTCGATAAAACGGGTAGATACCATTTAGCTCATAGAGTGTCTTTTTTTGATAGATTGCCCGAAAAGGATGATATTTGCGAAATAGGTCTTATCGATACCGAAAATAACACCTTTAAAAAGCTTGGTGAAACAACCGCTTGGAACTTTCAACAGGGCGCGCTTTTAAACTGGTATGGTGATGATGCTGTTATATATAATGTAAGAACGGAGAAGGGTTATGGCGCTCTTATTAAGTATCTGAACGGAGCGGAAAAAGAAATTCCTATGCCACTTGCAACCTCGAGCTCAGTTTCGAAAAAAGGTATTTCCATAAACTTTAATAGAATTTTTGATTTTCGCCCGGGTTATGGATATGCAGGTAT
>JAFSIJ010000073.1 GCA_017439845.1 Clostridia bacterium | reverse complement strand
TTCTCTTTTAGCCGCTGATTTTTTGCCTAAAAGCGAAGGAAAAAAGGAAATAAAAGGGGAAATAACAGTTGAAAAAAAGGAGGATGAAAAAAGCTTTATAACAACACTTTTCTTTTCGTTTCCGTTCTCTATAAAAGAGGAAAAAGAAATCAAAGAGCAAATAAAGGCAGAGCTTTTAAAAAGGCTTAAAGAAAAAAGAAAAATAACGGTTGTTGGAATAGGAAATGCGAGCATAACTGCCGATTCTCTGGGGCCGAGCGTTTGCGAAAAAATAATAGCAACAAGAAATATGGATGATAATATAGAAAAGGAAATTTCGGTTATAAAAACCGAAGTTTTTGCAAAAACAGGGATATTTGCAAACGAATATGTTGAGGCAATAGTAAAGAAAATCGGAGCAGATGCGGTTATCGTTATTGATTCTCTTGCCGCAAAAAGCACAAAAAGGCTCTATAAAACGCTTCAAATCTCAAACATAGGAATTTTACCCGGTTCCGCCATAAAAAAGCAGGGAAGGCGAATAAATCAGAAAATTTTGAAAATCCCTGTTATAACGCTCGGCGTTCCAACCGTTGTTGATGTCAAGGTTTTGGCAAAGGAAATAGCAGGGAAGAATATAAGAGGGCAAAAAGGAATGGTTGTAACCCCTGCGGCAGGCGATGTTTGCATTGAAAAAATATCCTCGGTTATAGCTGATGCAATAAACGAGTTTTCTTTTGGCTTCTAATAGAATAAAAAACAAATAATTTTCATAAAATTTATAGAGAAAAGATAGAGGGAAAAGTTTTATGAAAAATTATTTTGGAATAATAAGATATTTTGTATCGGTCTTTCTTTGTTTTTTAGTTTTTTCACTTTCGTTTTATAATAATTTTTATAATAGAGAATTTGCGGTTAAAACCTCGGCAAAACCACAAGAAAACACCGAAAGCGAAGAAATAAGTCAGGTTAAAATAGAGGAAAATAAAGAGGAAGAAAAAAGCGAAAAAGAGGAGAGCAAAACCGTTTCAAACAGCAAGGTTTATAAGGGAAAAATTATAAGCCGATATGTTTCTCCTTATGCGGCGCCGCTTTCCTATAAAAAGGTTTATATGAAAAATTTAAGCGGAAAAAGTGTTGATATAAAGCCGCTTTTAGAGGCGAAATTGCCCTTTGATATCAAAGAAAATGATGACCCGCAGGTGCTTATAGTTCATACCCACACAACCGAAACATATATGAGAGAGGAAAGCGAGGTTTATACCGCCGCCGATACACCCCGAACGCGCAACACTGCGCAAAATATGGTGAATATCGGAAAAATTGTTAAGGATAAACTTAATAGCGCAGGAATAAAGTGTGTTCAAGCCACAACCGAGCACGATTATCCCGAATATACAGGAAGCTATTCACGAGCGGCGAAAACGATAAAAGCTTATCTTTCAAAATACCCGAGCATAAAGGTTGTTATAGATTTACATAGGGATGCGGTGACCTCGGGCAAGAGCGATAAGGTGAAGCTTGTAACCGAGATAAACGGCAAAAAAGCGGCTCAGGTTATGCTTGTAATGGGAACGGGAAATGAGCATTATAAGGAAAACTTAAAGCTCGCATTTAAACTTCAGGAAAGGCTCGAAACCGATTATAAAACCCTTGCAAGACCCATATATCTCACAAGCAAAAAATATAACCAAAATTTAACAAAGGGCTCTCTTTTGATTGAAATCGGAACAGATGCCAATACTATAAAGGAGGCTGAAACGAGCGCAGAAATGGTGGGAAACGCGCTCGCAAAGATATTAAAGTAAAAGAGGAAAATGAATGAAAAGGCAAAAAAGAATATTTTTTAGAACTCTTTACATTAGTTTAGTAGTTGCATTTTGCTTGATTTTTGGTTTTTTATCGGCTGCAAAGGCCTATGAAAACACCAAAATGATAGGCTTTGGAGAAAATAAAAAAGCCATCGAAAAAAACGATGGCTTTCTTTATATTTTTGATTTTAAAGTTTCTCTATAGCCTCTGCCGCCTTGTCAAGATAATCGCAATTCACCATTTCAAGCGAACCGTTATCAACGAGCGAGGCAAGAGAGGTATCAATAGGCATTTTTGCAAGGAGCGGAACCGAAAGCTCCTTTGCAATATCATCACTGCCCGAACCGAAAATCTTAAACTCTTTTCCGCAGTCAGGGCATTTTACATAGCTCATATTTTCAACTATTCCGATAACGGGAATATTCATAAGCTTTGCCATGTTATAAGCCTTTTTAACGATAAGAGAAACTAAGTCCTGCGGACTTGTAACGATAATAATTCCATCGAGCGGAATGCTTTGGAAAACGGTTAGAGGAACATCGCCTGTTCCGGGAGGACAGTCGATAAACAGATAGTCAAGGTCTCCCCAAACAACATCGTGCCAGAACTGCTTAACTGCGCCTGCAATAACGGGACCTCGCCAAACAACAGGGGAATCATTTTCTTCGAGCATAAGATTAACGCTCATAAGCTCAATGCCTGTTTTGGTGGTGGCGGGGAGAATACCGAGTTCATTCTGCATAGCTCTCGAATTTATTCCAAAGGTTTTAGGAATTGATGGGCCTGTTATATCAGCATCAAGCAGACCAACGCTATAGCCCTTTCTCCTCATAAGCACCGAAAGAAGCGAGGAAACCATTGATTTACCAACGCCGCCCTTGCCGCTAACGATTCCAATAACCTTTTTAATGTTGTTATATTCACCGGTTGGCTCGATAAGACTGCCGCCCTCTTTAGAGGAGCAAGCCTTCGAGCAGGATGAACAGTTGCCTGAGCAACCCTGAGTGTTTTCTGCCATAATAATTTTTGCATCTCCATAAAATAAAATGATGGGTGTTTTTTCACCCATCATTTATTATACTACTAAACTTTCAAAAAATCAATCAAGCACTTTTAAAATCGGTTGAAATTTGTTTTTCGCAAAAGGCGGGGGAATAATTCCATTCATCAATGCGCTCGTTATCATAAAAATAATTGATTTTCGGGGAATAGCTTGAATCAAAGCAATCTATTATTATAAGCTTTATTTTCATCTTTTCGGGGAGAACGCTTTTGATAAAAACGCTTGCTTGCTGCCCGATTTTAACATCGCTTCGAGGCTCGGCAAGACCTGCAAGATTTGGAGCAAGCTCGATGAAAATACCGTAGTTCTCAATGCTTCTGACAACCCCTGTCACCGTTTGCCCAGCTGAAAAGAAAGCGGCATTTTCCTCCCAGGAGCCGAGGAGCTCTTTAAGAGAAAGGGTTATTTTTCCATCGCTCGCTATGTTTTTGATAACTGCTTTTATATCATCGCCAACGAGAAATCTATCTCTTGGATGCGAAATTCTCGAAACCGAAATTGCATCTATTGGAAGAAGCGCAACATTTCCGCAACCTATATCGCAAAAGGCGCCAAAGGATTCAAGGTGGGTGATTTTGGCGCTTATAATGTCACCCTTACTATGAACTGCATCAAAATGCTTTAAGCACTCTTCTTGCGCCTGCTTTCTCGAAAGATAGGCGGTTATGATGCCATCCTCCTCGGCTATCGAGGTAACAACAAAGCAAACCGGCTTGCCAACTCGGGAAATAAGAGCGATATCTCTCGTTGTTCCATCTGAAATGCCGATAGCTCCCTCTTCGCGAGGAATAATCGCCTTTATGTTTCCAAGGTCAACAAAAAGGTTATGCTCGGCATCGCAGATAAGCGCGTTCGCTTCAATAACCGTTTTCTTGGCTATGGCATCTCGAAGGAGAGCGGGGTTTGAGTAATATTTTTTGTTTTCCTCAGTGTTTATAATACTTCCTTCCGGTAAAAATTCTTTCATTCTTTATCACCTTTTCTTTTTATTTTTTGGCATTTTACTGTCTATAAAAAGTATATGATAAGAGCGATAAAAAAATGATAGAAAAAAAGGTAAAGATTATGTCGGGTAATGTCGGGTTAAGGTGGTGTTAAAATAGGTTCGGGCGGTATGGGGTCGGTCCCGCCCAAAATGATATCAAGGACTTGATTATTTATGATTTTAGTTGAAGTAAACGGACAAAGCCTGTTCGTGAAAAAACCGGTTATAGCCGAAGAAAGTGTTAAATATTTAAAGGCTTCATTTTCTTTTTCTAAGGACTGGGATGGCTATTCAAAGGTTGCCTTTTTTAAAACGGAGGATGGCGAGCCTTTAAAGGTGATTCTCGATGAAAGCAACGACCTTTATGCAGGTGATGGTGCATATTTCGTGCCGCAAGAGGTGATAGTTTTCCCTCATTTTTATGTTTCGCTTTCGGGAAGCAAGGGCGATAGCAAAATAACCACCGAAAGCATAAAAATTGATGTCAAGGAAAGCGGAGCAAGTGATGGTCAAGAGCCAAACGAACCCACCCTTGATGCCTTTTCTCAAATAACCCAGATGTGTACGGATGCAATGAACGAGGCAAGGCAAATGAGTGAAAAGGCGGAGGCTGTGGAATTAGCCAAAAATGAGAGCGCCGAAAGCAGCGAAAGCGCAAAGCAGTTTGCAAGCGAAGCTAAGGCATCAAGTCTATCGGCGAGCGAGAGCGAAGAGGCTTGCCTTGAGGTAAAGACCTTTGTTGAAGAAAAAACGCAGGAAAATGCAGTTTATAACGAAGCTTGTTCCGAAAACGCCTTGCAGACAAGCACCGATGTTAAGACTTGCGAAAGTGCGACACTTGCTTGCACCGAAGCAAAGAATCAAACCGAGGCCGCAAAGCTTGCGCTTGAAGAAGGAGTAGAGTGGGTGTTCGAAGGCGGAAATGCCGAAACGGTGGATATAAAAGCTCTTTTGCCAACGATTGATAAAGGAAATGTTTTGATATATAGCGAGACAGGTGAAACAAATAAAAGGGTTAGATTTAATAAAACATTCAAAAAAACCCCAGTCGTCACAATTTCCAAAAGTATACCAAGCATTAAAATTCAAAAGGTTGATATTACGGTGAAAGAAATATCAACAACAGGATTTACGGTTTCTTTATATAGTGGCGGAGAATCAAATATTCCAATCACTGTGAACTGGATAGCAGCAGGCGAATAAAAAAAGGCTTGATGCTAAAAGCATCAAGCCTTTTTAGTTTCTTTCTTTTTTGCCGCTTTAAGATATAAAATTTCGGTTGCAAAGGCAAGCTTTGTAACAACATTTTGCTTGGTTGGATAGCAATAGAACGAGTCATTTTCGGTTGAAATATCAACGCAGTCAAGCGGCTTTAAATAGCAGTAATCATATTCAATGTGAAGACTGTTTGTCTGAATGGGTCGGCGCTCGATTTCATAGTCTTGCCCCCTATAACGACCTTTAAGAACAAAGCCATTTTCTTCGGTGTGCGAAAGGGTTGCCTTGCCTAATTTCATAAAGCGCCAGCAACGAGGCATTGAGTAAACCTCAACCTCATCAAAAAAGCTGTATTCACCGTTTTTTATCTGCTTTTCAACCTCTTGTCGCTCCCACTTAAACCAATCGGGGATATGCGAAAATTCGGTTTCTCCCGATAGCGCCCGAAGCTCGCCGCTTTCCTCCCAAAGCCATCTTTTTCCGCATTCCTCGCAGTATATTTCGGCTCCCTTTGAAGCCATTTTATGCTCGGTTTTGCATGCGGGACACTGGTATAAAACCTTGTGAAGCCCCTCGGCTCTGAACGGTTCTTTTATCAAAATATTATTATCCTTTGATACTGGTAATCATCATATTCGAAGGCTTCAATAAGGGCATTGTATATTTCCTCCGCGCTCTTTTCTTTAACCTGTTGTGCGGTTAAAATTTGGGTCACGGTGGTGTGAAGCGGAACCTTTCTCTTGTTGCGGAAATTCCAAAAAGGAGAATGCAGGTGGTTACCTCTATGAATAGCAACAACAACGGGAACACCGTTCTTTTTTATCAGCTTTCCGAGGGATTCGGGGATATAAGAACGAATGCCGCAGGGCGAGTATCTCGCCTCGGGGTACATTGATAGAATATCGCCTCTCTTTAACACCTTATTTATCGATTTTATAAGGTGCAAATCCATAGTAAATTTACGGGTGCAAATGGCTCCAATAAGTGTCATAAGCCATGGGCGGCGATAGTATCCGTCAATGCTGACAACATTGTTAACTCTCTCAATTCCGGTTGCCTTGGTCAACAGCTCAAAATCAATAAAATACATATGATTGCTAAGCAAAAAATAGGGTGGTTTTAAACCTTCCATATTTATCTTTTCAACCTTATATTTCTTGCCGATTAGTGCAAAGGAAGAAAGCGTGTTGATAAGAAAGGTTATTATTTTAGGTTGTCTTATCGGGTATTTCGCAGTTTTATATCTTTTTTTATTTTTATAATTAACTTCCATTTTTCCAACTCCTCAAATATATATTAAATGAATAGCAGCAAAAAAGCAAGTAATATATATTAGTTGAAAAATTTAAAAAATTTTGGTAAAATGCTTTTTGGAGATGAAGAAAATGAAGGCATTTTTAATAGTATTTTTATCTTTGATTTTTCTTTTCTTTTTAACGCTTAGCATTTGCTTTTTAATGGCTTATTATGCGCCCAAAAGAAAGCCAAGTCAAAGAGATGAATTTTCGCTTCCAAAGGGAAAGGAATATGAAGCTTTCCGTGAGCTCTTAACCGGTTGGATGAGGGAAGTGAGAGCGCTTCCAAGTGAAGAGTTTTCGGTAAAGTCTTTTGATGGGCTAACCCTTCGCGCAAGGTATTATGAATATTCTCCAGATGCCCCTATTGAGCTTATGTTCCCGGGTTATAGAGGAGATGCCGAACGAGATTTGTGCGGCGCAGTTCAGCGCTGTTTTGCGGTTGGACATAATGCCTTCTTGGTTGACCAAAGGAGTGCGGGAAGAAGCGATGGCTCGGTTATAACCTTCGGTATAAAAGAAAGCCGAGATGTTGATACCTGGCTTGAGCTTTTAAGCGAAAAATTCCCCGAAAGAAAGATAATTTTAGCCGGCGTTTCAATGGGTGCTGCAACTGTGCTTTTGGCGGCAGAAAAGCCCTTGCCCGAGAGCGTTATCGGTCTTCTTGCCGATTGCGGATATTCGAGCGCGCCCGATATAATAAAAAAGGTTATAAGAGATTTAAAATTGCCTGATAAGCTTCTCTATCCTCTTGTGCGCCTTTCGGGAATAATATTCGGTGGCTTCGATGTGGGCAAAGCGGTACCAAAGGAAAGTGCAAAGTCAATAACCCTGCCCGTTATAGTCGCCCACGGGGAAAGCGATGCCTTTGTTCCCTCGTATATGGCGGATGAGATTTTTGAAAACATAAAAACGAAAAAGCTTCTCGTTAAAATAAAGGGAGCAGGGCACGGTCTTGCATACCCTGTCGAGCCGGAAAACTATGTCAAACAGCTATCGGAATTTTGGCAGGAAGTCAATAAAACATAAAAAGAAAAGCAGTTCATTTTGAACTGCTTTTTCTCTTTTTTGAAGGTGTTATATCAAACATTTTTTTATATTGCTTATAAAAGCCCGAATAGTCGTAAAAGCCACATTCCATCGCCGCAAGAGATGCCGCCTCTCCACTTGAAATTTTAGTGTGCGCAAGGATGAGCCTTTTCTTTATTATATATTGATGGGGCGATATTTTCATACTTCTTTTAAAGGTGTGCATCAAAGTCGAAACGGAAACATTCAAATGCGCCGCAATATCCTCGGTGCGAATGGGAGCGGTTAAATTATCGGTTATATATTCTATGGCCCCTTTTGTGAGCTTATCGTTTAAATCGGTGGCAATTTCAAGGCTCTTTTTCGCCCTTATTTCATCGAGCAAGAGTATTAAAACTGCTTCGGCAAGGCTGTTTGCCGAGGAGCTTTCGTTTTCCTTCGAATGCTTCATCAGCTTTGAAAAAAGGTATGAAATGTTTTTATCGCAATCGGTTATAAAAAGCTCGCCGATGTGTATATGTTTAAGCTCAATATTATCTAAACCCGAAAACTGAAAAACACAGCGGCAATATTCCTCTTGGTCGCCTTTTATAACAAACTGATGGTAGGTTTCCTTTGGTATCACTATGAGGGTGTTGGGAGAAAGCTTTGTGTGAACAGTTTCGCTAATAAGCTCTGCTTCACCGCCTAAAAAGAGGATAATTTCGTGAAAAAGATGGAACTCCTTGCCCGAGCGGTCGCTTATTCCCCTTGCATATTTAAAGCTTAAATTTTCGCAATTTATATAATGAGAAAAATTGTTTTTCATAATATCACCTCTTATAAATTAACATATACTTGCAAAAAAATCAATATAAAAGGCAATTTTTTCAATTCATATTGATAAAATTATATGATAATATGAAGAAAAAACGAAGGGAAGGATAATATGCGAGAGCAAATTATTGAGAGAGTTAAAAATAAAAAAATAGTTGTTATCGTGCGCGGCGTTTATGGTGAGGATTGCTTGAATCTTGCTAAAGCATTAGTTGAAGGCGGAATTGAGCTTATGGAGGTCACCTTCGACCAGGCAAGTGCCGAAAACAGAGAGAAAACTTGCGAAACGATAAAGCTTATAAGCGAAAAATTAGGCGATAAGGTTCTTATGGGAGCAGGAACGGTAACGAGCGTTGAAATGCTAAAAAAGGCAAAGGCTGCAGGCGCAAAATTCATCGTTTCGCCCGATATGAACCCTGAGGTTATCAAGGAAACGGTTGAAAATGGTATGGTTTCAATGCCCGGCGCTATGACTCCGACCGAAATCGTAACTGCATATAAGAGCGGAGCCGATTTTGTTAAGGTTTTCCCTGTATCGAATTTGGGTTCCGCCTATATAAAAGCAGTTCGCGGTCCGCTTAATCATATTCCGCTGCTTGCTGTCGGTGGCGTTAATGAGAAGAACATCGGCGAGTTTATAAAGGCAGGTGCCTGCGGCGCAGGTGTTGGCGGAAATCTCGTTAACAAGGAATGGATAAAAAATGGCGAGTTTGATAAAATAACAGCTCTTGCAAAAGAGTTTATAGAAAATATTAACGCATAAGGAGAATAACAATGAAAAGAATTATAACATTTGGTGAAATTATGATGCGCCTTAACCCCTCGGGATATTTGAGGTTTGTTCAGGCGGAGAGCTTTGATGCAAGCTATGCAGGTGGCGAGGCAAATGTCGCAGTTTCGCTTGCTAACTATGGAATGGATGCCGCTTTTGTTTCCAAGGTTCCAACCCATGAAATCGGTCAAAGCGCTGTAAATGCGCTTCGTAAGTACGGAGTTGATACATCTCTTATGGTGCGCGGCGGCGATAGGCTCGGCATTTATTTCGTTGAAAAGGGAGCATCACAAAGGGCTTCAAAGGTTATTTATGATAGGGCAAATTCGGCAATATCACAGGCTTCAAGCTCTGATTTCGATTGGGAAAAGATTTTCTCAGGTGCCGATTGGTTCCATTTCACAGGTATCACCCCAGCCCTCGGCGGCGAGCTTCCCAAGATTTGCTTAGAGGCGTGCAAGGCAGCCAAAAAGCTTGGTATCACAGTTAGCTGTGACCTTAACTATCGCAAAAAGCTATGGAGCAACGAGGAGGCGCAGCGAGTTATGTCTGAGCTTATGCCTTATGTTAATGTTTGCATCGCAAACGAGGAGGATGCAAAGGATGTTTTCGGCATCGAGGCTGAAAATACCGACCTCATTGCAGGCAAGGTTGATGGCGCAGGATATATAAGCGTTGCAAAAAAGCTAACCGAAAAGTTCGGCTTTGATAAGGTTGCTATAACACTCCGTTCAAGCATTTCGGCTTCGGATAATGAGTGGGGAGCAATGCTTTATAGCAAGGGCGAGGCTTATTTCAGCCCCAAATATTTAGTTCATATCGTAGACCGTGTTGGCGGCGGCGATAGCTTCGGCGGCGGCCTTATCTATTCGCTCCTTTCGGGCTATGATAAGCAAAAGGCAATCAACTTCGCAGTTGCCGCATCGTGCTTAAAACACAGCATCGAGCAGGACTTCAACCTCGTAAGCGTTTCGGAGGTTGAAACCCTCGCCGCAGGCAATGCATCAGGAAGAGTTCAAAGATAAAAGATAAAAACAAAGGATGTGTAGAACTTTCTACACATCCTTTTAGTATGTTAATAAAAAATGCTTGTTTTAATTATCGCCAAGGATAGGATGATTACTAAAAAAGAAAGCACCAACCATAAAGGTTAGTGCTATCTTTCTGGAAAGGTCGCACAAATTCGATGCCCTTTTATGTTTTCGCAAAGTTTTATAACTTTTACAGAAAAGTCCATTGATAAATCCACGAGTTTATTTTCTTTCAAGAATATCACCTCTGCAAACAGTATAACAAATTCAATGAAATATTGCTACGCAATATGAAATAATCCTTACGGATTATGAAATTTTCTGCTACCGCAGAAAGTGAAATAAAATAAATCCCTTATATGCCGCAGCGTATTTCATAGCGAAGATATTTCATATGCGTTAACATATTTCATAAATCCTATTATGGATTTATTTCATTGAAAAAAGCACCGACAAAGTCGATGCTTTTTTCTGGCTATGGGCT
>JAFSIJ010000072.1 GCA_017439845.1 Clostridia bacterium | reverse complement strand
AGGCAACAACTATGCCTGTTGGGATATGGGTTAAACGAACTGCCGAGGAGGTTTTATTGATATGCTGACCGCCTGCACCTGAAGAACGGAAAACATCCATTTTAATATCCTCTTCACGAATATCTATATCGTTATCATCGGCAATTTCGGGCATAACCTCAAGGGAGGCGAACGATGTGTGCCTTCTTCCCGATGCATCAAATGGAGAAACTCGCACAAGTCTATGAACACCCGATTCACTCTTTAAATATCCATAGGCATTTTCGCCCTCTATTCGCATTGTGGCACTTTTAAGACCTGCCTCATCGCCATCGAGGAAATCGAGAACGCTAACCTTAAATCCGTGGCGTTCACTCCAACGGCTATACATACGGACAAGCATTGAAACCCAGTCCATTGCCTCGGTTCCGCCTGCGCCTGCATGGAATGTGATAATTGAATTGTTTTTATCATATTCGCCGATAAGCAGTGTTTGGAGCTTTAGCGCGGCGAGTCCTGTTTCAAATTCATCAATAGAGGTTGTTATTTCATCAACTAAGGATAAATCCTCCTCTTCATCGCCCATTTCTATTAGCACCTGCAAATCATCAAAGCTTAAAACGAGGTTTTCATAAGCCTCAACTGTGTTTTTGAGCTTACCTGTTTTTTGCAAGATTTTTTGCGAGTTTTCGGCATCATCCCAAAAGCCCTCTTGCGCCGCCTTGTTTTCAAGCTCCTCTATTTCCGATTTTAATCGGTCAAGCCCTAATGCATCCTTAAGATCAGAGAGTTCTTCCTCGTGCGCATCAAGGCGGAGTTTTAACTGTTCAAATTCTAACATTCATTTCCCTCTTTAGCTTTGTTTTAAAAGATATGCGTGCCAATTATCCCTTGTAACGCTGTTAACTATTTTGAATCCGTGCGCCACTGCGCTTTCCTCAACCTCTTTTGCCCTCATATCGATTATGCCCGAAATTATGAAAGAAGCATCCTCCTTCATATAATCGGCGGCATTTTCAAATAGGCGCATAACAACATCGGCAACGATATTAGCGCAAACGATATCATATTTATCGCTTATTTTATCGGCTAAATCGCCAACTATAAAGTTTGCCTTATCGCCAATGTTATTGATTTCGGCATTCTCGTTTGCGGTTTTAACCGACTGCGCATCAATATCAACGCCATCTGCCTTTTCACAACCGAGCAGGACCGATGCGATTGCAAGGATACCGCTTCCGCACCCGATATCAAGTGTTGTTTTGCCCTCACCTGATAGCTTTTCCAAAAGCTCAAGGCAAAGCGAGGTTGTTGCATGTGTTCCTGTTCCGAATGCGGCACCGGGGTCGATTTGAAGAATAGTTCTATTATCTTTGTTATCATACTTTTCCCAGCTTGGAACAATAGCAAGGCGCTCACCTATTTCGGTCGCCTTAAAATACTTCTTCCAATTCTCGTTCCAATCGGCATCATTAACGCCAACACAATTAGTTTCAAACTCGATTTTTTCGGCTCGCAGCCTCTCTTTTAAAAATTCAAGAGCCTCGGCAGCATTATCGCACTCCGATATATAGATATGAATTATCGACTTTGTTCTATCCTTTTTAATGAGTTCCTCATCAATTATATCAATATGAGCAATTTCCCAAGCGCCCTCCTCTAAATCGGAATAGTCTTCGATATATATTCCGTAAGGCACTGTCATATTAGCGATTGCCGATGCAGTTTCGGTGTCTTTAAGGTTAACGCTTACTGTTATTTCAGACCAGTTCATTTTATCTCCTCGAACAATTTTTCAATTTTTTCTTTCGGCTCGCCAACGCTTCCCGAAACCATCCCGTTTCTTCCTCCGCCCCTGACATTCAGTTGCTCTTTAAAACGAGTGAAAAAGGCATTAAGCTTGTCTTCCTCGCCGCATATAGCAAAGTTGAAGCCATTATCCACTGCCGAGAACACAGCTCTTATTCCCTGAAGTCTTTTATGAAGTGAATCTGCAAACACTTGAATTTCCTTCATATCAAGCTCCTCTTCAAAGGTTGCGGTTTTCTCTTTTTCATAGCTTTGCAAATTTGCCTTCAAACTTATATAGCGTTTTTTAAGCTCTCGATTTTTATATTTGAGGTCCGAAACGGTTTCAAGTGTTTTTTTAACCGATTCGACTATCTCGCCTTGCTTTGCCGAAAGCAAATCGGAGACACCCCTTGTGCTTTGATATCTCTCTTCAAAATCAGCAAGGGCATCAAAGCCGCATTTTATAACCAGCCGCAAGCCATCGCGCATTTTATAGAAATCGAGAATTTTGATAATACCGATTTCCCCAGCTGATTTCACGTGCGGCGCACAGCAGGCGCAGGAGTCATACCCCTCGATATCCACTATTCGCACATTTTCGGTTAAATCAAGCTTACTTCTATATTCAAGACATTTAAGCTCGCAAGCTTTCGGGAACTTAACACTGAATTTTGCGTTCTTGATAATAGCCTCGTTGGCAAGGCGCTCGATAAAAATAAGCTGCTCGCGGTTTAGCATACCGCTCACATCCATTGTGACCTCTTCTTCGCCCAAATGAAAGCCGACATTATCGAGGCCGAAGTGCTTATGTATAAGCCCCGAAAGGATATGCTCTCCCGAATGGTTTTGCATTCTTCTGAATCGCTTATCCCAATCAAGAGCGCAGGAATATTCCTCGCCCACCTTTAAAGGCTTATCGGCAAAGTGGATGATTTTTTCGTTTATAATTTGAACATCGTATATTTTAGCATCGCCTATTTTCCCCGTATCAGATGGTTGACCGCCGCCCTCGGGGAAAAATGCGGTTTTATCAAGCACAATTTTATATATTCCGTTTTCTTCAGAACACTCTAAAACATTTGCGCTAAACTCTTTTATATGAGAATCGGTTTCGAATATTCTTATCGTCATTAGCCCAGCTTCTCCATTATGATATGCGCGGCTTTATAAATATCTCCGCCGCCCATTGTTATAACAAGGTCGCCCGCTTTCGCCTCTTTTATGACAGTATCGGCAATATTTTCAAAGCCATCAACAATTATGGCATCGCTTAACTTTTCGGCTAAATGCTCCGATTTGATGCCATAGGTATTAACCTCGCGTGAACCCATAATTGGTGTTAAAATAACCTTATCGGCAACCGAAAGAGCCTCTATAAACTCATCCTTTAAAAGAGCAGTTCTCGAAAATGTGAAGGGTTGGAAAACCGCAATAACTCTGTTATAATCAAGATGCTTTGCGGCGGTTAGAGTTGCATTTATTTCGGTTGGATGGTGGGCATAATCATCAGCCAAGGTAAAGCCATTATATTCGCCCAAAAACTCAAATCTTCTGCCTGCCCCCGTAAACTTTTCGAGAGCATCTTTAATACCATCCGCCGAAACGCCCATATTATCACAAACCGCAAATGCGGCAAGTCCGTTAAGGACATTATGGTGACCCGGAATATGCATTTCGATATTTATTATCTTTTCCTTTTTCTTCATAACATCAAACGAAAAGCCATATTTTCCGCTCTTGATATTTTTAGCGTAATAATCGTTATTCTCGCCAAATCCGAAGGTGATAACGCGAGCATCAATACCTTCTGCCGCTTTAAGTGCTAACTCATCATCACCGTTAACAAAAGACAACTTTGTCATCGCCAAGAATTTATGGAAAGAAAGAGTTAAGTTTTCCATAGTTTTGAAATAATCAAGATGGTCGTTATCAATATTGAGAAGAACTGCGATATCGGGTGTCATTTGAAGAAATGTATCAACAAACTCACAAGCCTCGCAAACAAGCGTTTCGCTTTTTCCTGTGATACCGTTAGAATTGATGAGCGGAAGTCTGCCGCCGATAACTGCATTAGGCTCCATCTTGTTTAAAATTAAAATTTGTGTTATCATAGAAGTAACACTGGTTTTTCCGTGTGTTCCGCAAACGCCGATAACATTATCATAACGCCTTGTGAGAGCGCCTAAAAGATGGGAACGCTCCATAGTTGGTATACCCTGTTTTTTAGCGGCAACTATTTCGGGGTTATCCTCCGATATTGCGGCGGAATAAACAACGAGCTCGGCTCCCTTGATATTCTCGGCGCTATGGCCCATATAAACTGTGGCTCCAAGTTTTCTAACTCTTTTTAACGGGTCACTTTCATTATTATCCGAGCCCGACAAGGTATAGCCCTTACTATGAAGAATTTCCGCAAGCGGACACATTCCGCTTCCGCCAATTCCTATCATATGGATATGCTTTATACCATCAATCAACTTATCCTCTGCTCGCAAAGTTTTCATAAATCTCAACTACTTCCATTTGGTAGATTATTTTTGCATATTATTTATATTATATTATCTTTTGATAAAAAAATAAACCCTTTTTTTCGGTGAGGTGAAAAAATGTTTGAAATTCCGCAAAAAATACTGAATATTTTAAGAAAAATATCAGCAAACGGATATGAGGCTTATATCGTTGGCGGATGCGTTCGTGATTTGCTTATGGGTATTGCTCCCCACGATTATGACATAACAACAAGCGCGACACCCGATGAAATACAAGCCATTTTTGAAAAAAACATACCAACCGGTATCAAGCACGGAACTATAACCGTTATTGAGGATGGAGAGCCGATAGAAATCACAACCTTCAGAGCCGAAAGCGAATACCTCGACCACCGCCATCCCGATAAGGTTGAGTTTGTTCGCGATGTTGAAAGCGACCTTTCAAGGCGAGATTTCACCGTTAATGCAATGTGCTATAACGAACAAAAAGGACTTATCGATATTTTTAATGGTAAAAAAGATATAGAAAACCGAATTTTAAGAGCAGTTGGTGATGCAAACGAGCGTTTTTTAGAGGATGCTCTGCGCATTATGCGGCTTTTCCGTTTTGCAAGCACACTTGTGTTTGATATAGAGCCAAAAACCTACACAGCCGCAATAGAGAATGCCCATCTTATTCGTGAAGTGAGTGTTGAGCGGATAAACACCGAACTAACCAAACTTTTGCTCGGCAAAAAATGTGAGGTTATAACCCCGCTTATCAACTGCGGCGCGCTCGATTTTTTGGAAATAAAAAATTGCTTCAATACCGATAAGTTAAGTGATTTGCCAAGCAATATTTCCATCCGCCTTTTTGCTTTTCTCGATAACAGCACGAATCTTCTCGAAATAGCCGAAAAGCTTAAATACAGCAACAAAATAAAAGCGGAAATTTCCACCTTTGAAAGATTCAGATTATTAGGTATTCCAAAAACAAAATGCGATATTAAAGAGATGCTTAATTCGGGCAATTTAGAGATGCTTAAACTCTATTTCGAATATTTGCATATTTGCAAAGGAATTGATACCGATAACCTTTTAAAATTAACCAATGAAATCATAGAAAACAAGGAAGCTTTCTCTATTTCGCATTTAGCAGTTTCGGGAAGTGATTTAATACCTCTTGGAATAACGGGAGCAAGGCTCGGAGAGACCCTTGAATTTTTGCGAGAAGAAGTTATAAAGGAACCCACTCTTAATAACAAGGCTGCATTGATAGAAAAAATTAAATCTTCACGTAACTAATTTTAGGTAAGCGCCATACACTGTAATGTATGGTGCTTATTTTTTATATGGAGATTTTATTTATGAAAAAGGTTACATTTATCGGCGGAGATGTTCGTTCAAGAATTGCGGCAGTTAAATTGAAAGAAAACGGTTTTGCTGTTGAAACGCTCGGTCTTTACAAGGGCGAAAAGGGCATAATCGAGGATAGCGATGCAGTTATATTCCCCGTTCCTACAACGAGGGATAAAAAACATATTTTTGCTCCCTTTGCTGAAGAAAAAATAGCGCTTGAAAAAATTGAAAAGCGATTATCGAGCGAACAGCTTTTGCTAACGTGCAACTATAATTTTCAAAATAAAAACTGCATTGATTACGGTAAAAGCGATGGCTTTGCGCTACTTAACGCAGTTCCCACAGCCGAGGCGGCAATATCACTTGCTATAGAAAACACCGATTTCACCCTTTGGCAATCGAATGTTTTGATAATCGGCTTCGGAAGGGTTGGAAAAATACTTGCCGACAGGCTTCATAAATTGGGCGCTTTTGTTACTGTGAGCGCAAGGAAATACGCCGATTTTGGCCTTGCCGATGCGCTCAACTATAATTTTATACACACGAAGGATATACCTCTTCATCTCGATAAATATTCAATAATTTTCAACACACTCGATTTCACCGTTATCGATGAGGCTTCAATGAAAAAGTGTAGCGCACCGCTCCTTATAGACCTATCAAGCAAGGGCGGATTTGACCCACTACTTGCTGAAAGTCATGGAAAGAAAGCAATCGTTGCTCCGGGGCTTCCCGGCAAGACTGCACCCATCAGCGCAGGAAATATTCTTGCTAAAACGCTTATCGACATACTTCGGGAAAATCTACAAGATTAAAGGTGGTTTGCTATGAAAAATAAAACTATCGGATACGCTTTTTGCGGTTCGTTTTGCACAATAAAAAATTCTCTTGAAGCGCTTAAACAGTTGGTTAAACTCGGATATGAAGTAAAACCGATAATGTCTGACATTGTTTATAAGACAGACACCCGTTTTTTCGGAGCCGAAGCGCTAAAGAGTGAAGTTATAAAAATAACAGGAAATGAAATTATTCATGATATCGTTTCAGCCGAACCGATAGGCCCTAAAGATTTACTTGATTTAATTGTTGTTGCGCCCTGCACGGGAAACACCATCGCCAAATGCGCTCTCGGTGTGACCGATACTGCAGTTACTATGGCAGTTAAAGCGCATCTTCGCAACAATAAGCCGGTTGTTTTAGCCATTGCGACAAATGATGCCTTAGGCGCTTCCGCTAAAAACATAGGTATGCTTCATAATACGAATAATATTTATTTTGTGCCTTATAGGCAGGATGACCCAACCGGAAAAAACAACTCCCTCGTTTGCGATTTTTCACTTATTCCAATAACGGTTGAAAAAGCTCTCAACCGCGAGCAAATTCAGCCTGTTATAATAACTCTATAATTTAAAATCCGCAAGGCTTTAAACCTTGCGGATTCTTCTATTCTATAACAACCATTTCATAGTATTCTATTTTTGGAACGGTTAGGGTTAGCTTTTCGCCATCAAAGTCAAATGGCAATTCTATATTGCTTGGTTGAAGTGTTATTGTATTTGGCTTTTTATCGGTTTTAACGGTTACCTTAATATCTCTAATTTCGGGTAGCCAATCAAAAGTAGATAGGTCCTGACTTTCGAGTCCGCCAAAGGAATTAACAAGATTTATAATTGTTTTGCCTTCCTTTTCACCGATAGAAACTTCAATAAATCGGTTACCCTCAACCTTAACCTCAGGCTCATAAACGGTGTTTATCACATCGCCGACAAAATCAACAATTCCCACACTTCTCGCGCTTTTGTATGAGCGCAAAAAGTCGAGATATATACCAACAATTTCCCCCTTGCCGCACTTATTAACCGTTGCAATTGGGTATTCTATTCCATCTTTTCTAACATTTGTATAAGCACTTGCTATCGCCTTTGCAGTTTTCGGCTCAATTTTTGATAAAATCGGGCCTTCGCCAAACGCAGAATAAAGCCCATTTTTCTTAAAGAACAATTTAGTTTCGGCAGGCTCGTTGTCTATAAACTCAACGCCCAATTCTTTCGAAAACTCACGGGTTAAATAGGCGCCCATTACAATAAGCTTTCCACCATTTTCGGCATACTCTATAAGCTGCTTTTTATTCTTAATGCTCTTCCATTCGGGAACAACAATAACGGGGAATCTATTTATATCCTCATCAAGATGATGCTCTGACACAACATTCACATTGTACTGATTTTTAGCAAGTAATTCACCCGCTATGCGAACATTATCGAGCATACCATCACCAAACCAGAAGCAATAATCCATATTTTCATCATACATAGCATCTTTGCTTAAAAAAATGGCAACGCCCGGTTTAATCTTTTGCTTATGGCAAAACGCCTGTCTTTCCCTGCAAAATTTTGCAACCTCAGGTGCGGTTTTAAGAGTTTCCGGCTTCACACTTCCATCGGCATTTTGTAAATAATAAACTTGATAACCGCCGCCTTGAGAAAGCACAAAGGATGCCTCCTGCTTCATCATCGGAAGTGACTTATCCGATGCATTAAGCGTGTTTTCGCATCTGCCGAAAGACCAACCCATAAGGTCCCAAGTTCTATTTTGCCAGGGCAGATATTTCGCATCAAAGCGTACTGCATTAAGTGTATCAACGGGCACAACATCTCCCGATAAAAAGTCAACACAATCTCGAGGTTTTTCAGGGCAATGCGAAGCGGTGAATGCCCAGTTACTTGCGATTTGGAAATTCGGATATTCCTTCTTCACTTCGCTTGTATAATGCTCAAGATAATCGAAGAACTTCTCCCTTGAAAAATCGCAAAGCTGCCTATAATACTTATCGGTTTTATCCTTTGGTATTTCGGTAATTCCCGTTGCCTTTGTGAACTCGGCAAGGGCTTTTTCGGAATAGTTGTTAACAATTCCCCAACATTCGCCATCTATCCACGCGCCATCAATACCGTATTCTCCTGCAAGTTCTTTGAGCTGCGGGATTAAAAGCTTATCGGCATAATCATCGAAAAGTGAGGTTGATTTTTCGTGGGGTGTTCCATCAACATTAGTAGCCGCCCAATCCTTATGGTCGGCAACCGCTTTATAATCGTGAACTCCGCTGTAATGAACATATAATGCAACATTTCGGTCGGCAGTTGCCTTACGCCAAATCTTTAAAGCATCTGCTTTTACACCCGGTGCGGCATTTCCAACCTTGGTGGGATAGCTCGAAAAACCGGGGTGACCTTTACAGTCACACTGAAGAAAATCGGGCTCCACCGCATCGATAATATTTGCGATTGACTCGTATGTTGTCTCTTCACCTATCGACTCGGTTTTATCACTTGCGTGGAAATCAAAATGAAGACCGAAAAAACTTTCTTCTCTCTTTAATTTTCTTT
>JAFSIJ010000071.1 GCA_017439845.1 Clostridia bacterium | reverse complement strand
GTGCGCCGCAGTAAATCGGCTCATTCGTACACTTGGGCACGTAAGTTTTTAAAGGCAAAAATCAAGGATGGTGAAAAAATGGCATATCAGGCTCTTTATAGAAAATATAGACCCAAAACCTTTTCACAGGTTGTTGGCCAAGAGCATATAACCGAAACCTTAAAAAACGAGCTTGCAACTAACAAGACTGTTCACGCATATCTCTTCACGGGAACTCGAGGAACAGGTAAAACAAGCTGCGCTAAAATTTTAGCCAAGGCGATAAACTGCCTCGGCTCCGAGAATGGTGACCCCTGCCAAGAGTGTGAGGCTTGCCGCCTTGCCGAGAGCGGAGAATGCACCGATATCGTTGAAATAGATGCGGCTTCTAATAATAATGTTGATAATATAAGAGATTTAAGGGAGCAAATTTCTTTCACTCCAACCGCCCTTAAATATAGAGTTTATATTATAGATGAGGTGCATATGCTCACAATGCAGGCTTTTAATGCTCTTCTTAAAACTCTCGAAGAGCCGCCAAGCCATGTTGTGTTCATTCTTGCAACAACCGAGGTTCATAAGCTGCCTGCAACCATTCTTTCGCGTTGCCAAAGATTTGATTTCAGAAGAATTGAGCCCGAAAAAATTTCGGCAAGAATAAAATATATTGCCGAAAAGGAAAATTTAGAGGTAACCGATGAAGCGGCAACCCTTATCGCAAGCGCCGCTGATGGCGGAATGAGAGATGCGCTCTCGATTTTCGACCTTTGCGCTTCGGGCAACACAAAAATCGATGAGGATGTTGTTTCAAAGGTTTGCGCAATGGCGGGCAATGAATATTTAAAACGCCTTGCTGATGCTATAAAGGAGTCAAATGCCGAGCAAGCGCTTTTACTGCTCGATGAGCTTCATTCATCATCGGTTGATATGTTAAGATTACTCGGGGAATTAACAGGATATTACCGAAATCTTATGATAATGAAAACGATAAAGGGTGCAAACAAGCCTATCGTTTGCACAAAGAGTCAGCTTGAGAGCCTTGAAAAACAGGCGAGTGACTATGATATAAAGGATATAATGCGCGTTCTGACCGTTTTGCAGGCGGCAGCGGCACCTATGCAAAGCGGCAACCGCCGATGCGAAATGGAAATGGCGCTCATCCGCCTTTGCACACCGGCTCTATCAGAAGATTATGCGGCTCTTGAAAAGAGAATCCGCGACCTTGAAAGCGGTGTAACTGTTGTTCAAAGCAAGTCGGCGGTAAAGCCCGAACCGATAAAAACGGAAGTGAAGGAAGAAATCGCTCCTATTATAGAGGATATAGCAGAGGGTGAAGAAATTCCCGTTCCGAGCGATGCCGATATTCCGAGTGTTGCCGAGGAGGTTATCGAGCAACCAACCGAAGAGCCAAAGAAAGCCGAGAGAAAAGAGCCGACACCTGCGGGTATAAATCCCGTTGAAGAATGGGGCGAGGTTATAAAAATACTTAAAACAAGCGCTCCCTTAATGGCAGGTGTTCTCAATGGCTCGGCGGCATATATCAAGGGCGAGTATCTACTTATTGATGCCCCTAACGAGCAGTTCCGTTCAATGATAAAATCAACAGCGAATTATAAAGAGCAAATAAGAAAAGCGGCGGCGCAGGTGCTTGGCGTTTCCTATAAATTAGGGCCATACACCAAGGCGGCAGAGGAAGAAAGCGATGACCCCCTCGCAAAGCTCGCCGGCAAGCTTAAAAATTTAGAAATATAGCAATAGGAGAAAAATTATGAAGGTTAGAATTCCAAATTCGGGCGGCCCCGGAAATATGAATCAAATGCTAAAGCAGGCTCAAAAAATGCAGGAGGATATGGCAACTCTGCAGGAAGACCTTGAAAATCGTGAATATAGCGCAACCTCGGGCGGCGGCTTAATTGAGGTTACGGTTGATGGCAAGCATAACATCAAAAAGCTCACAATAAAGCCCGATGCGGTTGACCCGGACGATGTTGAGATGCTTGAAGATTTAATAACCGTTGCAGTTAACGAGGCAATTGGAAATGCCGCAAAAACTGCCGAGGAAGAAATGGGCGCTATAACAGGTGGCCTTAATATGCCGGGATTATTCTAATGGCTTATAATATTGCACCGCTTAATGAACTTATAGCGCAATTCGAGCGACTTCCCGGTATTGGAAAGAAAACAGCACAAAGACTTGCGCTCAATATTATAGAGCAACCTGCCGAGCGAGCAAAGAAGTTTGCCGAGGCGCTTATAAATGCCAAGGAGAAAATTCATTTTTGCAAATGCTGTCAGGCACTCACGGATGATGAGCTTTGCTCTATTTGTGCTTCAACCGAGCGAGACCGCTCGGTGATTTGTGTTGTCTCGGAGCCAAAGGATGTTATGGCTTTTGAGCGAACTCGCGAGTTTTCGGGAACATATCACGTGCTTCACGGGGTTATTTCTCCGCTTGATGGCATCGGCCCCGACCAGCTTCGCATAAAGGAGCTGATGGCTCGCCTTTCGGATGAAAACATAAAGGAAATTATAATGGCAACCAACCCAACGGTTGAGGGAGAGGCAACCGCAAGCTATCTTTCCCGAATGATAAAGCCACTTGGAATAAAGGTCACACGCCTTGCCTATGGCATACCTGTTGGCGCAGACCTTGAATATGCCGATGATTTTACCTTGGCACGTGCATTAGAAGGAAGAAACGAGATTTAGCGTGAAAAATCACGCTAAAAATATAGGGCGCGTGTCACTCGCCAACAATGTGGCAACCGTGACACAAGCGATATAATAATCACCATATCCGTGATTTTTTATCGTAATTTTGTGTCCGGGATAGGCTATGGTGATTATTATGGATAGCAAAAAAATTGATAGAATAAACGAACTTGCAAAAAAACAAAAAACCGAGGGGCTCACCGAGGAAGAAAAGGACGAGCAGGCGGTTCTCCGCCGCGAGTATATCGACTCGTTTAAGGCAAGCTTGGTTTCTCAGCTTGAAAACACCTATATTTTAAATCCTGATGGAAGCCGCAAAAAGGTGACAAGAAAAGATGAAAATACTAATAACTGATACCGCAACCGTGAGGTTTAACAACGATATTTCCTTGGAGCCGATAGCCGAGTTCGGTGAGGTGACCGAATTTGCTAATATCACAAGAGCCGAGCTTTTAGAGATTATCGGCGAGTTTGATGCGGTTCTTTGCAATAAAACAGTTTTTGATAGCGAAGTTTTGGAGAGGGCCGAAAAGCTAAAATATATCGGCCTTTTCGCAACAGGATATAACAATATAGATTTAGAGAGTGCGAGCAAAAAGGGGATAACAGTTTGCAATGCAGGCTCATATTCCACCGATGCGGTTGCTCAACAAACCTTTGCATATATCCTTGAGCATTTCACAAAGCTCTCAAAATATGATGCCTTCGTGAAGGAGGGTGGATGGAAGCGTTCACCGATTTTCTCGCCCATAATTTTTCCAACCGATGAGCTATCACACAAAACGATAGGAATTATCGGTTATGGCAGTATTGCAAAAGCGGTTGAAAAAATCGCCCTTGCATTTAATATGAAGCCGCTTGTTTTCACAAGGACAAGGGGAGAGGATGAAAAGTTCGTTTCCTTTGATGAGCTGCTCGAAAAATCGGATATAGTAACGGTTCATTGCCCACTAAACGAGCAGAGCCGAGAAATGATGAATGAGAGCGCTTTTGCAAAAATGAGAACGGGCGCATTCTTTATAAACACCGCACGCGGTGGAGTTGTGAAAGAAAAGGCTTTATATGATGCGTTAATGAGCGGCAAGCTTTCGGGCGCCGCGATAGATGTGCTAACAAGCGAGCCAATGAGAGAGGACTGCGTTTTAGTTGATGCGCCGAACATTCTTATAACACCACACACCGCTTGGGCACCCTTAACAACAAGGCAGCGCCTTCTTGGCATTGTTTGTGAAAACATAGGGGCGTTTTTAAACGGAACACCGAAAAATAAGGTAAATTAAAAAGGAAGGCAAAAGCCTTCCTTTTTTAGATAAGAGATAAAAGATAATAGATAATAGAAAATGTGTTTCGCAAAGCGAAACGAAATAAATTGTAGGGGAGGGGTTCCACCCCCTCCCGATACAGTGCGATAAAAAATATATTTTCAATGTAGGGTGCGGCGCCTTCGACGCACCGTAAAAAACAAAGAGAACACAAAAAACACCGATAGATTCCTATCGGTGTTTTACTTTTAATTATTCTTCCTCATCTTCGTCTATTTCTTCTTCGCGGACAAGGATCTTTTCAACTCGGTAGCCATCGGTTTCTTTCACTGTAACGGTGAGGTTTTTATAGGTGAGGGTATCACCCTCGTTAACTTCGCCATCAAGCTCGGTTATAACCCAGCCACCAACCGTTGCATTGTCATCCTCAAAGTTTTCATCCTCTTCAATATCAATATCGAATTCATCGAAGAAGTCATAAATTCGCATATCTCCATCAACCTCGAAGAGATTATCCTCAATGCAAACAAATTCGCGTTCGATTTCATCGTTTTCATCAAAGATTTCACCAACCAACTGTTCGAGAACATCCTCCATAGTAAGAAGTCCCATCGTTCCGCCATATTCATCGCGAACTATAACAAGGTGAGCTTTATTCTTCTTCATCTTTTCGAGAACATCATCAAGCGGCATCGTTTTATGAACAAAGGTAACGGGGAGCATAAGCTCTCTTATATTAACTTTTTTCTTATCTATCAGCTGCTTATAGAAATGATTAAGATGGAGAACGCCGATTATATTATCGGTTGTATCCTCGTATACAGGGAGTCTTGAATAGGTTGACTCCATAATCTTCTCAACATTCTTCTCATAGGGGTCCCGAATATCGAGAGCCTCCATATCAACTCGGTGGGTTATGATTTCGTGTGCCAAAACCTCATCAAAGTCGAGAGCATTTTGCAAAAGGTCACACTGTTCCTCATCAATAACGCCCTCTTCTTCAACGATATCTATAATGTTTTCGAAATCCTCCTCGGAAACCGAGTCAACATTACTCTCATTTCCCTCCCAAATCTTCGAAGTGAGGTTAACAATCCACATAATGATTGCAAGAAGGGGATAGAGAATTATGTTTAAAACCCTTATCGGAATAGCGGCAAAAATACTCATTTTTTCGGGGAATTCCTTTGCTAAAACCTTTGGGATAATCTCGCCAAAGGTGAGAACCAAAAGGGTCATACAGAGGGTTGAAACCCAGGCATAATTTTCGCCTAAAAGCCCCATAACAATAACGGTTGCGATAGAGGATGCGGCTGTGTTTGCGATATTGTTGCCGATAAGAATTGCACCTAAATGAGCATCGTAATTATCGAGCAGGGTAATAGCGCTTTTTAGCGCAGGTGTGCTCTTTTCTTCGTTTCGGGTCTTGAGTCTTCTCACATTAACGCTCGAAAGAGCAATTTCGCTCGCAGAGAAAAAAGCCGAAACAAGAATTAAAAGAACTATTGCGATATAGGGTAAGCTATTCATTCTCGCCACCCCCTATATCATCCTCATCATAGATTTCGCCAACAAGCTCCTCGAGGATATCCTCAATGGTGATGATGCCGAGTGGCTCGCCATCCTCACCCTTAACGATGGCAAGGTTGCGCCTGTGGTTGCTCATCAGTGTCAGCAGGTCATCTATAAGAACATCGGGCTTTGTGAAATAGGGATAATCCATAACCGACGCCAAGATAATATTATGCTTTGTTTTTATATAGGCTTTAAGGAATTTTCTGATTCTAAGTATTCCCTTAACCTGTCCCTTTCTGTCAATAACGGGAAGGCGGGAATGTGAGGTCTGCTTTATAAGCTCTAAAATATCAGCGGTTTTCATACTCGTTTTAACCGTTACGATATCGCAAAAAGGAACCATAACTTCAGCTACGGTTTTATCATCAAACTTCATAGCCGATTTAACAAGCTTTCTTGTGTCATCATCGAAATCATCATCACTTGTGATGTTTTCAACAATATCTATCAGCTCATCCTCGGTAACGGTGACATCGGCGGTTGCCCGCTTCTTGAAGGGGGATGCCACTGCGTTCGAAATAGCGGTGAAAAAGAGGGATAGCGGCTTTAATACCTTCATAAGAAAAATGAGCGTTCCGGAAACCGCCTCGGCAAACTTTTCGTTGCAGCTTCTTGCAAAGCATTTGGGCAGCATTTCACCGAGTAAAAAGATTATAACGGTGGTTACAGCCGTAGCAAGACTGACCGCACCATTTCCCCAAATGTGAGTTGCGATAAGCACCGATAGGGTGGCACAGCCGATATTAACGATATTGTTGCCGATGAGCATAACCGATAACGCTTCATCGAAATTGTCAAGTATATAAAGCACACGCTGTGCGCTTCTTTTTCCCGAGCCTGCTCGGCTCATCATATGAATTCGGTTAACCGAGGAAAGAGAAATTTCGGTTCCCGAAAAAAATGCACTGCCAACAAGGCATAAAACGAAAAGTAAAACTAAAGATATTATACTCCCCGCAGGACTGTCGTCCACAAAAATCAACTCCAAAAAAATATAATTCGTTTATATATTACTCTAAATGATGGCTTTTGTCAATACTGCTTACTTTCTAACCCTCACTGAAAACTCGTGAGAGCATTTGGGGCAAACGGTTTTATGCTTGCCAACCCTTCTCGGCAGCTTTAACACTGCGCGGCATTTGGGACATTTGCGATAAACGTGATAAGCATCGGCCTTTCTTTGCCTTGCTATTTCACTGTCACGCTTCACCTTGTTTAATATCTCGTTAAACCTACGGTTTTCGGCGGCACGAGCATAGGTGTTTCTTGAAAGATAGCGGAAAAGACCATAAAAGCAAAGGGCATAAACAATTAACTGCAAAGCCCAAAAATGCAAAAAGATATTAAGGAAAGCGAGAACACAGGCAAACCCGAAAATCACATAGAAAAGCGTATCGGCGCCATATCTTCCGCTCATAAACTGCATAAATCTATATCTGAAATTCATTTATATCATCCTTTCACACAACTATTTTAATACAAAAAAGGCTCATATTTGTTAAGAAAGGTTAAATAATTTATTACACCCTCGTTTTCTTGACAGTTTCTTAACAATATCGTATAATATATTCGGAATTTCTAAAAAATTTCAGGGGGTGAGCAAATGAAAAGCAGAATAGTGATAATAGATAGCGAGAAAAAGAGCCGAAACTTGCTCGAGAACATTGTAACCGCCGGCGGCTATGAGGCATTTGGGGCAGAAACTGCTGAAGAAGGCTTTAACCTTATTGCAACAAATGTCCCCGAAATCGTTATTCTCACCCCGCTTGCGAATCATAAGCAAACCCTTTCGCTCATAAAGAGGCTAAGCGAATGGGGAAATCACAGAATAATAGTGGTTTCCATTGCTGTTCCCGAAAAAAAGAGTATTGAAATGCTTGATTCCGGAGCTGATGATTATATAGAAAAACCTCTCACTCACGGAGAGGTTCTTGCGAGAATTCGAGTTCAGTTGAGAAATATTGAAAAGCTCAATAAGGCTCGCGGAATGAACCCGGATGAAAAATACAGCGCAAACGGACTCAATGTCAATTTTAAAACGCGCGAGGTCACAGTTGATGGGAAACCCATAAGTCTTACCAAAAATGAGTTTATGATTTTAGCGCTTCTTTGCCGCTATTCCGATAGAGTGCTCACCTATGATTTCATTATGGAATCGGTTTGGGGGCCGCAAATATCGGAAGGAACAGGAATCTTGCGTGTTAATGTTGCGAATATTCGTAAAAAACTTGAAAAAGGCGGGCGCAGATTAATTCAAACCGAAAACGGTGTTGGATATAGAATTATCGGATAAAAAGGTCTTTATATTCGGCGCTTTGGAATAAGGAAACATAGTCATCATCCGAAAGAATTATATGGTCAAGAAGGGCAATATCAAAATTAAGAAGTGAGTCTTGAATAAGGGCAGTGATTTTAAGATCGGCGGCGGTTGGAACCGCAAATCCGCCCGGATGATTATGGCAAAGCACAACGCAATGTGCCTGCTTAGCCATAGCAAGCTCAACGATTTTTCTTCTTGATGCGGCAACCTCGTTCAAACTGCCCTCGGCGATAATATCATAGCTTAGAAGTTTACCTTTTGCATTGAGTGACATAACCGAGAGAACCTCGTTAGTATAGCCGATGTGTTTTTTCAGAAGATAGTGGCCAACCTCATCAATGTTGCGAAAATCTTTTGGAGCCGCAAGCTTTTCATCGATATAAACCCTTGCTATCGGCATAAAAAGCTTTAAAAGGGTAATGGTATTTTTGTTTATACCCTTAACCTTCATCAGTTCGTTTATGGGAGCATCGAAAACACCCGCGAGTGAGCCAAAGCGGGCAATTAACTCGTGCGCTAATTCATTGGTGTCCTTTCTCGGTATAGAATGGAAAAGAATGAATTCCAATATCTCGTGGGGCGGAGTGCTTTTAGATATGCCCTGTTCAAGCAATCGAGCGCGAAGGCGCTGCCTGTGTCCACTATGTAAATCGTTTGACAAAAATATCACCTAATTCGTATATTATACAAGGTTATTATACTACATAAACACGCTAATTCAAAGACTATTTAGGAGAAAATATGAAAAGTTTCACAATTAGAGAAAATGACAAGGGCCAAAGACTCGATAAGTTCATAACAAAATGCTGCCCTATGCTTCCGAAGGCTTTAATGTATAAGTATATCCGCCTAAAGAGAATTAAGGTTAATTCAAAACGGGCGGAAATCAGCACAAGGCTAAACGAGGGCGATATCGTTGAGGCATATATAAATGATGAGTTCTTTGAGCAAAAGGCGCCGAAATATGATTTCCTTTCGGCAGCGGATAAAATAACGGTTGTTTATGAGGATGAAAACATCCTTCTTGCTGATAAAAAGCAGGGGCTATTATGCCATCCCGATAAAAATGAATATGGTGATACCCTGATAGGCAGAATTCAAAGGTATTTATATGAAAAAGGGGAGTATAACCCCGAAAATGAAAACAGCTTCAAGCCTGCGCTCGCTAACAGAATAGACCGCAACACAGGCGGAATAGTTATTGCGGCGAAAAATGCCGAGGCTCTTCGTATCCTTTGCGATAAAATAAAATCAAGGGAAATTGATAAAAGGTATTTAACTATAGTTCATGGCGTACCGAAAAAAAGAGAAGATACGCTTATCGGCTATCTTCAAAAGAACGAGGAGAAAAACAAGGTTTATTTGCAAAGCAAAAAAACCGATGAAAACTTGACTATCAAAACCGCATATAGAGTTCTTGCAAGCCACGATAATCTATCCCTTTTGGAAATAGAACTCCTAACGGGAAGAACACATCAAATAAGGGCGCATATGGCATCTATAGGCCACGCGCTTTTGGGGGATGGTAAGTATGGGAAGCTCGCCGCCGATAAAAAGCTTGGCTTTGATAAGCAGGCGCTATATTCATATAAGCTTAAATTCACCTTTGAAACGGATGCAGGGATTTTAAACTATTTAAACGGAAAAGAGTTCGAGGTTGAAAAGGTTTGGTTTGCCGAAAAGCTGTTTCCTGATGTAAAATAAAAATTAAGCCTGAAGCAAAACGCTTCAGGCTTTTTCTTTATTTATTATACTTGCGAAGAACCTCTTCAACAATTGTTCTGATTAGCGCTTCATCGTTAACACTTGAAGTGTTAGCAATGTTGCCAACCTTTCCGCAGCAACCGAAGAGCTGCATCTTTTCCTTAACCGATGCGGTTATAGCCTCGCGAATTGAGGGGAGAAGGTCGATAATACCCTTACCCATATCGGTGAAGTGGGCGAATGCTGCCGAAACAGCCGCAATGTTGATATCGGTGAAGATATTAACCTTTGAAATTCCCATTTCAATACACTTGCGGAAGTCTTCATCGGTAAGACCCGAGCCACCGTGCAAAACAAGAGGGGTTGAAACGGTGTTTGCAATGGTTTTAATGCGGTCAAAATCAAGCTTAGGTGGAAGCCTATAAGCTCCGTGAGCAGTACCAACCGCGATAGCAAGAGCATCAACACCTGTACGCTCAACGAAATCCTTTGCTTCTTCGGGAGTGGTGTAGAACTTCGAAGCATCGCTCTGCTGTTCAGCTGTAGCGGCACCCTCAGCTCCTCCAACGTGGCCGATTTCACCCTCTATAGATGCGCCATAGGAATGAGCAATATCAGCCATTTCCTTAACTCGAGCGCAGTTGTTTTCATAAGTGTCGGTCGAGCAGTCATACATAATGGAAGAGAAGCCAAGCTTTAATGCCTTAAGGCAGGTTTCCTTATGAAGACCGTGGTCGAGGTGAACAACAACGGGAACCTTTGCTCTCTTTGCCATAGGAATTAAAATCATAGCCAAATCCTCAAGAGAGTTATATGGCAATAAAACCTCTGCAGTTCCGAAAATAACAGGTGAGCCTGTTTCCTCGGCTGCAGCAATAATTCCCTGCGCTAATTCCAAGGTAACCGCGTTGAACAAACCAACAGCATAATGTCCTTTTTTAGCCTGAGGTAAAACCTCATTCATTGTTACTAACATAATTTGAACCTCCGTTTAAGCAAACACGAATAGTCCAAACCTGATTTTAAAGGGTGAATTTTCGCCTTTGCATTGTTAAAATACTCGTTAATCCGACAGGATTAACTGCGTTTTGTGCCTCGCACAGACAAAAATCCTCACCTTTAAAATTCTGCGACCTAAAATTAGCAGAATTTTGTGTGATTTTTGGTGCGGAGGATTTAGTAAGGCTGATGCCTACTAATGACGACAAACCGAAAAGTGCCGAAATTATGCCATTTTAGGCAGGTTCGGATTATTCGTGTTTGCTTATGTGGATAAAAAATATAAAATTTATTATTTTGCTTTAATTTCATCAAAAATATCGGTGATTTCCTTTTCGGGAGCCTTGGTGAGAAGGCTAACAACGAGAATGGCAATGCAAGCGATAATGAATGCGGGGAGAAGTTCATAGAAGTCAAGCCAGGTGCCGGGGAAGGATGCGCGAACAAGGAACTTCCAAATGAATACCACTGCGCCACCCGAAACCATACCTGCAAGAGCACCCCATTTTGTTGTGCGCTTCCAGAAAAGGCCAAAGAGAACAACAGGGCCAAATGCGGCGCCAAAGCCTGCCCAGGCAAAAGATACTATATCAAAAACAGAGCTATCGGGGTCAAGCGCTAAGAATATAGCTATTATCGAAATCACAACAACCGAAATTCTTGCGAGTAAAAGTGATTTCTTCTCATTAAGCTTGATTTTAAAGGTTCCTTGAACAATGTTTTGTGAAACCGAGGAAGCCGCAGCTAAAAGCTGAGAATCAGCGGTAGACATAGTAGATGCCAAAATACCTGCAAGAATGATACCTGCGGTGAAGGCGGGGATAGAACCGAACTTGATTAAATATTTAGAAATATCAACGATAATTGTTTCGGCAGCGGTTGCGCTTTCATAGGTTGGAACAACGCCCTTTTGCATAAGGCTATATCCAACAACACCGATAAGAACTGCAACAGCCATAGAAATAACAACCCAAACGCTTGCAACTCTGCGGGAAAGCTTCAGCTTGTTTTCATCCTCGATAGCCATAAAGCGAAGGAGAATGTGAGGCATACCAAAGTAGCCAAGACCCCAAGCAAGAGTTGAGGCAACAGGAAGAGCTCCATAACTTGTAGCCTGTCCTGCGGCAACACTGTGACCTCTGAACAGGTCTAAATAACCGTCGAGCGAAGCAACATTCGAGAAAACATTGCCGAATCCGTGAACCAAGCCTTCGCCAAAGCCAACAACAACAAAGAGAGCAATTGTCATAACAATACTCTGAATAAAGTCGGTTGTTGAAGCGGCGAGGAAGCCACCAAGTGTGCAATAAACAATAATAACGATAGCGCTCATTATCATAGCGGTAGTGTATTCCATACCGAAAAGTGAAGCGAAGAGCTTTCCGCAAGCGGCAAAGCCCGATGCGGTGTATGGAATGAAGAACACGATAATGATAACAGCGGCAATGGTTGAAATAATGTGAGCATTATCGCCAAAGCGCTTGCTAAAGAAGTCGGGAAGTGTGAAAGTGTTTAAGCGGTTTGTGTAAATACGGAGCTTTTTAGCAACTAAAAGCCAATTAATGTATGTACCAATAGCAAGACCGATAGCAGTCCACGAAGCCTCCGCAAGACCGCCCATAAGAGCAACTGCGGGAAGACCCATGAGAAGCCAACCGCTCATATCAGAAGCCTCCGCGCTCATAGCGGTAACGAGAGGGCCTAACTTTCTTCCTCCCAAATAAAAATCATCAGAATTTTTGTTTTTGTTTGAAAGAAGAGCTCCGATTACAACCATTCCAATAAGATAAATGATTATAGCCGAAAGGATAACAATGTTTGTACTACTCACTTCTTTCGCCTCCTTAAAATACAATTATGGTTTAGTATACCATAATTTTCAAATAATTTCAATAAATAATTAGCATTATTTATTTTGTCCTACACATACTATATGAAAGAGGTGTTTGTTATGGGTGGAGCAGTTTTAAAATTTTTAGGTATAGCCGCTCTTGGAACGCTCGGCCATTTTATATATGATTGGACGGGGGAGAATAGCGTTATCGGTTGGTTTTTCCCCGTTAACGAGAGTATTTTCGAGCATTTAAAGCTGATTTTCTTTCCCGCGATTATTTATTCGGTTGCGGAGCATTTTATAAAGAAAAAGCCCTGTACCAACTGTTTGCCATCACTTCTTTCGGCACTTGTTTGCGGTATGTTAAGCATAATAGTTTCGTTTTATACCTATACGGGTGTTTTAGGGTTTAAAATAGATTTTTTAAACATTCTGATTTTCTTCTTGGCGGTTGCAGTGTTTGTATCGAAATATAATAAAAAGGTTAACAGCGGAGAATATAGCAGCAAAAAGGCAAGCTTGATATCTCTAATCTTACTCGTTTTAATAGCATTTTTGTTCGGCTATTTCACCGAAAACCCGCTTTCAATTCCACTCTTTATACCACCAAGGTAAAAAAGAAAAGGCAGTCGAAAGACTGCCTTTTTTTAATGTGCTTTAAATTATTCCTCTTCGGTTTCCTTTTCTTTTGAAAGAATGAGGTTAACAATGATACCGAGGATAAGAGCGGTTGCAATAGAGGTAAGAGTAATCTTGCCGAAGGTGAGCGAAAGTCCGCCGATACCTGCGATAAGAATGGTTGATGCAACAAAGAGGTTCTTATTTCTGTTAAGGTCAACCGCCTGAACCATCTTAAGACCGCTAACTGCGATAAAGCCATAAAGTGCCATACAAACGCCACCCATAACGCAAGCGGGGATGGAGTTAACGAAGGCAACGAAAGGATTAACAAGAGATACGAGGATAGCGCCAACAGCTGCAGCAATAATTGTTACAACCGATGCGTTTCTTGTGATAGCAACGCAGGCAACTGATTCGCCATAGGTTGTGTTGGGGCATCCGCCGAAGAACGCACCAACCATTGAGCCGATACCATCACCAAGAAGTGTTCTGTGGAGACCGGGCTCGGTAAGTAAATCTCTGTCAATGATAGAAGAGATGTTCTTGTGGTCAGCAATGTGCTCAGCAAATACAACGAATGCAACAGGGATATAAGCAACTGCGATAGTTCCAACATAAGCTCCGTTTATTTCACCAATGCCCTTAAATGCGGTGAGGAAGGTGAAATCAGGAATAGCAAAGAAGGTGTTAATTGTAACGCCATCAGCAACGAGAGCGGAGAAGTGGCCAAAATTGATAACCATTAAAGCGGGGTTGTTTGTGAGTGTTCCGATAACTGTGAAGATAGCGGCAACAGCATAACCTGCAAGGATACCTATAATAAAGGGGATGAGCTTAGCCATCTTTTTACCGTAGGTTGAGCAAAGGGTTACAACGATAAGTGTGATTATACCGATAAGAACGCAAATCAAGGGATTAGCAGTGGGAGCGCCTTCTGCGTTTAAAACGCCGCCTTTTTGAAGGTCGCCAACAGCATTTCCTGCGAGGGAAAGACCGATGATAGCAACTGTGGGTCCGATAACAACAGGGGGCATAAGCTTATTTATCCAGTTAACGCCTGCAAACTTAACGATGAGGGCTATAACAACATAAACAAGACCTGCAAAAATCGCACCAAGGATAAGACCAAGGAAGCCGAGCGCTGCGGAAACACCGCCTGCAAAGGCTGCTGCCATAGATCCTAAGAATGCGAAGGAAGAGCCTAAGAAAACAGGGCTTCTGAATTTGGTGAAGAGCACATAAACAAGTGTTCCAACACCTGCACCAAAGAGAGCTGCCGCAGGGCTCATTCCGTTGCCGATAATAACCGGCACAACGAGGGTTGCTGCCATAATGGCAAGAAGTTGCTGAATCGCAAAAACGATTACTTGGGAGAACTTCGGTTTGTCCTCCACTGTGTAGATGAGTTTCATTTTTTATCCTCCTTTATTTTAAACACCCTTAAAGGTATTTATTTACATCCTTTCGTAAAGCTCAACGCAAGTGGCATCATCAAACGGTGGGAGCTTCACATAAACAACCTCCGATTTTGAGGTTGGAACGTTTTTGCCAACATAGTCACCCTTGATGGGTAACTCTCGGTGGCCTCTATCTATGAGAACTGCCAACTGAACAGAGGCAGGCCTGCCGAACTGCATAATCGCATTGAGTGCTGCACGGACCGTTCTTCCCGTGAAGATAACATCATCAACCAAAATAACATTTTTTTCGGCGAGCGAAAAGGGAATATCGGTTGGATGAATAACAGGCTCGTTAGAAATAACAGTAAGGTCATCTCTATAAAAGGTTATATCAAGAACACCGAGCGGAATATCCTTGCCCTCAATGGCATAAATATTATCAGAAAGCATTTTTGCTATCTCTTCGCCTCGGCGTTTAATGCCGATAATGCAAAGGTTGTCCGCTCCGTGATTTCGCTCTAAAATTTCATGCGAAATTCGTTTGAGCGCTCGGGCTATTGCCGCTTCATCCATTAAAGTGGCTTTTAACTTCTCCATAACATCCTCCGCTAAAACATCACTGAATTGATTTTATCATATTGTGAACATAATGTAAAGGTTTTTTTGAAATACACTATATAATGTATATTTATTATATATATTTATATATACATATAAATGTTCACTTTGAAAAGCGCCTTGTTTTTATGAGGAGCAAAAAATATGGTGATTTTCGTGGCTTTGCACAATTTTGTTGACATAAAATGTCAAAAAACACCGCTTTTAAATAGTTACAATCTTGTAACCTTTGTAATTTGTTGAAAACTTTTGTGCAAATTATACAAAAACGACCTTGAAAATTTCTTTGACATAGTAAATTTTTTTGGTTATAATAACGACCGTTCGAGAAAAGTGCAAAAAGCACAATATTAAAACGAACGAAAAAAGGAGTTATTGGATGATAAAAAACTTAAAGTATCGTTTATCCGCCGCCTTTGGTGGTTGGAAATTACGTGCTTACTGTGCAGTGATTATGGCGCTCATCACTTTTGCCGCCACAACCCTGCTCGACACTTCGGTAAACACCGTTAAGGTGTATGACGGAGAACAGACCTATGTCACCAGAACACTCTCGCCAAATGTGGCAACAGTTCTCGCATCGCTTAATCTTAAATCTGAGAGTTATAATGTTGTAAGCGCTGTAAACGATGAAGACACAACAACAATAAATATTGAATATACCTTCCCTGTGTTTATCACTAACTCAGGCTCTGCTAAAAAGGTTTCGGTTCCTGAGTGCACCGTTGCCGAGGCTCTTGCCGCCGCAGGCTTTAGCGTTGATGAACACGATATTGTAGAACCTTCTCTTGATACGGTTCTAACCGAAACAGCTTATATTGATTATATCAATGTAGACTATGTTTCAACTGATTTAACCAAGGAAGTTCCTTTTAAGACTAACACAGTTTATTCAAGGAATTACAATCAGGGCACAACCAAAACGCTTACCAAGGGTGAAAACGGAAGTGAGCGTGTTACCTATACAAGTAAGGTTGTAAACGGTGAGGTTATCAGCAGCAAGGTGACTAATGTTGTAACCTTATCAAATGTTGTCGATGAAGTGAAGGTTGTCGGCACCAAGAAGAAGGGTGTTAAAACAAGTGAAGATGTTAATGACATCTCAACCCTTAAAGCACCTTTCACCATTGAGCTTGATGAAAACGGAGCTCCCGTTAAATACAAGTCGATGAGGAAGGCGAGAGCAACCGCCTATACCTATACAGGTAACCGTTGCTCAACCGGTGTTGCTCCGCAGCCCGGATACATTGCGGTCAATCCAAAGGTTATCCCTTATGGAACCAAAATGTATATTAAAACAAGCGATGGCTCGTATATCTATGGATATGCAGTGGCAGCCGATACAGGCGGATTTATAAACAATTACCCAACAGGTGTTGATTTGTTTATGACCTCCGAAAGCGCCTGCCGCAGATTCGGCGTTAGAACTGTTGAAATTTATATTTTAGGTTAATAAAAAACCCGACTGAATTTTTCAGTCGGGTTTTTTGTTCCCTGTAACAAGAAAATATTGAATCTGCGTAGGGGAGGGGGTGCGGGTGTCCGGTGGACACCTCTGCGAAGCAGAAGCACCGACCGAGGCGGCAGCCGAGACCCCCTCCCGTTGAGTTTCATCATATATTATCGGGAGGGGAGACCCCTCCCCTACAATGTTGCAATAAATATCTTGCTAAAATGTAAACATAGTGGTATAATATAGTTGTCACATTAACAATTAAATAGCACACGTATATCTTTTGCAAAAAAGGTGAACATTAAGTGTTGGTAGTTATACCATATCGCGACATGTTTGCCTTTTTGGGTGTGCTTGTTAGTGTGACAACTATGCGAGAGGTATTCTACGGTGTCATCTCGCAAGGGGTGGCACCTCATTTTTTTATGAGGGAAAATTTTCTAATTTGCTCGTTTTTCGGGCACCGAGATGTTGAGATAACAAAGTCCTTATATGAAAACACAAAGGCGGAAATTCTAAAAATAATAAAGCTTGGTTGCAGGGCATTTTATTTCGGCGGCTTCGGAGATTTTGATGAACTTTGTTATAGTATAGTAACCGAGATAAAAGCCCAAAAACCCGATTTAAATATTGAAAGGGTTTTTTGCGTGCCACAGGAGAGATTTTTGCGAAAAAATGCACCATATTTTAAGCGTGAAAATTATGAACGGGTGATATATATTGAACCAAGCTTTGATGGTTGGTATAAGAGTATTTATTTTCGCAACTGCGCAATGATTGATGTGAGCGATTTTGTTGTTTTTTATGCGCAAGAAAGGGAAAACAGCGGTGCGTATAAAGCGCTGAAATATGCAAAGAGGAATAAGAATAAAAAAATTATCAACCTATATAACACAACATAGGTTGATAAGTTTATAAAGAATCCAAATGACCGCTATACACACAAAATTTTCCGGCAGCCACCATTGATTTAGCATTTATAAATTTTTCGTGGCGTAAGACCGTTGTTATGTTAAAACATATTTAAAACGGATAGCTGAGTCATTTTAGGATAGCCCACCGAACGAGATAGTTCGGTGGGTGTTTTTATTTAAGAGTAATATGCAAGCCTCCCTTGTGCAAAGGGAGGGGAAGATTCCCCTACAGTGTAGGGGAAATGTCAGCAATGCTGACAAAGAGGTACGGGTCCGTCAGACCGCGATTAGCGGTGGAGGGATTGTTTAACCTCTTTATCGATATATTCACAAACACCTTCAAAATTTTGATTTAACTGATTGTTGGGGATTCTTAAAATTTTCAGTCCATATTGCTCAAGATATTTAGTGCGTTCCAAATCTTTTAGGATTGCATCATCTTCATAATGCTGTGAGCCGTCGAGCTCTATAATAATTTTTGCTTTTGCGCAATAGAAATCAACAATATATTTCCCTAAAATCTTTTGCTTTAAAAATTTAACCGGATATGTTCGAAGAAAGTCATACCATAAATGCTTCTCTTCTTTTGTCATTCCTTTTCGCAAATTTTTAGCAAAAGGCACGAGTTCTTTGTTATGTTTACGATCCAAGGTGATACCTCCTATAAACAATCCCCTCGCCAACATGCGTTGGCCCTCTCCCCTTTACACAAGGGGCGCTTGTATTATACCATAAATCAAAACTAAAATAAACATTTTAGAATATTTACAAAATAAAACGGTTATGCTATAATGTACATACCACACAAAACTTAATATTTCGCTTATAGCAAGTATGTATTTTTATTTTGGTAAAAATGCATGCTCATTTTCGCGTACTTGTTGTAAGCGTTAAGTTTTGTGTGGTAGCAAACAGAGTTGTGCATTTTTCGGTGTGTGTAACTTTGGTTGCACACACTTTTTTATTTTCAGGAGGAAGTTAAAATGGAGAATATGTTTTCTAGAAACACAGACAAAAATGTGCCGAAGACATTAAAGGATTGTTATAAAACGGATAGTATTACCGAAAATCTTTGGTCATGGTGTATTAGGTTAGAAAATTGGGGTAAAATTCTTTTTTGGATTTTGATTGTAGGCGGGCTAATATTAGCTATTACTAGCTCAATAGTTGAAAAAGAAGTTGTTATAAAAGAGGCAACTATGTGGAGCAGTGCGGAAACAGAACTTCGAAAAACATTTGATTTTGGAATTTTCTTTTCATTGGCGATAGACACAGCGCTATATGCTTTTTTGGAATATTGTGCATATCACATTATTGCATTGCTAGTAGGCTCGTTAGCGAGCATAGTTCAAAACACAAAAGTTGCGGCAGATGTAGCAATATATAACGCCGCCAAGGAAGAGAAAGATGATAGCACACCAGAAAACGAAAAAAACGAAAGTTATCTGTCAAGAGCTGCAAAAGAGGTAGAAAAGCCAATTAGAAATAATAATTCTGTAGCCTCCAGTTCAAAAGTTTGGGTGTGCAAAAAATGCGGTGAGAAAAATTCTTCGGGAATGTATTGCAAAAGTTGCGGAGAATATAAATAATAGATACATAAAACCGACCTGTGATGCACCGAAACATCATAGGTCGGTTTTTGTTGTCCGTTTATTTTTGTAAAAAAATATCGGGAGGGGTTTCCCCTCCCGTTGAGTTTCATTGTGCATTCACGGTGCGTCGTGGCGCCGCACCCTACACGTGTCAATATATTTCGTTTCGTTTTGCGAAACACCATTTCTATTATTTTTTATCTCTTATCTATTATCTAAAAAAGGAAGGCGAGCGCCTTCCTTTTTTCTATCTCCCTGTGAAATCTCTGTCTATTGTTATAACACAAATATAGGTTTCGTTGATTTTCTTTGCGATTTGGTTTATCTCTTCGGTTATATCGTTATCCCGCATTGATATATCACTCGGGATAACAACATCGAAAATAAGGTTGGTTTGGTTAAGACCTTGTGGGGTCATTCTGAAATCGTGAAGCGTGAGGCGTTCATCAATTTCCAAAATACCTTTGGCAATGCGCTGCTTTACCTCGCTGACCGTTTCGTTATCGGTATCAATTGGGTCCATATGGATAACAAGCTCTATATCAAGTCTTTCCTTAACGAGTTTTTCGCAATAATCAATTTTTTCGTGGCAAAGAACAATATCGCTGTTTTGCGGAATTTCAACATGCACCGAGGCGAACTGCCTGCCGGGGCCATAGTTATGAATAATAAGGTCGTGAATACCTAAAAACTCAGGGAAGGAAAGAATTTCAGTTTCAAGCGCCTCAACCGTTTCCTTTTCGGCAGGCTTACCCAAAATACTGTTGAAGGTTTCCTTTGCCGAGGATAGCCCCGAAAAGATTATAAAGAGTCCAACAAAGAATGCAAGAACTGCATCAAGGTTAAATGGAACATTAACAAACATTGAAATAATAGCGCAGATAAGGATAACCGAGGTTGAAATGCAGTCATTAACGCTATCCTGTGCGGCGGCTATAAGGGTTTCAGAGGATATTTTCTTGCCTATCCTTCGGTTAAAGGCGAAGAGCCAAAGTTTCACGATAACCGAAATACCGAGGATAACAACTGCAACAGGTGTGTATGTAGGAGCCTTGGCGCCTGTGAATAGCGCCTCAACAGAGGAAGTGATAAGCTCGAAGCCAACGAGCAGTATCAACATACAAACAATAAAAGAGGACATATATTCCGCTCTTCCGTGACCGAAAGGATGGTCGCGGTCGGCAGGCTTACCCGCAAGTTTAAAGCCGATAAATGCGATAACCGAGGAACCCATATCCGAAAGGTTGTTAAGCCCATCGGCTAAAATTGACATACTGCCCGTTATAGCGGCGGCGATAAGTTTTATAACACAAAGAAGTATATTAGAGGCGATGCCAACGGCACCGCCTAATTTTCCATAATTTTCTCTAACCGCTTTATCCTTTGTGTTTTCGTTATTCTTAACAAAGAGGCGAACAAGAAAATTTGTCATTACAATTTTGCTCCTTTTGCACCCTTACTGCCGAACGAAACACCTGATAAGATGTTAGTTTTAATAGTAAAGGTTAAATTTTCGCGGCCGCGCTGACGGCGGAAGGCAAGCTCTATCATTCTATCAAGAAGCTCGGTATATTTAACGCCGCTTGCTTCCCAAAGATAGAAGGCGAGAGAGCCTGGGATGGTGTTGATTTCGTTTGCATAAACGCGGTTTTCGGCTGTATCGAGCATAAAGTCGATACGAACAACACCATTAGCGCCAATAGCCTTAAAGATTTTGCAGGAAAGCTCTTTAATCTCATTCGAAAGCTCTTCAGGGATATCGGCAGGGATTTTTCTGCCGAGTGAAGCCATACCCTTTGATGCACCCGATTTTGAGCCGCCCATATATTTATCCTCGTAGGAGAGAATTTCATCGTTCATAAAGGGCTCTTCGCAAACACTTGCCTCGCAATTATCGGCATCGCCGAGAACCGAGCAGTTGATTTCACGAAGATTTTCGATAGCTCGTTCTATAAGCACCTTATCCGAGAAGGAAACCGCAAGGCTCATAGCTTCATCAAAGCTTTCTATATCGCTTACCTTGGTTATACCAACGCTTGAGCCTAAGTTAACCGGTTTAACGATAAGCGGAAGTCCGATTTGATTTACTATTTTTTGGGTTAATTCTTCCTTGTTTTGAGCATATTCTCTTGAACGGATTTCTATGCAATCAAGAACAGGAACGCCCGCACGTTTTACAACATCCTTGAAAACCGCCTTATCCATACCAACAGCGCTTGAGAGAATATCACAGCCAACATAGGGCAAGCCTAAATATTCAAAATAGCCCTGAATGGTGCCATCCTCACAGTTTGTTCCGTGAACAACAGGGAAGGCAACATCAATGGTAACATCCTTCGCCTTTGAGAAAACACCCTTGCTTTCATATTTCATAACAACATTTTCGCCATTTCTTGCAAAGAACACCTTGCGGCATTTTTTATAAAGCGCGGGCAAGTCGCGGTATTCCTCTATTGTAAAAAGGGCATCCCCTGTATACATTTCTCCATCTTTTGTCACATAAACGGGGGTCACATCATACTTCTCTCGGTCCACAGCGCGCATAGCCTGAACCGCCGAGATTATTGAAACCTCGTGCTCAACCGAGCGGCAACCGAAAAAGAATGCTACATTTGTTTTCATAATTGTTCACCTTTCTAATTTAGGTAATTGTCCGGTAGGTCGTTTTCGATAAGTAAAACTGTGTTCTTATCGGCAAGGGTAGAGTAAAGCGCGTTCGCTTCGGCAAAGCTTGAAACTGTGAAAAGCTTTTCTTCTTGGAAGCCATGCTCCAAAATGCCATCCTTTATGGGAACACTCCTGTTTTTACCAACGAGAATAATTATATCACATTTCTCTGCGGCATTAAAGCCTAAATTTTTATTATATTCATATTCCTTTGCGCCAAGCTCAACGAGTCCCGGTGTGATAATAACCTTTTTAAAACCATCAAAGCTACCGAGAACATTAACCGCCTCAATGCAACCCTCGGGGTTTGAGTTATAGGCATCATCGATAAGGGTTGAACCGTTTATATAACTCTTTAGCTCTAATCGGTGCTCGGTGGCGGCAAGGGTGGAAACAGCATATTTTATATCCTCGGGACTAACGCCGAGCGAATGGGCAACCGCCGCCGCGGCAACAATATCAATTATGCTGTGCATTCCGAGAAGCTTGGTTTTAACGCTAATAATTTCTCCGCCGAGGTTAATATCAAAGCTTGAACCAAATGCACCATAGGAAATATTTTCGGCGCGGTAAAGAGCATTCTCACCCGTTCCGTAAACCGAGAAGCTATTATCTATGCGGCTTGCAATTTCCTTGCTATCTCCATTAACAAAAACCCTTCCGCCTTTTTGCTTAACTGCATCGGCAAGCTCAAACTTGGTTTTGAAAACATTATCAACCGTAAGGAAGGTTTCAAGGTGCTGAGGGCCAACCGAGGTTATAACCGCCATATCGGGCGAGGCGATATCGCAAATTTCCTTGATATCACCAACATTTTTAGCACCCATTTCGCATATAAAGATTTGTGTGTGCGGTTTGAGGTGTTCTCTAACCGTTCTGACAACGCCCATCGGTGTATTAAAACTGCCGGGGGTGCAAACGGTGTTATATTTTTCGCTTAAAATTCGTTTCAGGATAAATTTAGTTGTTGTTTTTCCGTAACTTCCTGTAACACCTATAACCTTTAAACCTTTATTGCTTGCGAGAATTTTTTTGGCATCATTTATATAGTAGGCGCCAAAGGCTTTTTCAATCGGAAGCGTAACCGCCCAAACGAGATAGCATAAAAGCGGAGTGATGAAGGAAAGCGTTAGTGATAAAACAAGGCAAATTTCTCCTGCAAGACCGGGAAGAAGAGCATAAAGGGTTATAAGAAGAGCCTCTATTATGATAGCGGCGCCGAAAAGCCTTTTTATTCTCCCTGTGAAAACAAGCTTTTTAATAGATTTCTTTTGCGTTTTTATGCAAAGCGGAATGCGAACAATTAAAACCGCCGCAGTTAAGATTATATGCAAGAACGGATTGTCTAAAGAATAGAAAAAAGAGGATATGCAAAAAAGAAAAGCTAAAACGCAAAGCCAAACAACAAAGGTATCGGTAACAAACTTTGAATAGCGGGAGGGGAAATATGAATTTTGTTGGAGCATTTGCAGCTGGCGAACAAGGGAAAAGATTCCCGAAACCGCCGCAACTATTAAGGAAATTAAAAATAATATGTTCATATTTTTACCTACTTTATAAATTCTCTGAGAATTGCGTGCGCCTGATATGGATTTTCGCAGAAGGAATAGTGGCCCGTTCCCTTTATAACGCAGAGCCCTGCATCCTTTATCAGCGATTCAATAATTTTTGCATCGGAGAGGGGAGTTGCGGTGTCATTCTCGCCCCATATAAGAAGAGTTGATGCCTTAATATTCGGCAAGATATCTCTTATATCGGTGTTAACAAGGCTAACGAGTGTTTTGCGAAGAACTTCGGGAGCGGCATTATAGTCTGCCGAGCCATAGTGTTTTCGCGCCTTATCGAGAAGCCCTGCCGAGTGATTTTTTATAATTGGGAGCGAAAGCGCACCCTTGATAAGCTTAAAGCTTCTTGCTCTCGCTTTTTGCTTGAGGCTCTTTTTAGGAATAAGGCCTGCCGCATCGAGCAAAACTATCTTTTGGGGATTAGCGTAACCAAGGGCTGCCATATACATAGTAACTCTGCCACCGTGGGAATGGCCCATCATAATCGGGTCCTTAAGGCCTACCTTTTGCATAAATTCACAAACGAAATCACAGTAGTCCTGCAAATCCCAAGGCTCGCTCATGGTTTCACTGTTGCCGCAACCGGGGAAGTTAACCGCAACCAAGCGGCATCTATCCGAAAGCGAAGCCATAATTCCTTTATAAACATCAAAGGAGGAGCCCCATCCGTGAAGCAACAAAACAGGGATGCCGGAGCCTTCTTCTATATATTCAATGTTAAGACCTTTAACGGTTATGTTCATTTGCTCACCAACTATTTATAATAATGATTGTAGTTTGTCGAAACGCTGAAAAGCGCTTCGACAAGCCACTTTTTAAGTGGCTTTGGCAAAATTAAATTGCGTAATTTAATTTTGCACGACACTCATTGCAATGGGTAATGGCAAATTTTCTTTGAAAATTTGTTATAAAATTAAAGATTTTATGTCGAAACTCATTGGTTTCGACTTCCATTAACCATTATAATGATAATTCACAAATTATTAGTATTATACCAAACTTTTTCCAAAAAAAGAAGTACTTTTATAAAAAAATTGTTAATAATAAATTTATATATTAAATTGTTTACTTTTTAACAATGATGGTGTATAATGAAGGATAATATTGGTAAAAAAGGGTGAACCGAAATGGCCAAAGAAATAATAAATGAAATAGTGGCGGCAGAATCTAAAGCTAAAGAGATTATTGCTGATGCAAAGGTAAAAGCTGAGGCAATACTGACCAATGCCGAAAACGAGGCAAAGGCTAAGGCAAAGGATATGATTTTAGAGGCTAATAAAAAAGCCGATTCGCTAACCTTTGCCGCAAGGCAAAAGGGAGAAGCCGCAAAGGATAAGGAAATGAAAAGCATCGAAAAGGAATGCGAGCAAATAAGAGCAGCAGCAAACGAAAAAAGCGATGCGGTTATAAATGAAATAATAAGCGAGATAAAAAATATTTAAAAAGTGTGGTGTGAAGCGTGGCAAAACTTGAATGCCTGCTGGTGAACATTTTCGCCGAAAAGAAGCGGCTTGATGACCTGCTTTTGCGCCTTCAGGAAATGTCGGTTATGGATATTTCCACCGCGGCAATAGATGAGCAAACCTCGTTTTTGCCGGCAGGTTATGAAAGGCAGGATAAATCGGGCGCCGATGTTTATGAAAAATATGCGCTCTCGGCCGATAACGCTATAAAAATTATAAATGAGAAATACCCTGAAAAGAAGAGCATTGTTGATATGTTTTCGGATGTGCGAAGTATTTCGCGTGAAGATTTCTATATCGGAAATGATGCGTTCTTGTCGGCGGCTAGCTTGGTGGAGAATATTCACGAAAAGGTAAGAACACTTGCTGAAACCGCCGCCGAGAAGGTGAGAATAAGAACAAGCGTTGATACTTTAAGGGTTTGGCAACCGCTCGATGTTCCGCTTAGCTTTAAGGGAACAGAGTCAACCGCCGCCTTTATAGGAACGGTTGCAGGGCAGTATAATCTTGAGGATTTGCTTTGCGCCCTTGCTGAGAAGGTTTCGGATGCTGATATTTACGGAGAGGTAATTGATAGCGATAAGGATAGCACGTATATCTTTATTTGCTGCAAGCGAGAAGCGGCACAGGATTGCGAAAACGCCCTTCGAACACTCGGCTTTGCAAGACCTGTTCATTCAGGAGATACGACAGCGGCTGAACAAATAGCCATATTGGAAGAAAAGCTCGATGAATGTGAAAAGGCTCAAGAAAAATGTGAGGAAGAGCTTTTAGAATTATCAAAAAGGCGCCGCGAAATTGAGGTTTTTGCCGATTATTCGAGAACGATGGCGGAAAGACTTAAAACAAGCGAGGAGGTTATCGGAACCGAGCATACGGTTTTGATAAGAGGCTATGTTGCAAAGGTTGATTTCCCCGTTTTAGAAAAGGAATTAAATAAGGAATTTTGCGTTGTAATAGAAAGCGAAAAGGCAAATGAGGAATTAGCTCCCGTTAAGCTGAAAAATAATGCCTTTGCTTCGCCTGCCGAAACGATAACGCAGATGTATTCACTTCCATCACATACCGATATAGACCCATCTCCCTTGACAGGATTTTTCTATTACCTGTTATTCGGTATGATGTTATCCGATGCGGGATACGGTCTTTTGATGGTTATAGGAACACTTCTTGTCTTAAAGAAGTTCAACCCTTCGCCATCTATGAAAAAGAGTATGCAGTTGTTCCTCTATTGCGGAATTTCAACTGTCTTTTGGGGACTTTTGTTCGGAAGCTTCTTTGGGGATAGCGTTGCGGTTATAAGCCGCACCTTCTTCCATAAAGAAATTTCGCTTCCCGCCCTTATAGACCCGATGAACGGTGGCGCTGTAACACTGCTTATATTGAGTCTTGCGATTGGTATGGCTCAAATCATTGCAGGTCTTTGTGCAAAGTTTGTAACCTGTATTAAAAACGGAGATAAGGCAGGCGCCTTCTTCGATGCAGGTCTTTGGATAACAACCCTCTTGGGTATAACGCTTTTGGCGGTGGGAATATTTGCATTCCCGATTTTGAAAACAATAGGAATGTGGGTTGCAATAGCATCGGTGGTCGGCCTTATCTTAACACAGGGTCGCCATAAAAAAGGCTTCGTTATGAAGATTTTCTCTGGCATTGCTTCTCTATATGATATAACGGGATATGTAAGCGATTTGCTTTCATTCTCTCGACTTATGGCATTAGGGCTTACAACTGCGGCTATGGGAGCGGTGTTTAATCTGCTCGGAACCTTGGGCGGCAGTGGTATCGGCGGAATAATAACAATGCTTATTATATTCCCTGTTGGCCATGCGATAAGCTTTGCGCTTAATGCGCTCGGTGCGTATGTTCACACTCTGAGACTTCAATATGTAGAGCTTTTCTCAAAGTTCTATGATGGCGGAGGCAGAGAGTTTAAAACATTTAAGTTAAAAAATAAATATGTCGGCGTAACTGCTGATAAGGAGGAAATTTTATGACATTAGGAACAGGTTTGGCGCTTTTAGGCGCAGCACTCGCAACAATTTTTGCAGGTATTGGCTCGGCAAAGGGTGTTGGAATGGCAACAGAAGCAGGTATGGGCGTTCTTTCTGAGGATCCATCAAAATTCGGTAAAATGCTCGTTTTAGAGCTTCTTCCGGGTACACAGGGACTTTACGGATTTATCGTTTCCTTTATGATGCTTCTCAACATCGGTATCCTTGGCGGAAGTATGGATCTTTCTCTCACAAAGGGACTTTTATATCTTGCTGCTGCATTACCGATTGCTATCGGCGGTTGGATTTCGGGTATTGCTCAGGGTAGAGCGGCTGTTGCAGGTATCGCTCTCGTTGCAAAGCGCGAGCAGGAATTCTCAAAGGCAATGGTTTCAACAACGCTCGTTGAGATTTATGCTCTTCTTGCTTTCCTCGTTTCTCTCCTTTCGGTAATAAACATCGGATAGGTGCTGACTTATGGATGCAAAAGAAAAAATAATCGCTTCAATTATCGCTGAAGCCGAGGCGAGCGCAAAGGATATAATTCTCGATGCCGAAAAGGCGGCAAAGGAAGCTGCCGAGAAAATCGAGGCAAGCGCTCAAAAGGAAAGAGATGCAATAATATCCACTGCCGAATCGAAAGCAAGCGATATAAAAAAGAGCGCCGATAGCGCGGTAGCTCTTATTCGCCGCGATAAGATTCTTTCTCTTAAGGGTGAGCTTATCGATGGTGTGTTATGCGCTGCGGCAGAAAAGATAAATGCACTCGGCGATAAAGAATATTTTGATTTCCTTTATGAAATTGCCAAAAAAACCGTACTCGATAAAAATGGCGAAATATTCTTAAATGATAAGGATTTAAAGAGAGATTATAAGGATTTCGAAAAATCGGTTAAGGCATTGGGGCTTTCTCTTTCAAAGAAGAAAGCCGATATTTCGGGTGGTTTCATCCTTAAATATGGGGATATTGAAATCAACGGAGAAATAGCTGCGATAATCCGCGAAAAGCGAGAGATTTTAGTTGATATAGCAAACAAAATGCTATTTTAGTAGGTGAAAAGTAAATGGTAAAATCCTATGGCTTTGCAGTAGGAAATTTGCGCGCAAGGGAAAATACTCTCCTATCGAAAAGTGACTTTGCAACCCTAATGGCTGCGAAGAGTGTTGAGGAATTATCCGCTTTGATAGGGGAGAAGAGTGGCGGAGTATTTGAAAAAATGAGTGTTCCTGAGCTTCTTTCCAAAAAACAAAAGGCGCTTTGGGAATATATAACCGATATTGCGCCCGATATGGATATATTTGCGCCCTTTCTTTATGAAAACGATTTTCACAATTTAAAAGCGATACTTAAAGCAGTGGTTGGTGAAAAGGATTTTTCTTCTCTTTTGAAGGAACCTTCAACTGTTGAAAGCGAGCTAATCGCAACAGCGGTTAAGGAAAAAAGATTTGATATTTTGCCCGAGCTACTGCGCGAAACCGCAATAAAGGCTTATGATATACTCACAAAGTCGGGCGATACGCAGGCGTGTGACTGTGTTATAGATGCGGCGTTAACTGACGCGCGGATGAAGACTGCCAATAAAACAGGCAACAAAACTATTATTGAGCTGATTAGCATTGATGCCTTTTATAAAAATATAAAGGTTGCATTAAGAAGCGCCAAAGCAGGCAAAAGCCCCGCCTTTCTCGATGAGGTTTTAAGCGAGAACGGAATAGTCAGTATTGCCGACCTTAAAGCCGCCGCCATTTCGGGCGAGGAAAAGGTTTTAGAGCTTTTATCCTCTAAAACAAATGCGGGAGGCAAGGAAGCGGCGGAATGCTATAAGGCATCTCCCTCATCCTTTGAAAAATTTGCTGATAATATGGTTTTGCTTGCTGCTAAAAAATGCAAAAGTGTCACAATAGGCATAGAGCCACTTATCGGATATACTGTGGCTTGCCTTACAGAAATTAAGAATTTGCGAATTATTTATAGCGGCATTAAAACAGGGCAAAGCAGTGAAAAAATAGAGGAAAGGCTGCGTGAGGTTTATGGATAAAATAGCAGTTTTCGGTGATACCGAAAGCGTTAAAGGGTATCTCGCGGCAGGTCTTCAGGTTTTCACCTGTGATGAGGAGGAAGAGGCTTTACCCACCTTTAAGCAGATAGTAGCCGAGGGCTTTGCGGTTATATATGTAACCGAAAACTTGGCGGTATTGCTTAAACGAGAAATTGAAAAATATAATACTGCTTTAACCCCTTCGATTGTTCCGATTCCGAGCATAAAGGGGAACAGCGGCATCGGGGTTGAAATGCTTCGTGATGCGGTTATTAAAGCAGTAGGTTCCGATATAGTGTTCAACAAGGAGTAGTAGAACGATGGGAAAAATTATTAAGGTTGCAGGACCTCTCGTTATCGCAGAGGGAATGCGTGAAGCCAATATGTTTGACGTGGTTAAGGTTAGCGAAAAGAACCTTATCGGCGAAATTATCGAGATGCACGGAGATAAAGCATCTATTCAGGTTTATGAGGAAACCGCAGGTCTTGGCCCCGGTGAAGATGTTGTTTCAACGGGAATGCCTTTGAGCGTTGAGCTTGGCCCCGGTCTTATAGGCTCAATTTTCGATGGTATTCAAAGACCTCTTGCCGAAATAATGAAGATAAGCGGAACAAACCTTGAGCGTGGTGTTTCGGTGCCTTCGCTATCTCGCGAAAAGAAGTGGCACTTTAACCCAAGCGTTAAGGTTGGCGATAATGTTGTTTCGGGTGATGAAATAGGCTATGTTGATGAAACTGCCATTGTTCGCCATAAGATTATGGTGCCTGATAAGATTTCGGGAACTATAACCGAGATAAGCGAGGGCGATTTCACAGTTAGCGAAACGGTTTATAAAATTAAGACAAGCAAGGGTGAAAAGGAATTTACCCTTATGCAGTCGTGGCCTGTTCGTGTTGGCAGACCATATAAAAGAAAGCTTTCTCCCGATATCCCTCTTGTAACAGGTCAAAGAGTTATTGACACGCTTTTCCCAATAGCAAAGGGTGGTGTTGCATCGGTTCCGGGCCCGTTCGGTTCAGGTAAAACCGTTGTTCAGCATCAGCTTGCAAAATGGGCGGCTGCCGATATCATAGTTTATATCGGTTGCGGCGAGCGTGGAAATGAAATGACCGATGTTCTAAACGAATTTCCCGAGCTTAAGGACCCGAGAACAGGCAACTCTCTTATGGAGAGAACCGTGCTTATAGCAAACACCTCGGATATGCCTGTTGCGGCTCGTGAGGCTTCTATATATACAGGTATCACCATCGCTGAATATTTCAGAGATATGGGATACACAGTAGCTCTTATGGCTGACTCGACTTCTCGTTGGGCGGAGGCTCTTCGCGAAATGTCAGGCCGACTTGAAGAAATGCCGGGTGAAGAGGGTTATCCCGCTTACCTTGGCTCCCGTTTGGCTCAGTTCTACGAAAGAGCAGGCCGAGTTGTTGTTTCGGGCAGCGAGGAAATCGAGGGCGCGCTCTCGGTTATCGGCGCTGTATCGCCTCCAGGCGGTGATATTTCCGAGCCTGTTTCTCAGGCAACACTCCGTATAGTTAAGGTTTTCTGGGGTCTTGATGCTTCGCTTGCATATAAGCGCCATTTCCCTGCAATTAACTGGTTAACAAGCTATTCGCTTTATGCCGATAGCCTTGCAAAATGGTTTGGCGATAATGTTAATGCTGATTGGAACACCCTTCGCGGCAAGCTCCTTGCTCTCTTGCAGGAGGAGGCCGAGCTTGAAGAAATCGTTAAGCTTGTTGGTATGGATGCATTATCCGCCCCCGACCGCTTGACACTTGAGGCGGCAAGAAGTATAAGAGAGGACTATTTGCATCAGAACGCGTTCCACGAAACCGATACCTATACTTCGCTTAATAAGCAGTTCTTGCTTATGAGTCTTATCCTTGAATTTTATGATAAATCTAACGAATACTTGAAGAAGGGTGCTTCGGTTGAAAAAATTGTTGCAATGCCCGTTCGTGAGAGAATCGGTAGATTTAAGTATACAAAAGAAGAAAACATCGAAACAGAATACCAAAAGATTATCGGCGAGTTAAAGGCAGACTTAGAGGTTGCCCTTAACGAAACCGAGGAATAGGAGGGTCTTTTATGCCAAAAGAATATAGAACGATACGAGAAGTTGCAGGCCCTCTTATGATGGTCAGTGATGTTGAAAATGTAAAATATGATGAGCTTGGCGAAATCGAGCTTCCAAACGGAGAAACAAGGCGCTGCAAGGTGCTTGAAATCAACGGAAGCAATGCCCTCGTTCAGTTGTTTGACAGTGCGGCAGGTATAAATCTTGCCGATTCAAAGGTTCGATTTTTGGGCAGGGGAATGGAGCTTGCTGTTTCTCCCGATATGCTTTCCCGTGTTTTTGATGGCCTTGGAAGACCTATCGATAATGGCCCCGAAATCATTCCCGAAAAAAGACTTGATGTTAACGGTAGACCTATGAACCCTGCGGCTCGAAACTATCCGCAGCAGTTTATTCAAACAGGTGTATCTGCTATTGATGGACTTAATACCCTCGTTAGAGGTCAAAAGCTGCCCATTTTCTCGGCTTCGGGTCTTCCTCATGCCGAGCTTGCGGCACAAATTGCCCGTCAGGCTCAGGTTAGGGGAGATAACGAGCAGTTTGCGGTTGTTTTTGCGGCTATGGGTATCACCTTTGAGGAATC
>JAFSIJ010000070.1 GCA_017439845.1 Clostridia bacterium | reverse complement strand
CCATGATTTTACCTATTTCCGCTATATTTGAACAATCCGTGCATGATTCAACCAATTCTAAATAAGCGTTGAATTTTTCTGTAAAATCTTCAAATCTGGCTAAATAGTCTGCTTTGCGATCGATTTTTAAATCCGAAGAGTGTTCGCCAAAGGCTTTTTCAAAATCCGCCCAATCAATAATTTTATTTTTCCCTTTTTCGTTACGGCCAAGGAGCATATTTTTAAATTCGATAATATTTTCTGTATCCCCATCGTCTCCTGTAACTATTTTACAATATTCTTTATAAAAATCTTCATATCGTGTGGGCATATCCAACCCAATATCAAAACCATTTCCGAGCAAAAAAGTTATATTCATATTTTAACATCCTTTGATTGTGATATAAAATTCCATTTATATACATATTATACCATAAACCGACAATGTCTTCAAGACAAGTGATTTAATTAAATATCAATCTTGCCATTTTTGGTTCCGCACATTCGTAAAAGAAAGCCTCCTTTGCTACAATAAAAGCAAAGGAGGTAATTTTATGGCAAACTTTATAGAAGAGTTTTATTACGGCAATCTCGACCCGCAAGCACGTAGCACCAAGCAGAACAAAACAGTGCAAAAACAAATGGAGGTGTTGCTTAAAATCATCTGCTCAAGGCAAAAGAAATTTAAAGTTGTACATAAGGAGGTTTGATTATGGAACAGTTAGAAAAATTTATTACAGATGAAAGAACGGGGCTTAAATATGAACTTTGTGGTGATTACTATATTATCGCTGGTGAGGATGAGCCTGATCATGAACCAATCGGTATTTGGGGACAATGACATTTAGAATATATCAAGCATCATCGCAAAGGCTTTTATACAGCAAAGATATTAAACGGCGAAATTAACCGTTATCTTGCCAAAGTTAATGAACAGGCTGAAGATATGTTCAATCTCTTGATAAAACAAATGGCAAAGAATGAAGGCATCACCGAACAACTCAAAGCCGAAAATCAGATGGAATGGGTTGGTAGGATGAATAACATTAGGGAATGTGCCACTGAGATTGTGAACAAAGAAATGATTTTCAATTTAAAAAGATAGGTAGAAAGAAAAAAGTATTTTACGATTAATTGTTTTTAAAGGAGGTTATTGCTACGGTAGTGATTCCCATTTTTTGCCGTGTTTTCAGTATACCTTTCACAAACTTATTGTTTCTCGAATCAGAAATTCCAATAACGATATCTCCTTTTTTATATTTAATAAAATGGCTGTTGCAAAATTTTGCTCACAAATTTGTAATGGGCATTTTTTTATGTTGCTAATTAATCAAAAAGAAGTTCTTTTTAATCACAAATTTAATATAAACTATCAATTTTAAACTTTAAATTAAAGGTATGGTTTGTTATAATAAAATTGTATTGGTTAGATTTGCATTTGATATTTTTTTCTAAAATGATATAATTAATTTATATGCATTTTCTTGAAAGGAGAAACGCGCTTGTATAAATTCAAAATGGTTATTGCTGATGATGAGCCTGTTATCAGAAAAAATCTTTCGGATTTACTTGTGAGAAAATTCGAGGATATAGAGTGCGTTGCGCTTTGTGGTAACGGTGAACAGGTTATAAAAGCACTCAAGGGCGGCAATGTTGATATCGTTATAACCGATATTCAGATGCCTGGCACTACGGGCCTTGATGTTGCGGAGTATATTCACGATAATAAACTGCACGCAAAGGTGATTTTAGTTACAGGATACAGCGAGTTTGAATATGCTCGCAAGGCAATAAATTATGGTGTGGAACAGTTTTTATTAAAACCCATAAACTTTACCGAGCTAATTGGCGCTGTTGAAAAAATCAAGAACGAAATGAGTTCAATCGCTTCCGAACTGCAAAGTCAGTCAAAAAATCAACTTCAGTTGCGTCTTATGATGAGAAATTATATTTCTCTTTATTTATGGGGAGTTATCCCTTATGAACGACTTTGTGAACTCAATTTTGCAAATATGGAGTTGTTTGATTATAAGGCTTGTGTTATGGCAACACTGGATACAACTGAAAATAGCGCCGAAGCAAGAGATATTGACAAATGGATAGATATATGCGAAATTCAAAATGCGGATATAAATTGCTTTTGCATAAATGAGGTTGAAAACCATATCGGACTTCTTTTCTTTGTTTACTCAGAGGATATAGAGGTGGGCAAGCAAAAGGTTAGCGAGCATCTCGAAGAATGCCGAAGACTTATGAAGGGCGCTCATAATATAGATTTTTCTTATGAAACCAAGTATAGCGAAAAGCTTGAAAACAGTAACTTTATAAACTTTGATGAGCTTTCAAAGCTTTATATCAAGCACTTGACAGGTTTTAACAGCGCGGCAAATGAGGAGATTTTCAATATCGTTATTTCCACAATGTCGATGCATAATGTGAGAAGATTTTTTGAAACAGTTGTCAATAAGCTTGCAAAAACATATCCTCTTGAAAATGAGCAGTTGATTTGCGAAATCAATTCTATTTCATCATCCGAGGATGCCGCTCAGTTTGCCAAGATCTTTAACAATTCCTTCAAAGAAGCGCTTCAGGGCAAGGATATGATTTCGAAGGTTATTCTCTATGTAAATGAGCATTTTTGCGATAAGAGTCTTGACCTTAATCATATCGCAAATCAGTTCCATTTTAACCGTTCATATTTGAGCCGAATATTCAAGCAGCAAACGGGTCAAAATCCATCGGATTATATCTTTAATCTTAGAATAAACAAATCGAAAGAGCTTTTAAAAAGCAGAAAATATACCGTTAAAAAAGTTGCCGAAATGGTTGGTTATAGCGATGAAAAGCACTTTGGCCAAGCGTTCAAGCGTGCAACAGGGCTTACTCCTTCTAATTTTATGCATGTAGGGGATTAGTAAATGGAAAAAATCAAAAAAATCGGCAGCAGGGGAAAATATTTTAGGAAAACATTTCTTATTTTCTTCTCAATTTTTATGGTCTTGGTTATCGCCATTTCGGGTTACCTTGTTTTGAGCGGAGCTAAAAACACCGAGGAGCGAATATCCGCTTTTGAAAATAATGAAATTGAAAAAACTGCAACCGAAATAAATTCCTCACTCTATCAGGTTGCAACGGTTTGCAGCTATCTTTCAACTATAAATTTTGCGGATAATCTTGTTGTTTCGCCTAATGAGAACTATCAAAGTTATCTTATTTCGCAAAATCAGATAGACTCATATTCAACAATTTTCAACTATATCAATGAGATCTATGTCCGTGATTCGAGCGGCAAGCTTTATCACACATCAAAGGCAGAAAAGCAGTTTCCGCAGGTTGAAGGTGAATCTTCAAAGCTAAACGGAGAATTGCGTAATTCTCAAATATATACCACAACAAAACAAAATGCCTTCGAAAATTTTTATTTTCTTCTATCGAGTTCGCAAACAGGGTATGCTGATAACGATGTTTGCGTTTCACTTAATACAATAGCTCTTGCAAAGCAAATTCTCAGCTATGCAGGGGATAGGGTGGAATGTATAGTTGATGGTAATGGAATCATTCTTTCATCCTATGATGCAAGTAAAATCGGAAGTAATCTTTATGATGCCTATAAAATTCATAACTATGGTGTTTCGGATTTCACGAGGCAAGTGAAAATCGATGAAACTGACCATATAGTAACAATGAAGAAGATAAAGAATACCGAGCTTTATGCCGCAAGCATAACCGATAAGGATTACTATTCGGCATACTTTAAGTCAAATATCTATTCGAGTATTCTTATCTGTTTTATATTCTTTGTTGCGGCAGTTATGATTTGCACGGTTATTATTCAGGTTTCTTATAGACCTATTAAGGATATCTTGTTGCAAATTCAGCAGTATCAAGAGGTTAATATCGATAAGGATGTTAACGAGATTAATTACATAAATGAGAAGCTTGCCGAGATGTATCAGTCGAACGCATTGCTTGATGAAAAAAGCCGCAAGGCATTGGGTGAGCTTAAAAGCTGGAACGTTGCGGCACTCCAAGCACAAATTTGCCCCCACTTCCTTTATAACACGCTTGATTCTATAAATTGGCTTGCATATAAGCATCTTGATATGGATAACCCCATTTCGCTTGCAGTTCAGGATACAGCGTATATAATGCGGTTAAGCCTTGATATTAGCAGAATGCTTTCAAATATTTCAGAGGAAATTGAGGTAACAAAGAAATATATTGAAATTCTCGATGTTCGCTATGAGCATAGGTTTAATATTATTTGGGATATCGATGAGAGTGTTCTTGACTGTGTAATTCCGCGACTTTGTATTCAACCACTTATTGAAAACGCTGTTAACCACGCCTTTATAGATAATATTGAAAATAATGCGATAACCATATCAGTGAAGGGTGTTGGCCAAACAATTGTTATAACCGTTTCGGATAACGGTGTTGGAATTCCTGTGGCAAGGCTTGCTCAGATAAAGGAAAATATAAATACAAACAATATGGGAACCGGGAAGAATGTGGGACTTCGCAATATAAATATGCGTTGCAAAATTATATATGGAAACGAATATGGCTTGACTATCGAAAGCGATGAAAACAGCGGTTCAGCCTTCCATATAACTATCCCGAAGGATAGATACAACGATTATGCAGTTGTGAAATAATCAAAAAAGAGCTTTATGAATATTCATAAGGCTCTTTTTTAGTGTTTCTGGCGAAAAATGAACGATATTTTTATCAACAAGTCACAAAAGCAAACCTTTGTCACGAAAACGAAATTGCGCTATTGCAATTCTCGGTGCTATGATGTTAGTGGCAAAAAATCAAATTTTTTAAGGAGTGTATTTTATGACAAGGCAAATTCCCAATTTCGTAAAGCGGATAGTTCCGCTAATGCTTGCTATAATGCTTGTTGCAAGCGCAATGTTCGTGCCGAGTGTTGTTTCGGCTGCGACCAAAGAAGAATATGAAGCCTTAGGCCTTCATAAGACTACAGAATTTAATTTTGCTGATGGTGATATTTCTGCAATAACAGAAGATTTCGCAACCGTTAGCGTCCCCGAAGGAGAGGAGTATTTATACATAGGTAAACCTGCAAAGGTAGGTAAATCCTTGCGTTTTGATGCCTATGGAGATATTGAAAGCTATTCTTTTGATATTAAGTTGGATAGCTTTACTGCTTCAACAGCATATACCCCCGCTATTGTTTTCTATGATGAAACCTATACAACAACCGATTCAAGAACCAAGAATGCTGTTTCAATATTTGACTTTTCGTATGCAAGCGGAACTTGGAAGATGCGCACAAAAGGTCTTTATACCGGTATGGTTAATCAAGCAACATTAACCTTCCCCGAGGGTGTTGATTGGACACAGGATTGGTTAACTCTAACCATGAACTATTCAACCGATTATGCTGATTATACTTCACGTACTGACCGTAAGGATCCTGATGGTGATGCAATCAACTGCAAATATTTAACCTCTATTGTTCTTTCAGCCGGTGAAACGAATATAATGACACAAACATTTACTCCAAGCGGCCATTATGCTTGCGCACGTGTTACATACGGTGTAAATGCTTCGTTGACAGAAAACACTGATAACGAGGTTGTAAGTCTTGGATTTAACTATGATAGTAGCAACGCAGTAGGTGTATGTATCGATAATATTAAGGTTACATATCGCGATAATGCACCTAAGGTAGCCGGATATATTGATGATATCGGCGATGTGGTTGCTGATGCAGCTTGCCTTGCAAAGATTGAAAAGGCAGAAGCGGCTTATGATTTGTTAACCGATACTGAAAAGGCTAAGGTTGCAAACTATGCAACCCTCACCGCTGCAAGAGTAACTTATACCGAACTTATCGAAAACGCCGATATTGCAGCTGTTGCCGAAAAGATTGATGAAATAGGTGCAGTTGATGCATCTGATGCTTGCCTCGCAAAAATCATTGCCGCTGAAGAGGCCTATGCAGCTTTAGCTCCTGAAAAGCAGGCTAAGGTTGCAAACTATGCAACACTTGTTAAAGCTCGCTCGGCTTACAACGCCGCTAAATACGGAATTCACGCTGATGAAACTATTGATTTCACTGATTACACCGATGCTTCAACTGTTGCAACCGATGGTATTAAAGCTAATGAGTTAGTTATACCTGCTGCAAAGAATAAAGACATATATTATCAAGTATATGGTGATATTAAAACATTCTCGTATGATATATACTTAGATGGGGATGCAACAGCAAGCCAAATTGATTTTCCCAAGATGCATTATTATGATGGAGATGGCATGTATTTGTCATTGCAAACCAAATCCGATGGTACAAAGCAACTTAAATTCAACAATGCTTGGCAGGTAATAAAATCAGGCGTTGATTTTGCTGATTTTGTTGATAAGACCTTAAATATCACACTTGAATATTCAACTAAGGAAGAGCTTTATAATCGTATTAACGAAAACGATGCTGTTGGTAAATATATAAAGAAGATCACTATAACCGATAAGGCAACGAACGGGGAGTTAATCACTTTCGAACCTAACAGTAATTATCATAAGTATTTATGGAAATATGGTGTTAACTACTATGATGCAACTGCGGCAGCCAATGATATGACAAAGGCTGATCCTGATGTTGTAACAATAGGTTTCGGGACTCCAGGAAATAATAATGTTCCTGTAACAATAAGCAACCTAAAGATTGGCTACTATAACACTGCAATTAAAGAAAAAATTAACGCTATTAACGATATCGTAATCGACAACAGCGCTACTACTGTTGCTCAAATCGCTGATATTAAGGGAACTTATTCTGTTCTTCCTGAAGAAATGAAGAGCGCTGAACTTACCGCTAAGATAAATGCCGCAGCAGCAGCTATTGAGGTTGCAGTGGACGCAGAAGCTCCCGTTGTTAAGGGCGCTACAATTCACGCAACGGATGATATTGCTAATCAGAATACGCGCTTTAGCACCGTTATGCCTACACAGGCTCCCGCAGGCTATAGCATAGTTGAATACGGAACTGTTATGTTCCCAACACAGCTTATCGATGAGGGAGAAGAACTCAAGCTCGGTATAGTTGATGGCGATAATAAAGCCGGAGTTGGAAAAACAACCGTTGAGGAAGGCGCAGCTATTCCGCTTGCTTGGGATTCTGTTCTTATCGGAATTGATTTCAAGGCAGATGCTAATAACTCCTGCGGAATTCGTATTTCGGCTCGTTCTTATGTAAAATATTCCGATGGCGAAAACGAGATTATCGTTTACAGTAAGAATACTGATAATTACGAGGAAGCTAAGCCAACCCAGGGTATAAACAAGGGTGTTTGCAACCGTTCAGTTTACACTATTGCTAAGAATATTGCGGCAGCAGTTGTTGATACTGCAACCTATCCCGTAGATTCTTGCGGTGAGATAGTTGGCGAAATTGACCTTGCAACTGCAGGCAATGCCGAGATTCTCACATTCGTTTATAACAACCAGGCAAGAGTTGCTGCTATTGCAGCAGCTAAGGCTGCAAACTAAGAAAGTGGGTGTGATAGTAATGAAAAAGTATATTATACCTTCACTTTCTGAGCACAAAATCACAACTGAAATCGCGACTTCTGATATCGTTTCTGTAGTTGAAAACTTTGTTGATTTTGATGGAACAGGTTGGGGAGGCCTCACTCCTGAGGATGTCAACTAATTAAATCCAGAAAGAGCTAACTTAACGGTTAGCTCTTTTTCTTTATTGTTAACAACCCGCCTTAATATATAATATATATCCACATCAATTATAAAGAAGTAACCAAACGAGAAAAATCGAACAATTTCAATCTTTTTCGCTTTTTTGCAGTATGGTATAATTTTTATATAGTGGAGAAGGTATCGCCTAAATTGATTTTAGGTAGGTTTCTTTTAAATTTAAGGGAGGACTAAAAGATTATGCAAAAAAGAAAAATGTTTTCTAAAATGATATCGGTTTTTGCGCTTGTTTTGGTGCTTGTCAGCTGCTTGAGTCCAATTATGGCGAATGCAGCATTTAGCGGCGGAAGCGGAACAAGGAATGACCCCTATCTTATCAAGACTGCTAAAGATTTATACAATATGCGAGATAATCTTTCGGCAAGCTATAAATTAGCGGCAACGATTGATATGAAGGGCTTTAAAACTGATAGCAAATATTTTAATAAAGGCTTTGTTCCGATAGGCGATGATTCAACCAAGCCTTTCACAGGCTCCTTTACCTGTGACCTCGGTTCCGATGGCCTTCCACTTTATGCAATTCTTAATCTTAATATCTATAACAAAAAGGGCGAGATTTATAACCACGATTGGTATAGCCCCGCGGACTATCCCGATGCTCTCGGTCAGAAAGCTCCGTATTTTTACCAAACAGCTCTTTTTGGAACAACAAGCGGTGCAAATATTAGCAACATATATGTGTTGAATGCGGAAATTTATTCTTCGGTTGTTGGTCAGCATAATGGAAGATATGCAGACCCAAGCAATCCCGGTAGCCTTATCTCGTATAAAGAGTTTATAGATACTCAATCGACCGCTATTCTTATAGGTGAAGCAAACAACACAACGGTTACACACTGTGCGGCAACAGGAGAGGTAAACGGTAAATCATCGCGCCACGGTGGACTTATCGGTTCTGCACAGGATAGTAATATATCAAATAGCTATGCCGATGTTAATATTGATACGGGTGGCTGCTGGGGCATAGGAAACTTCATAGGAAGAATCGGTGGTATGACCACAGTCAGCAACTGCTTCTCTCTTGGAAAGCTCAATGCCTCGCTTGATGGCTATGGTAAGATGGGCAAGTTCAAGCAAAACTCAGGCTCGGGCGCAGGCGGATTTATAGGAAATATCAATGAGCAGGGTGCTATAGTTCAAAATTGTTGGTCTGCAGTTGAGCTAACCTCCAAGACAAAGGGAAACAACTTTTTGGGCACAGCTCAAAACAACGCATCGTTTGACCAAATTTCCAACTGCTTCTGTTATGGAGTTTTAAAGGGAAGGTCATCAGTGCCAGGTGGAACTTCAAATAAAACCAATTGCTTTATCTCGAATGCAACAAAGGGCTTGCAGCCCGAATTCAATGCAGCTTCTCCTGCCGAGATAACAAAATATTTCTTGAGTGTTGGCGGTTGGGTTAAGGGAGATAAGTATCCCGTTTTAGCATCAACTAATGTTGTTAAGGATGCAAAGATGTATGTTCCGGGCGAGGAAAGAGAAAAAGCTCCGAGCGCAACAACCTCTTCAAGCCCTCAAACACAAACAACCGCCAGCAATACTCAAAGCTCCGTGGAAATACAAAGCAATGCGGGTGTTCAGTCAGGTGTAACCGAGAACACGAGCAGTCAGGTGGTAAGCTCAGATAACACACAAACCGATGCGACTTCTTCTAATAGTGAAGGCAATACCGAAAATCAAACAACGGTTGAAACCATCGAGCCGCAGGAGGATGAGGTTGATATAATTCAGCTTATACTCATTGCAATACTCGCGGTTATGATAATCGGTATATCAGGAGTAACGGTTGTTATGATATATAACACAATTCGCACAACCAAAAAAGGTGCAGAGGATAGCGAAATGGAGGATGAGCAGGATGAATAAAAACATAATAAGGGTAATATCCGCAGTTTTCGCCCTTGTGCTTTTAATCGGCGTTTGTGCATTGCCTGTCTCGGCGGCGGATGTTTCGCCCGAGACGGAAAAGGTAATCGCCTTGATTAAAAAACTGCCAACAGATGCAAAAACCGTAACTGTTGAAAATAAGGCGGAAATCGTTGCGGCAAAGCTCGCTTATAATGAGCTCACCCCCGACCAAAAGTTAGAGATATCAACCGATTATCTTGTAATCCTCAACGGAGATTACAGTGCGGTGATGCCTTATATATTAGCTAATCTCGTTAACACGATGAAAGCTCTTCCCGAAGCCGATGAGATAAAAGAGAGCGAAAAGGATAACATTATATCTCTCTACATAGATTATCAGCTTCTTGATGATACTGCGAAGGGTGCTTTTTCAGCTAATCACAAAGAAAAACTTCTTTCGGCGGTAAGCAGGTTTGCTCCCGATGAGTTGACCGAGGAGGATGCCGAAACAATCAAAACCCTCATCGAAGAAAGAGAACAAAAAGAGAAAGAACAAAAGGAAAAAGAGGCAGCAGCAAAGGCGCAGAAAAAGAAGGCAATTGAAAATGTCTTAAAATACGGACTCATTATTTTTATGGCGCTTATAATTTTATGCTCGCTTGTTGCTATGATAATTTTAATTATAAAGCTCGTAAAGCTTTAGAGGTAGGAAAATGGCAAATAATTTAATTTTAAAGAATCAGGCAAAGAAACGCCTGTTTAAAAGAAATATCCCGCTTATTTTGTTAGCCCTTCCGGGATTTATATATCTTGTGCTTTTTAACTACTTGCCGATGTTCGGCGTGGTTATAGCCTTTAAGGATTTTAGTTACTTAAAAGGAATTTTAGGTAGCGATTGGGTTGGCTTTAAATATTTCGAATATTTCTTCACTTCAAACGATGCGACAATAGTTATCCGCAATTCAGTTCTATATCAGCTTTGGTTCCATATTTTAGGAACTATTTGCTCGATTATCGTTGCAGTTTTGCTCTATAACATAAACAGTCGCACAGCTTTAAAGGTTTATCAAACCACAATCATAGTTCCATACTTTATTTCGTGGGTTTTGGTTGCTTACCTTGGCTTTGCTCTTTTCAGTAACCGTTTCGGTATACTTAATTCGATGCTAACTTCTCTTAATATGACACCGATTGATTGGTATGCCGAGCCGAAATATTGGCCCGCAATTCTTTCCATCTTTTACATATGGAAGGGAACGGGTATGAGTTGTATAATTTATTATGCAACACTTATGGGAATAGATTCCTCTCTCTTTGAAGCGGTCAAGATGGATGGCGCAGGAAAATTCCGTTGCTTCTGGCATGTGTCGCTGCCTGCTTTAGTACCTGTAATTTGCATAATGAGTATTTTAGCAATAGGCAGTATTATGGGCGGCGACTTCGGTTTATTCTATCAGGTGCCGAGAGATTCTGGTGCGCTTTACCCCGTAACCGATATTATCAACACTTATGTTTATAGAGGCTTGCAGGCAGGTAATATGAGCCAAACCGCAGCAGTTGGTCTTTTCCAATCGGTTGTTGGCCTTGTGCTTGTTGTGATAACTAATGTCACCATCCGCAAGGTAAGCCCCGAAAACGCAATGTTCTAAGGGGGTGCCGAAAATGAAAAAAATAATGTCTAAAAGAGAGCCGAAGCCAATATTCTCGCATTTGTTCTTTATAGCATATATGCTTATATGCATCATCCCGTTTTTACTGCTCGTTTCAATTTCTTTTTCAAATGAAAACGATGTACTTAATAAAGGCTTTAGTCTTATTCCCGAGAATTTCACAACAGAGGCGTACACCCACATATTATCCGATATAACAACGCTTCTTCGTGCGTATGGTGTAACAGCGATTTCAGCATTCGGCGGTGCTATTCTCAGTATAACAGTTATGGCGGCACTTGGATACACGCTTGCCCGACCACACTTTATATTCAAGAAGTTCCTTTCAATAGTACTTATTATAACAATGTTCTTCCATGGAGGACTCGTTCCAAGTTATATCATCAACACACAGGTTTTCCACTTAGGAAATTCTATTTGGATATATCTCGTGAACGGTATGGTATCAGCATATACGGTGTTTGTTTTCAGAACCTTCTTTGCTCAAATTCCAACCTCGCTTATTGAGGCGGCTGAGCTTGATGGTGCAAGCGAAATGCAGTTGCTGACAAAGGTTATCCTTCCTCTTTCAACTGCAGTTATTGCAACCTATACATTTATGCAGATAGTTGCGCGTTGGAACGACTTCTCGGTAACTATGTACTATATTCAGGATACAGAGCTTTACACCTTGCAATATCTTCTTCAGCAAATTCTTAACGAGGCAAAGTTTTTAGCAGAACTTAAAAAGACTATGCCACTTGGAGATATGACAGCGATTCCTTCGGAAACACTGAAATATGCGATGTGTGTTCTTGCAAGTGCACCGATGCTCTTCGTGTTCCCATTCTTCCAGAGATACTTCTCAAAGGGAATGGTTGTTGGAGCGGTTAAGGGATAATTTTACAAACAATTATCCCGGTGAAAAGTAAATAGTTAATGTGTCGGCAAAGCCGACTGAATATAAACTTTGCGTTTAATATTTTTTATAAAGGAGATATGAAAAATGAAAAAACTATTATGCTTAATTATGGCAATTATGATGCTCACAGGCATCTTTGCAGGTTGCAGTGGCGGCGGAGATGATGGCAGCGCCGAAGCGACACTTTACTGGGCAATGAGCTTTTATGAGCAGCAGGATACTGCAAAGGTAACTGCTGAGATAAACAAGCTTTTAGCCGATAAGCTCCCCAATACAAAGATTGAATTTATGCTTGATAGCTCTATGGGTAGCAAATGGTCCTTATGGATGGCAGGAGATACTCAGGTTGATATTGCTAATGTTGGTATGTCGGTTGACCCGCTTACCGAGGTTGAAAAAGATTCCTTCTATCCGCTTAATGATTTAGTTGATGAATATGCTCCAAGCATTAAGGCTGAATGGGATAAATACGGAATTCAGTATGCAACTGGCATGGTGAACGGTGAGCTTTATGCAATCCCCAATGTTCAAATTTATATCAATGATACCGATGTTTTTTGTGTGCCGGAGTCTTTGATTTCCTATCTTGATACTAAGGCTTTGGTTGAAGAGGCGTATAAGAATCCTACAACCACCGAAAAAATGTATGAGATTGTTGATCAATATTTACACGCGGCTCGAGATTCGGGTAAGGCTGACAGTGATTATGTTGCTCCTCTTATGGCAATTGAACCAATGTTCAACACCTTTGCTCGTAGGGGCTTTGCTTTCGTTGGTAACGGAGCAGGAGGAACAAACCAAATAAATATTTGTTATAGAGTTTTTGCCGATAAGCTTGAAATGATAGACTTCTATGATACCGAAGAATTCAAGCTCTTTATGAAGTGGGCTCGTAAGTGGTATACAGAAGGCTTCATTTCAACCGATATTCTTTCGGGTGATGCAGGATATGGTAATCGTAACCCAATAGCATCTTCTTATGTTTGGGATATGAATCTTCGCGATAAAAATGAAATGTACTTAAAGAAGGGATCAAAAGAGGGCAACGGTACCTATTGGATTTCACTTCAAAGTAACGACCATAAATTCATTGCGGATACAGCAGTTGGTTCACTTCACACCTATAATGTTATTCCTTGCACAGCTAAACATCCCGAGCGCGCTATGAAGCTTTTAGAGCTTCTCCGCACAAAAGAGGGAGCCGATGTTCTCAATATGATTTGCTATGGTATTGAAGGTGAGCACTATGAGAAACTTTCAGATACCGAAATCAAGGCTTTTGATTATGAGCAGCAGGGAACATCTTCTTCAAAGTATGGTATTCCTAACTGGATGGTTGGAACCCACCTTAATATGTATGTAATTTCTCCATACACCGAGGAAACAAGAACAAGAGCGCTTGATTATTATGAGAATATTCAGCCCAAGTTCCATAAAACTGCAACCTATGGAATGGCATTTGATACATCGGTTGTTGCAAACAACTTCAGTCAGGTGAACAGCGTTCTCAGTGAGTATCAGCTTCAGCTTATATCAGGCGCATGCGCTGATTATGAAACCAAATATGCAGAAGCCTGCAAGAAGATGGATGCGGCAGGCGTGGATACAATTTTAACCGAGATGCAGAAGCAAATTGATGAGTTCATCGCAAAATAACAGCTTGAAAGGAGCTGCGTTATGAAAATAAAAAATATTTTTTTGCAAGCAGTTTCCGTTATGCTATGTGTTGTTTTTCTTTGCTCATTATCGGTAACTCCATCAGCGCAAAATGCCCCCGTTAGCTTCGTGCTTTCTTCAAATGAGTATTCTATCAGTAACAATTCTTTTATTTCAAAGGATACCTTTCAAGAAGGGGATATTGTTTATGTAAAAATCACCGCCACCCAAATTGATGCCTTGGGTGGATTGGTGTTCACCGCTAAGTATGATAAAGATTTATTCAGCTTTATGCCGAACAAATCAATTTGCAAAATTGGGGATGCCGACGGTGATAATGCATACTATCCTAACAACGAAAAGGGCGAGGTGCTCACTATTTATGAAAGCTCCTCTTATGATAAAGCAACCTCGGTTGCAGGAGCGATTTATTATCTTGCCTTTGAGGTCAAGGATGTAAACACTAATTCGAGCTCAACCTTTTCTATTAGCATAGAAGACCTTTATGATAACTCACCAGCGCAAAAGAATATTGAGTCAAATACACCGGATAGCATAATTGTTAATCTTGTTTCCGAAACCATTTCCGAACAAACTCTTTCGCTCTTTAAAAAGCTTGAAAATATTAAATATCCCGATTCCAAAGCGGATATTGATGCTGCATTAGCGGAATATAATTCATTAACTGCGGCGCAAAAGAAGCTTCTAAAAGCAAGCCATAGTTCAGAATATGAATGGGTTTCCACAGCTAAAACAAGATATAACCGCCTTGCCGAACAGGCAGGAAAGGCGGCGCTCACAGCCGAGGTGAACGGTTTTAAGAAGACACATGCAAAAATACTTGCAAAAACAACTAAAACTATAACTATCTCGGATGAAAAGGCACTTGCAAAGGCAGTTAGCAGTTATAAAAATCTTTCAGATGCTGCAAAAACATATCTTCAGGCGGAGGGCAAGCATTTGCCCGCCTTAGAAGAAAAAATAAGCGAACTAAAGGATATAAAAATTGAGGTTGAGGAATTCCTCTCGAATGATGCCTATTCGCATATATGGGATAAAAAGATTCTTGAGAACCGCTTTGACCTTAACTATACCGATTATGTAAGCTATATTCAGCTTGCTCTTCTTAACTATGATTTGCTCTCAGATGAGGCAAAGGAAAAGGTTAAGAGCGAGTATAAATGGCTCTTAAAGCTTGATAGCGAGGCTAAAAAATATCTTGAAATTGATGAGGCGGCGGCTCTTCTCTCCGAGAAAACTGCCGAGTTCCAAAAAACTCATCTCAAGGTGTTTATGCTTAATCAAAGCAATGTCACCGAATCCGATAGAACGGCTATTCAAATAGTTATAGATGCATATAATGCACTTGAGGATAAGGAGTTAAAGAAGGCTCTTGCACCTCGCATTGAATCGCTTAAAGCTTTGCTTCAAATTCTTGATGAGGCAGCTAAACAGGAAGCTGATAAGGAAACTGTTTATGTTGAGGTTCCGGGCGAAACCAAAACTGAAATAGTCACAGTTCCCGGCGGCACCGAGTATGTTACTAAAACCGAATATGTAACAAAAACGGATAATCTAACAAACACAGTTATAAGAACCTTAAAGCAAAAGGGAACCTTGAGCAATATAATTCTTATTATGTTTGTTTTCCTTGCAATATCGGTATTTATAATGGTTGCTTCTTATATACTTTGTGAAAAGTATAAAAAGAAGGCGGCGGCAAAAGAAAACAACGAGGAGGCGGATTTATGAAGTATTTAAGCAAGCGCGCAAAAGTAATATTAAGTATTCTTTTTGCTGTTATTATTGCAGTTTCAGGCGCAGTTACTTTGATAGGTCACGCCGATAACGTTGTAATTTTAGAGGAAACCGACCCCGAGCTCACCTTTGTTAAAATTCATGGTCTTTCACCACACGCAACAAAAATATGGGATGATATTAAGGGCGATTTTTCGCAAAATGGCAGTAAAACCACAATGACCAGTAATGGTTATGCCCAGTGGTATGAGCTTGATAGCTTGCACTTTGCATATAAAAAGGTAATCTTTAATTATGGAAAGGTTGCAACACTAACCGCCGAAACAACCCTCACCTCGTGGAATGGAAAGCATTCCTGCGCGGGAGCAGGTCTTATGATTCGTTCGGGCGTTGGGCCTGAGGCGGCAACCGTTATGGTGCATTGCCGACCCGAATATATAATGATTACCTACCGTTCGGCAGATACTATGATGTCCATTAAGGGTAACGAAATCAACACAAAGCCCAACTATCCCGTTGATTTTAAAATTTCTCTTAATAAAACAAAGGTTGAATGCTTCTATAAGCAAAAGAGCGACTCGACCTATATTAAGTTAGGCTCGGTTCCTTTTACTTATGGCAGTTCGGTTTATATCGGTCAATCGGCTTATTCGCAGGATGAAAAGGATATAGCAAAAGCAACCTTCGATGGATTTAGCTATCAGGTTGAAGCTCCCGAGGGAACAAAGGTTTCAACCGATGATACAACATCCACTCCCGAAGGGGAAGAGGAGGAAGAGGAGCAAATTGTTCTTCCTGCTGATCCATCAGTTTCAGAGGATGTTCTTTTAAGCGAAACCTTCACCGATGGCTCCATATTGGATGGTGAGCCAAGCGTTACCAATCCTGTTTGGACCACCGATAACAGTTTCCCCGAGATAATCACAACCGAGGATAACAAAAACCGTTATCTGTATGAATATATGTCCGATTCGCACTATCTTGCAGGCGATGAGCATTGGACCGATTATGAAACACATCTTGATGTTACATTTACCGATGACTCAGCCCCTAACGAAGCCAACGGACTTGATATTTATACCCGACTTACTTCAATAGGACAGTATGGTTATCATGCCTATGTTTTAAGGTTTAACCAAACAATCACTAATGAAATACCCTATAGAACGGTTCAGCTTTGTGTTATGGAGGGTGAATCGAGAGCTAAAACAACATCAGATGTAATTGTTATTGATGAGATGGAATATGATTATCTTGCAAATCTCAACAAACCGTTACATATAACAATTCGAACCTTTGATAATAAAGTGAAGGTATTTTTTGGAGAGGGAAATGCTCAAAAAGAGATTTTCTCTTATGTTGATGAATCTGATTATATCAAGGCTATGGGAAGAATAGGCTTCTCAACAAACAATGCCGCAGTTATCTTTGATAATATAAAGGTTATCGCCCTTGCTGACCTTTTGGGCGGAGATTATGATAATAAGGTGGCAAGCCTCTGGGAAGAGGAAACACCTGCATATATTCAGAATTACATCAATTCAGGATATGCATATTAAGGAGGAGAAAGTGTGAAAAGAATTATTAAACGCATAATATCTTTATCTATGTCCGCACTTATGATTGCGGCATCGTTAAATCTTTCCTTAATTGCTAATGCCAATAATGGAGTATCCGCTTATCTTGGAAACGAAATAAGCCTTAAGGATACCTTTGAATATAACGGAATTTCACTTGATGATATATGGGAAACAACCCTTTATAATGGCGAAAATAATGATAAAGAAGCTTCGACTTCGTATATCAAAACCAACGCCGAGGTTGTTGTCGACCCCGAAAACAGCGCTAACAAGGCTTTGAAGCTCGGAACAGTTTCTAACGAAAAGGGAGCGGTTGGTCTTTTCTTTAAGAGCACCTATATTCCTAACAATAGAAAAATTAAGAGCTTTAGCTTTGATATTTATCTTGAAAACACAACAAAGCCAACCTATATTACCTACTATAAGGGAGCAAAGCTTGATGATTCTTCGGTTGCTTTGAGCAATGCAGTGGGTCTCACACCTGTTCATGCCGAGGGTGGTCATCAAATTTGTGCAAATGGTGCCACTTGTAAATATTGGGCAAAGAATATGCCTGTTTCTTATGGCACTTGGTTTAATGTTAAGCTTACTTATATTTATCAAGATGGAAGACTTTATGGATTCAAGCTTAAATTAGGTGAAAATGCCGAGCAAAGCTTCACATATAAGAAGAATGCGTATACTCCGCTTGATTGTATGATGGAGAGCGGCTTCACCTATGGCTTCACATTTGGCAAATCAGCTTCGCTCATAGATAATGTTGCCTTTAACTATGAGGTACTTCCCAGTGATTCGGCCGAGCTTGTTGCAGGAGATTTCCGAGTGACTTTTGCCAAAGTTCTTGCTATAAGTGAAAGCGCCACCACCGCAAGTGATAAGGCTGCGGTTGAGGAGGCTCTTGCGGCATTTGATGGACTTCGTGATGATGTTAAGGCATTGCTCGAAGCCGAAAAGGCAAAGCTTGATGCTCTGCTTGCTAAAATCAAGGCGGATATCGTGAACGCCGAGGTTTCAGCTTTCCGCACAGCGCATAGTGATATGCTTGCTAAAACAAAGGATACCGCAACATCGGCGGATATAACCGCTTTAAACGCGGCGGTTAATGCTTTGTTGGATTTATCCATTGATGCTCAAAAAGCGTTGGAAACGGAAAAAACAAACCTTTTCGAAATATCAAGAAAATTAAAGGGTAGCAGTATTGATGCTCAAATTTTAACGGGCAAAAAAGGCGAGTTTTTTGATGATTTTGAGTATGAAAACGGAATAGTAACAAGCGATATTTATGAAACCCTCGTTTTCAGCCCAAAGGATAATAAGAGAGAAAACAATACTTCGCTTAAGGGAAATATAGTAGCAAGTCCAACCGAAAATTCTAACAATGTTTTATTGCTTGATGCGGCGGATGAGGCAAACGCATATATCTATACCCTTAACAGTAACTACTATCCGCTTGATAGACAAATAGAGTCTATTTCACTTAAATATTACACCGCAGAGGGTAGTAATATGACAAGAAATGTTGGCTTGGTTGTTTATAGTGGAGAGACTAATGATGGCAACATAAACCTTGTGAACTATGGTTTCCGTTCGGGCCAAAACACAGCTTTAGTTTTAAATGGCAGTGTTGTTGCTTGGACTAAGGCGGAACATGCCTTACCAACTTCCGCCTGGACCGATATCAAGGTTGATTTCATTTATAAAAATGGTAAATTATGGGGCTTCACTCTTGCTCTTGATGCAGGAAACGGTCCTATATCAAACACCTATGAATATGGAACATTTAGTAATGCTTTAGGAAAGCTTAAGGAAGATGGCTTCAAGGTTGGCCTTTCCTTCGGTATTGGCGAAACAGCTTTTGTTGATGATATTCGTTTCAGCTTCAGCAAAACAGCGCAGGAATTAGCCGCTGAACAGGCAGCCGCTTTCCGTTCGACTCATGCAGGCATTCTCGGCAAAACTACCGCAACTGTAACGAGCGCTGATAAAGCGGCATTTGATGCGGCATTTGATGCTTATGGAAAATTAAGCACATCTGTTCAGGCTCTTCTCACATCTGAGTTTGCTTTGCTCGGGGAAATGACTGAGAAATTCTATCCAAGCGAATATGCGACTATGCAAAAGTTTATAGCCGATTATAGTCAGCTTTTAAGTCGTGAGGATAATGAATATACCAAGGAAGATTTAGTTAATCTTAAAAAGGCTTATGATGCCTATCAAAAATTAGGCAGCCGCGAGCAAGTACTCACTGCATATCCATATAAAGCAAAGATTGATTCTGCGCTTAAATATATTAACGATAATCCAAAGGATGTTGGAAATATTTCGGAATATCCCAAGGGCTATGATATTTTTGCCGATTTCGAGTATGGTCAAAATCCGTTTGCGCAGATAATAGAAAATAAAGGTCAGGCTTCAGGCGAAATAGTTGCCGACCCACAAAAGCCCGATAACAATGTATTTGCAATGGAACTTGTTTCGGGTAGTTCAACAGCTATATGGAAGATTAAGGAAAACTTATGGCCAAAGGGCTCCGCTCAGGTTACTAAGTTCTCATTTAAGTTTTTAAGTGAGGATGTTAATAACTTTGTAACACCGTATATTATTTATGAATATAATGATGCCGAAAACTTTAGGGCGGTTTCATATCAGGGCGGTGTTGCAGGTAAACACGGAACCTTCCAAAAAAGAGAAATTGTTGATGGAATATCTTCTTTAAGCGTTCTCCATTCAAACACCGTTATTTTCGGCGAATGGATGGAAATGCAGTTCACCTTCTCGGGAACTAATGGTCAGGTACTTTTATCCAATTCTCAGGGAAGTGTGGTTTCAAAGCTAAACTTCAATGCAGGAAATCAAATAGGCTTCGGATTCAGCTCAGGCAACTATATGCTCAGCAAACCCTTCTATATTGATGATGTTGTTCTGCAGCTTGAAGAAGGCGATTTCGACTTAAACGAGGTAAATCACGGAATAGTTCCTTATTATCAGGGCAATACCTTCCAAAATCCCGATGAAACAGTTCTAATAACGGGAGATAGCTATTTTGGAAGCAATGTTGAAGCTGCCGAGCTTTATACCTTGCCCGATACAGCTATAGATAAAACTAATCCCCAATATATCTTCGAAACCCGTTTTAATAAATCGGAAACAAATGCAGGGGTTATAACAAGCCCGAGCGCTGCTTCGTGGGATGAAGCTAATGCCCAAAATATCGAGTTTGTTCAAAAAACCAAAACATCGGTTAAGTTTATACTTCCAAAGGCCGATAAAAAGAGCATTTATGCATTGAAGTTAAAAGCGGCAAACAAGGAAGTTGATGGCCAAAACAACCGACTTTATGAGGATAAGATAATCTATATCAATAATCCTTATATAACCTATACTGTTGGTGATGATGGCGAAATTTCAACCATTGGCGGAACCCTGCGCATCTTTGGTGAAAACCTATATATCGATGATGCTCATAGCATTACAGTTGTGGCAAAATCGGTTGATACAGGTGCTGTAACACAGCTTAATGTAACTAAGGTAACCGATGGTGATGCTTATAGCGTTGAAGTGGCAATTCCCGATACTTTTGCACACGGAAAATATGAAGTATATCTCCATAACGGTTATGGTGATAACACCTGCTGGTCGGCTCCTGTTGTATTTACAGTTAGTGATTCCGCAAGGTCAATTTGGCGTGCAAAGGGAACCTTCAATGTTAAGGACTATGGCGCAAAAGGTGATGACACCACTAATGATACAGGCGCTATAATTAAGGCAATACAAGCAGCCGATGAGAATGGCGGCGGTGTGGTTTATTTCCCCAAGGGTAAATATCGAGTTATCTCCACCATCATCGTTCCGCAAAATGTTTCTCTTGAAGGCCATGCAGTTGAGGATACTATGATTTTCTGGACTGCATACAGTTGGCAGTATGGAGAGGCAAATAAGCTCTTCTCAATTTCGGGTAACTGCGAAATCAGGAATTTTAATATCTATGCAACCCGTGCCCCCGAATTTGTTTATTTTAATACCGATAAGGAAAATAGCCTTATTAACAATATTTTCGGTGATGTTCGCGACCGCAAGAAAGATAATGTTTATCTTGAAAACTTGCAGTTCAGAGCGGTTCCGATTTCGGGTCAGCCGGGAAGCGGCGGCGGTCACGCGTGGGCTGTTGTTGATGGCGCTGATAGAAATGTTATCAAGGCGCAGCTTGTGGCTGAATCGGGAACAAGTAAGCTTGTTGTTCGAGCAGGTGGCAAGAACTATCAGTTTAAAAATATCAATCTTTATATAGATACTGACGATAAAGGATCAGATGCTTATGGAATTGCAGTCAATGGCTACTATGTGAACATAAAGGGTTATGTCTCGGATGTACGCGGATATGGTTTAGCCGGAAAGACCCGTAATTCCATAATAGAGGATAGTTCCATTATGGGCTCCGGTAGTGGTATTTTTGGTACTAATATGTACTTTGCCCATAACATATTGGGATTACCCTATAGGAATAACCGAGAGATTTGGGTTTCGGATGGAATTCCTTATTATAAGGATGTAAGAATCCAGTTCATTGGTGCGCGAGAGGATATTGTTGGTGCAGGTAACACCGATGAGGTTACATATAGACTTCTTGATTACTCACGCTTTGATGAAGATGCCCTTGTTGGTATGGATGTGTTTATTGCTGATGGCCAAGGCTATGGACAAATGCGAGAGATAACATCAAGCAAGCCCGATGGCACCTTTACTGTTGCTCAACCGTTTACAATAGCGCCCAACCGAAATTCAGCGGTTTGGATTTATTGGCCGAGAACCACCAACTATTTTATTCAGAATAGTTTTGAGGAGGGCTCGGGTGGCGGACCTTACGGAACAAGCATTGACGCAGTATGGGATGGCAATAAGTTCTCTTACCATAACGGTCAACTTTTTACCAACAATAAAACGGTGATATGGTATACCTCGATTCTTAATGAGGTTTATAGAAATCCTCTTTACATTCACGGTGAGGGCTTCGGTGGTATAGTTGCAGGCGACCAGACCGACTGTAAGATATACTTCAATATGCAGGTGGCAACCAAGCCGGCATCGTTTATGGGTACAGTTATTAAGAATAACGATTTTAATGAATGGTATATCCATATTAAGTGCGCCATGAACGAGGTGTGCCGAGATTTCATTGTTGAAAACAACGTGATGACGGGTGCACCCTATGGTATCAAGCATGATGGTAGAGAAAGCTATCTCTTTGATGGTATGTATGTTCGCAATAACGATTTTGATACTAAGGGTCAAACCTATTCAGATGTTATGACTAATGCGGTTAATAATAGGCTTGGTTATAAGCGCTGCATAATCGTAACAGCAGGTCAAAATGTGTTCATTTTGGGTGATGTTAACCTTGATGGCAAGGTTAACATTAAGGATAGCACATTCATTCGTTATTACTATATCAAGCTTCTCGATTTAACCGAGGAACAACTGCTTAGAGCGGATGCTAATGCCGATGGGGCTATAAATCTTAAAGACTCCACTCGTATAAGACAGCATATCGCATACGGTGTGGCTTTAGGAAAACTGCCTGATGGAAGCAGTTCGAGCAGCTCTTCAAGTTCAAGTAGCTCTTCAAGCAGCAGCTCGGATGTGAGTAGTGATGTAAGCTCAGGCGAAAGCTCGGGCACAGATACAAGCTCAGGTGAGTCAAGCAGTTCTTCAAGTCAGTCATCAAGTTCGAGTAGCTCGAGCAGTGTAACAAGTCCGGGATGGTATCCTGGAGAATGGTAAAATAATACCTTTGCATGAAATAAATGGCTGGGTGTAAAAGCCTGGCCTTTTTTAAGGAGACAATAAAATGAATTGGTATAAAGAATCTAAATATGGACTTATGATACATTGGGGTCTATATACTATGGCAATGGGCGAATGGAAAAATAATCGTATTGATATGTTAAACCTCGTTGCCGAAAGAAAGGCTTTTAATGTTGGAGAATGGCTTCAATGCCGCTATGATATTCCGATTGCCGAATATTCTCTTTTAGCTAAAGCCTTTAATCCTATTTTCTTCGATGCTGAGGAATGGGTGAAAGCGGCGAAGGATTAGGGGAATGAAATATATGGTTGTAACCGCAAAGCATCACGATGGCTTTGCGATGTATGATAGTAAGGTTGATGACTATAATATCGTTAAAATGACACCTTTTGGAAGAGATATTATCCGCGAGCTCTCCGAGGCCTGCAAAAAGCAGGGTGTTAGATTCGGCGTTTATTATTCGCAGGCACTTGATTGGCACGAGGAGCACGCAGGTGATTATTTGCCTCTTGATAACGGAAGACTACCCCATGCAAATATATGGGATTTCCCCGATAACAAAAGCAAGGATTTCCATATTTATTTTGAAAAAAAGGTTAAGCCACAGGTCAAAGAGCTTCTCACAAACTATGATAATATTGATATGATATGGTTTGATGCCGCTGACAGGCAGTTGCCTGCCGATTGCAGTGAGGAATTATATAAATTCATCAAAGAATTAAAGCCCGATATTATAACTAATACTCGTATAGGCCATGGCTTTGGTGATGTAAATTCGTTTGATGATAATGAGTTCCCTGATGATTCTTTTGTGGAAGGGCTTTATGAAACTCCATGTACACTTAACAACACTTGGGGATATGTTGCTCACGACCAATATTGGAAGGATGCGGATGAGGTTTTAAAGCTGAAACACCATCTTAATAGCAGGGGGGTTAATTATCTTCTCAATGTAGGTCCCGACCCGTTAGGTCGAATCCCTGTTAGGGCAAAAGAGATTCTTGATGAAGTTGGTAAAAAATTAGAAGAAAATCTTTAGGAGAAAAGATATGAATAAAGAAAGCACCATAAAATGGTTTCAGCTTGATTTAGCTCGTTTCCGTAGCTTTGATAGAGCCGAAGTCGAAGAGCTTATCAAGGTGTTAAGTAAATGTGGATATAATGGCATAGGCCTTTATATTGAGGGCTTCTTTGAGTTTCCAAATTTCAAGGGAGCACCAAGGCGAGGCTGTATGACTAAAGCGGATGCAAAATGGGTTTGCGAGGTTGCGAAGAAGTATAATGTGGAAGTAATGCCGCTTACTAATCTCGTTGGTCACGGAGAAAGCTTTTTCTGCCAAGAAAGATTCACTCCGCTTGGCAAGGATGACTATCAGTTTGATATGAAAAGGGATGGCTTTTATGATTTTGCAAAATCCGTAATTGACCAATTTATAGATTGCTTTAATCCGAAAATGATACATATCGGCGGCGATGAAGTAAAACTTGATGAAGAGGATAGAAAGGATTATGTTAGGTTCCTTTCGGATATGTGTTTATACCTGAAAGAAAAGGGAATTGAAACAGGCATTTGGGGAGATATGTTTATAAAGCATCCCGAAATGGCGGAGAATATGAATAAAGATGTTTATATTTTTGATTGGTGGTATTACGGTCATCGCACTGAGACCACAAAAATGCTTAAAGAGGCAGGTTTCAAAAACATCGTTGTTTCTCCCGCAACTCAAAGCTGGGATGCAATAGTTGGTACTCAACAAGTTTGTCCTTGGAGGGAACTGCTCGAATGGAAGGTTCCCTGTGATGTTGCAGCGTATGAGGTTGAGGCATTTCTTGTCGACGGACAAGAGCAAGGCACTTATGACGCTATGCTCACCGATTGGGAAAATTATCGCGGTCATCTAATATGGAATAATCTTCACTCGGTAGCACGTTTTGCTCAATTTGTTAATGGCATGGAGTTGAATGATGAAGCCTTAGATTCGCTCGTTTTCGGTAAAGAAACACCATATATGAAATGTGCTCGAATTTTTATGGATGTTCAGAAAATCGGATATAAAGAATATGAAAAACTACCTGGCAGACTCGTTAAACATCAACACGGACAGGATTTTGTCTT
>JAFSIJ010000069.1 GCA_017439845.1 Clostridia bacterium | reverse complement strand
GCACCGTATACGTAAGAACGGCCGGAAAGGGGGTCACGAATGGCACCGCCAATGCAGGTTGCCGCACCGCCAAAGGGTTCAATTTCGGTGGGATGATTGTGGGTTTCGTTTTTAAACAGAAGTAACCAATCTTCCTTTTTCCCGTCAGCTTCCACTTGGATTTTAACGGTGCAAGCGTTGATTTCTTCCGATTCATCGAGTTTTTCAAGCTTGCCTTCTTTGCGTAAGTATTTCACAGCAAGGGTTGCAATATCCATAAGATTTTGCGGCTTTGTTCTGCCAAGCTCTTCTCTTGTTGCAAGATAATCCTTATAGGTTTCGAAAATAGTTTCATCATCACATTCAACGGTATCAATAGTGGTCAAGAAGGTGGTGTGGCGGCAGTGGTCCGACCAATATGTATCTATCATACGAATTTCGGTGATGGTGGGGTCTCTGTCCTCGCTTTTGAAATATTCCTGACAAAATGCAATATCATCGCTATCCATAGCAAGAGCATAATTATCAACAAACGCCGAGAGTTCTTCCTTAGAAAGCTTTATAAAGCTATTAAGGGTTTCAACCTCGGTTGGAATATCATAAACAGCCTTTAAGGTTTCGTATTTGTCCATAGAAGCTAAGCGGCTTTCAACTGCATTGATAACGTGTTTTTGAATTTTTTCAATATCACTTTTGCTTAGTGTTCCATAAAGAACATAAACACGAGCGGTGCGAACGAGAGGACGCTCACACTGAGATAAAAGCTGAATACACTGAGCGGCGGAGTCGGCACGTTGGTCGAACTGACCTGGCAAATATTCTGCCGCAAAAACTAAGGCGGCACCATCGGTGTCTATTTCCTCACCGATTATATCGGTTTGAGGCTCCGAGAAAACCTTGCTTTTAGCATTCTCGAAGATATCTTCTTCAATATTTTCAACATCATAGCGGTTAATAAGTCTTAACTCATCGAGCCCCTTTATTCCTAAAAAGGAGGTGATGCCATTTTTAAGTGCATTTGCCTCGTGAGCAAACTCTTTTTTCTTTTCAACAAAAATTCTATAAACCATAAATAGTGTTTTCCTCCTTACTAAGAGCTCTTTTTCCTATATCCTTGCGATAAAATGCATTATCGAAGGAAACCTTTTTAACCTCATTGTAGGCATTATCAATGGCACCTTTTAGTGTTTCACCCGTTGCAACAACACCTAAAACGCGTCCACCTGCGGTGAGGATTTTATCATCCTCTAATTTTGCGCCCGCTATATAAAGCTCACCCGCAAAATCAGGGTCAACCTTTATCTGGAAGCCCGATTTATAAGACTTTGGATAACCCTCGCTCGCCATAACAACGCAAGCCGCATTTTTATTTGCAAACTTGACCTCGGTATCTTCAAGCGTTCCGTTTCGGCAAGCCTTCATAATTGTCAAAAGGTCGCTTTCAAGGAGAGGAAGAACAACCTGAGTTTCGGGGTCCCCGAAACGACAGTTGTATTCGATAACCTTCGGTCCCTTTGGAGTTAGCATAAGTCCAAAGTAAAGGCAACCCTTAAAGGTTCTGTTTTCACTGTTCATTGCGTTAATTGTGGGGATAAATATTGTATCCATACACACTCTTGCAATATCCTCGGTGTAATAGGGATTGGGGGCAATAGTTCCCATACCGCCTGTGTTAAGGCCTTCATCGTTGTCAAGCGCGCGCTTGTGGTCCATAGAGGAAACCATTGGTTTCACACACTTGCCATCGGTAAAGCAAAGAACCGAAACCTCAGGGCCTGTTAAAAATTCTTCGATAACGATATTGTTTCCGCTATCTCCGAACATTTTATTCTCCATAATTTCCTTAACTGCGCTTATAGCTTCATCCCTTGTGTTAGCGATTATAACACCCTTGCCGAGAGCAAGTCCATCCGCCTTAACAACAATCGGAATTTCGGCAGTTTCTAAATACTTGATAGCATCCTCCGCCTTTGAAAAAACCTCATATTGCGCAGTAGGAATATTATATTTTTTCATAAGGTTTTTGGAGAAAACCTTGCTTCCCTCAATAATTGCTGCTTTTTTCTCGGGACCAAAGCAGGGAATACCCTTTTCTTCAAGAGCATCAACTGCACCTAAAACAAGCGGGTCATCGGGAGCAACAACTGCGAAATCAATGCTATTTTTAATAGCAAAATCAGTAATAGCAGGGATATCCTTTGCGCCGATATTAACGCAAGTGGCATCCTTAGTAATTCCGCCATTACCGGGCAACGCATAGATTTCGGTTATATCTTTATTCTTTTTAAGGCTTTTAATTATGGCGTGTTCTCTTCCGCCACCGCCTACAACCATTATTTTCATAAATTCTATTCCTTTATATATTAGTGGTGGAAAAGTCTCATTCCTGTGAATGCCATTGCAATATCGTATTTATTGCAGCATTCGATAACAGCATCATCACGGATGGAGCCGCCCGGCTCAGCAATGTAGGAAACACCGCTTCTATATGCTCTTTCAATGTTATCATCAAACGGGAAGAAGGCATCACTTCCGAGAGCAACACCCGAAACGGTTTTGAGGTATTCCTTAATATCCTCATCGGTTAGGGGTTCGGGCTGAGTCTTGAAGTATTTTTGCCAATTTCCATCAGCGCAAACGTCCTCTTCGTTGCGGTTGATATATCCATCAATAACATTATCTCTTGTAGGTCTTGCAATATCATCAAGGAAGGGGAGGTTTAATACCTTATCGTGTTGACGAAGGAACCAAGTATCAGCCTTGCTTCCTGCAAGTCTTGTGCAGTGAATTCTTGACTGCTGACCGGCTCCCACACCGATAGCCTGACCATCGGTTGCAAAGCAAACTGAGTTAGACTGTGTGTATTTAAGGGTGATAAGGCTTATTATAAGGTCGCGAATTGCACTTTCAGGGAGATTTTTATTTTCGGTAACAATATTTGAAAGAAGTTCGCGATTGATTTTGAAGTTATTTCTTCCTTGCTCAAAGGTGATACCGTAAACCTGCTTGGTTTCAATTTCAGCAGGAACAAAATCGGGGTCGATTTTAACGATATTGTAGTTTCCGTTTCTCTTTGTCTTTAAAATTTCAAGAGCTTCAGGCTCGTAACCGGGGGCAATAACACCATCCGAAACCTCGCGCTTGATAAGTAAAGCAGTTGTAACATCGCAAACATCCGAAAGAGCAACCCAGTCACCAAAAGAACACATACGGTCGGTGCCACGGGCACGGGCATAAGCGCAGGCAAGGGGGGAAGCATCAAGATTTTCAATGTCATCAACAAAGCAAGCCTTTTTTAGCTTTTCGGGGAGGACTGTTCCAACCGCCGCACTTGTTGGGCTAACGTGCTTAAAGGAGGTAACAGCAGGAAGACCTAACGCTTCCTTTAACTCCTTAACCAACTGCCAGGAATTGAAGGCATCAAGGAAGTTGATGTATCCTGGTCTGCCTGAAAGGATTTCGATGGGAAGTTCACTTCCATCTGCCATATATATTTTTGAGGGTTTTTGGTTGGGGTTGCAACCGTATTTTAATTCAAACTCTTTCATTTTGTTTCTCCTTAAAGTTCAAGTAATTTTTTAGCTATGTAATCAGCCATAATTTTGTTACCCTTATCGCTTGGATGAAGTCCATCGGGAACAACCGAAGTATCATAGGGGTCTATAATGCCGCTACGGAACAAATCTATAACGGGAACATCATATTTTTTGCAAACATCAATTATAGCATCAACATAATCAACCAAAATCTTGCCATCGTGGTTAGGCTCGTTTTCGCTTATCCTTCTAATCGGTGTCATAAAAATAAGCTTTGCGTTGGGGAATTCCTTTTGCAATTTAGTTATGAGAATGTTAACTGCACCGTAAAAGGTATAAATATCGGTGCTGTCAATATCGCCCATAGTGGAGTCACCGTGGCCAAAGTCGTTAGTTCCGCCGAAAACAACAATTGCATCGGCATCCTTTGGCATAATCTCGATGCGGAGTGAAAAATACATATCAAAGGGATGAGCGTATGGCTCTTTTTGCTTGGCAATTCTTGTTCCGCTAATTCCGCAGTTATAAGCTTCGGATAAACCGTATTCCCGCTTGATTATTTGGTGAAATGAGTTTTCTGGAGCGGTTGTTCCAACACCTTGAGTAATACTGTCACCAAGAAAACTGATTTTTAGATTTTTAAGTTCCATAATTAAGCCTCGTTTTTATTAACTATTCTTGATTCGTATTTTCCGCTTCCAAGGTCAATATATCTAACGAAGAGCGAAACCTTGTTATCTTCATTTAGGTTCTTCCAAATTAAATCGGTCAATGAATCAATGTCCATATCGGGTAATTCAAGTGTCTTGGGTTCACCCTCAAAGCTTGGAAGAGGATTACCATCGCACTTGTAGGTGTGGATAAACTTTGCTTTGCCGGCAAGGGGGTTATTATAAGCAAAGGTGTAACGCTGACAAGAAGAGCCATCGCCATCAGCCGATTTGAGAATAGACATTGCATAGTTCATATCGCCATTTTCGAGTCTTATAATGCCCGAAATTCTTGGTGTGAAGTTAGGAGCATCATCCTCAAACTCGCGTGTGCGAAGAGCCTGCTCGAAGGTCATTTGTCTATCCATAAGCTCATAGATAGTATCGGTCTGGTCACCGTTGGTAACGATTGTTTTGTTACCTAAAACTCTAACGGGAGCATAGATGATAAGGTGTGGGTCGGTCATTTTAGATTCATCAAAGGCCTGTGTGCGAATGCCTTCACCATCGGTTACAAAAACACGGTTACGACTGTTTTCGCTTCTGCCCATAATGAAGTATGCGGTGATAGCCTTTTTACCATCGGCGCTCTTGCCAATGATAATGCCTCTACCGTGATATGCCAAGGAATTGAGTTCGTTTACAATAGATTTGATTTCCATTTTATTTTCCTCCAATATATGTTCTCCCGTTTTTAACGGTGATTTTTTCATCGCATAATAGCTTTACTGCTTCGGGAAGAATTTTCCATTCCGCCTGCTCCATAATTCTTCGTTGAAGAGTTTCGGGTGTGTCGGTATCCAAAACCTCAACAGCTTTTTGAAGAATTATCGGTCCTGCATCGCATTCCGCGGTAACAAAATGAACGGTTGCGCCCGAAACCTTAACTCCCTTTTTAAGAGCCTCCTCGTGAACGTGGAGTCCATAATAACCTTTTCCGCAAAAAGAGGGGATAAGAGCGGGATGAACATTAACCATTTTGTTAGGAAATGTATCGCAAACTGCATCGCCTAATATTGTCATAAAGCCGGCATAAACGATAACATCTGCCTTTTCTTCAAGTAAGGCATCGCGCATATCAGCACTATATGTATCAATATCCGCATAGTCCTTTCTTGCAAGAATTCGGGTTTTGATTCCGTTCTCTTTCGCCCTTGTAAGCGCATAGGCATCAGGCTTTGATGCAATAACGCAGGTTATCTTTCCGCAACCTAAACCGCCATTTTTCTCGGCATCTATAAGCGCTTGCAGATTAGTTCCGCCGCCCGATGCCAAAACAACGATATTCTTGGTGTTATTCAATGATAACACCTCCATCGCCCTCGATAACCGAGCCGATGATATAAGGTTCTTCGCCTGCGGCCTTTAAAACTTCAAGAGCCTTTTCGGCGGCATCAAGGAGCGTTTTATGCAGAAAAGGATCGCCGCAGGTGTACCCTGTAACGCAAAGCTCAGGCAGTGCCAGTACCTTAACGCCCAATTTTTCCGCTTCATCTATACATTTAATAATACTCTGTGTATTAAAATCAACATCCGCAACCTTAATTACAGGTGTTGCGGCACTGATCTTTACAAATCCGTTATTCATCGGTATCCTTTCTGAAATCAAACAGCTCTTCGTCAAAATAGTCTAAAAGTGCGGAACGAACAGTAAAATACTCCGCTTCCTCTGTGATTATTACCACTTTTCCGTCCTCGTAATAACATTCGGTTATACTTTCAAGCTGTGGTGCGATGTTTTCATTTATTTCTTCCACCAGCTCTCCTGGATATTCCTTATAGTATGCCGATTCACGAGGCGGTTCATAACCCTCTATTGGATTTTGACTTCCGGCTGAAAAGCATACAAGCAAAAATCCCACCAGCATGATAAGAAACATGACGCATCCCACCATGCCGATTTTACTTACAAATATTTTTCCTGTGTCCCTGCCGTCGGTTTTTTTGACTTCCTGTTCAGTGACTTCTTCTCGTACTTCGTTATCCACTGTTTCCTCCTGATTTGAGTTTTTTCTGCATAATATTGATTATTGAAGCAAACTATGTTACTATAATTTTGGTGCTGCCATGAACGGTAGGCGGTTAGTCCTCTCACTACACAGAGGACAGCTTCTCAGTCCTCTGAGTTTTT
>JAFSIJ010000068.1 GCA_017439845.1 Clostridia bacterium | reverse complement strand
GTTTGGTTCGTTTTAATTTTATTTAGTCTTTAAAATTTTTAAATACTGCTCGTAGGGTGCTTCCCACTCTTTGCTGTTTTCAGGCAAATACTGCTTAAGCTCGGTTGAGTTAGAAACAACTCTTCTTATATCCTTAAGGTCTTTGATAAGGCCGAGCGAAGTATATGCAACTGCAATATTACCCATTACTGTTGCTTCCGAGGGACCTGCGAGAACTTCGGCATTACAAGCATCGGCAGTTAGTCTGCAAAGGAGTGTATCCTTAATACCGCCGCCTAAAATGTTGATTCTCTTATATTCCCTATCGCCAAGCTCGTTTAGAGCATTAAATGTATATTTATATTTCATAGCAAGGCTTTGATAGATACAGCGCATAATCTCGCCACGAGTCTTAGGCACATACTGACCTGTTTGCTCGCAGAACTGCTGAACTCTCTTTGGAAGATTTCCTGCCGCTTCAAACATCGGGTCATCAACATCAACGAAGCACTTAAATGGCTCGGCTGCCAATGCCTCCTGCTCTAACTGATTGAAGCTTACATCCTCGCCCTCTCTCTTCCACTGACGGCGAGATTCCTGAATAAGCCAAAGACCCATAATGTTCTTTAAGAAACGGGTTGTTCCGTTATAGCCACCCTCATTTGTGAAGTTAGACTCGGCAGCTTCATCCGAAATAATAGGAGTTGGATTTTCGATACCAAATAGGCTCCATGTTCCGCAGCTGATATAAACGAAATCATCCGAATCACTTGGTGTTGCGGCAACTGCCGATGCAGTATCGTGACCGCAAACTGCAATTACGGGAACCTTCTCGCAACCGAGCTCCTCGCAAATTTCATCCGAAAGCATACCATAAACACTGCCGCCCTCAACGATGGGAGCAAAGATATGCTCGGGAAGACCTAACTTCTTAATTAAATCGAAATTCCAATCTCTCTTATATGGGTCATAGAGGTTGGTGGTTGAAGCGATACTTTCTTCATTCTTCATCTCACCTGTTAGCATATATGCAAAAAGGTTAGGCATAAGAAGAATTTTATCGGTGCGCTCGAGCAATTCAGGCTCTTTAAGCTTTAATGCCATTAACTGATAAATTGTGTTAATACGCATTGTTTGAGTACCTGTAAGCTTATAAAGGTCATCCTTCGAGATAATCTTGAACACCTCTTCCGGCATACCCTCTGTTCTTGCATCACGATAGTGAACGGGGTTTGAAAGAAGCTTTCCGTTTTTATCAAGCATACCGAAGTCAACACCCCAGGTATCGATACCGATAGCATCAAAGCCGCCATCGTTAACTGCCTTTGTTATACCTGTTTTAATTTCAAAGAACAAACGGAGAACATCCCAATACATTGTTCCGTGAAGAATTACGGTATCATTACTGAAGCGGTGAATTTCACGGATTTCAATTTTCTCACCATCAAAGGTGGAAAGCATTGCTCTACCGCTTGAAGCGCCAAAGTCAAAAGAAAGAATTTTTTTCATTTTATTTTCCCTCCGCTAAAGTTTATTTTTTATAATTATATCAAATATTTTTTCTCTTGTCTACTTGTAAATTGATAAAATTAGTAATATAATGAACTAAATTATAAAGTGGAGGCCAAAATGAAAGATTTATGGCAATATTTAAAGGAAGCAAGCAAGCCCATCGTTCTCTATGGAATGGGAAATGGCGCCGAAAAGATACTTGATATTCTTGAAAATATGAATATTCAGGTTAGCGGCATTTTTGCAAGTGATGGATTTGTTAAACCAAAGGTGTTTAGGGGCTTCACACTCGAAAGCTATAGCGATATAAAGAAAAGGCTTGGAAGTATGATAGTCCTCGTTGCATTCGGCTCGGCACGAAGTGAGGTTCTCCAAAACATTAAAAGAATTTCGCTTGAGCAAGAGCTATATGTTCCCGAGGTTGCGGTTTATGGCGGAGGGTTATTTAACCTTGAATACGCAAATGAAAACAAGGAAAGGCTTGAAAAGATTTATAATTTACTTGCCGATGATTTATCGAGAAAGACCTTTTCAAATTTAGTATACTATAAAATAAGCGGAAATCCTGAATATTTATACTCCTGCGAGGTTTCTCCCGATGAGGCATATTCTTCTTTTTTAGAGCTTAGCGGAAACGAAACCTTTGTTGATTTGGGGGCTTATAACGGAGATACTGTTTTAGATTTTATAAATCGAGTAAATAGTCAATATAGTAAAATATATGCTCTTGAGCCTGATAAGAAAAGCTTTAACAAACTTCTTAAAAACACCGAAGATATTGCTAATATTGAGCATATCAACGCTTGCGTTTCCGACTTTGTTGGAAAGACAAGCTTTTCTATGAAGGGTGGCAGGAACTCGAGCATCGGTGAAGGAACTCCCACCGACTGCACAACGGTTGATGCTATACTCTGCGGCAACAAAGCAACCCTTATAAAATACGATGTTGAGGGAGAAGAAATTGCGGCAATTAGAGGAAGTAAAAACACTATTGTTAATTACAAACCAAAGCTGCAAATTGCCGCATACCATCGCACCGAGGATATTTTTGCAATACCCGAAGAAATTCTTTCTTTTAAGTGTGATTATAAGATTTATCTTCGCCACAACCCTTATCTTCCCGCATGGGATACAAGCTATTTCTTCATATAAAAAAAGCCACCTTTAAAGGTGGCTTTAATTTATTCTTTAAACTGTTGCTTATAAAGCTCGGCATAAACGCCATTAGAATTCAAAAGCTCATCGTGTTTTCCCTGCTCGATTATCTCGCCATCTGAAATCACCGCAATTTCATCGGCGTTCTTTATGGTTGAAAGTCGGTGAGCTACAACGATGGTTGTTCTACCAACACTTAATTCATCAAGCTGCTTTTGAATAGAAATCTCGGTTGCATTATCAAGTGAGCTTGTTGCTTCATCAAGAATAAGTATAGGTGGGTTCTTGAGAAAAACTCTTGCTATACACAAACGCTGCTTTTGACCACCCGAAAGCTTGACACCACGTTCGCCGATAACAGTATCATAACCATTTTCAAGGCTCATAACAAATTCGTGGATATTAGCCTTTTTAGCGGCATCGATTATTTCTTCCTCGGTTGCATCTAATCTTCCATAGCGAATATTATCTCTTATACTCGAATTGAAAAGATATATATCCTGCTGAACTATGCCGATATTTTGGCGCAAAGATTCCATTGTGATATCGTGGATTTCGGTTCCGTCAATAAATATCTCACCCGATTTGATATTATAAAAATGCGGAAGAAGATGGCATATTGTTGTTTTTCCACCACCGCTTGGGCCAACAAACGCAAAGGTTTTACCCTTTTCAATCTTGACACTTATACCCTTTAAAACATCTCTTGACTCATCATATCCGAAATTTACATCCTTAAACTCTATATCGCCCGAAAGTCTTTCCACACTTATGGCTTTTTCCCTATCAAGTTCGGGCTCCTTATCAAGAATTTCTATAAATCTTTCAAAGCCCGTTATTCCGTTTTGGAACTGCTCCATAAAGCGAATGAGCGTGTTAATAGGCGACAAGAAAAGGTTTATTGAAACAATAAATGCCGAATAGTCTGCAAAATTTATTTTTTCTTGATAGAGAAAAATACCACCTGCAATAAGTACAACAACATTAAAAATATCAGTTATAAAGGTTGTTGAAGAATGGAACTGACCCATAGACTTATAGGCATCGCTTCGGGCATTTTTAAATTGCTCATTTCCCTCTTCAAACTTTTCACTTTCTTTTTTTGAGTTATTAAAGGCTTTGGTTACCCTGATTCCCGAAATACTGCTTTCAAGCGCGGCATTTATAACCGCTATTGATTTTCGGCTTTCTTTAAAGGCGTTTCGCATTCTCTTCCTGGTTATCATAGAAACTGCAATAAGAAGCGGAACACAAGCGAAAATTATAAGGGTTAACCAAATATCTATTGTTGAAAGATAGGCAAAAGAAACTATAACCGAAATGCCAGAAATTATAATATTTTCGGGACCGTGGTGGGCAAGCTCGCTAACATCCATAAGGTCATTGGTCATAACCGACATCAGCTTACCTGTTTCGTTATTATCATAAAAGCTAAATGGGAGCTGTTGCAAACGTTCAAATAAATCACTTCGCATTTGCGCCTGCATTCTAACGCCCATCATATGACCTTTATATTGCACAAAATAGCTTAAACACATTCTGACAAAATAGAGAACTAACAAGCCTAAGCCAAAAATCACTATTTCCCTATATTTTGCGTTTGGAATTAAATCGTTAAGCATCCGCCTTGTTATCATAGGATAAACAACACCGATTAGCGCAACGAAAAGAGATGCCAGCATATCAAGCGCAAAAAGCAGCTTATGTGGCTTATAATAACTTAAAAATCTTTTTAGCATAATATAACCTTTCCTTTCAACTACCAAAATTTTAACATAATTTTTTTAGTTTTTCAATATTGACAAACTAAAAAAACTTCCTCTTTTGAGGAAGTTTTTTTATGTATTCTCTTTTTTTATACCAAAAAGCATTCTTAAAATTCCGCTTAAAAATTTAGGGCTTTTAACAAGTACAACCTTCATAAAGTTTCTCTCCGTTCTAACATTTTGGATAGCTTAATCCGAGTATAATAACCCAGATTGCCAAAACCGCAATGAGCAATCTCGGCGGACAAAAGCAACTGCAAACAAGACCTACTGCAAACATTATTGCACATATTCCTATGCCTACCTTTTGTTTTCTTCGCACCAAAATCGCCTCCGTATACGGTTCATCCTACATTACAGTATATCGGAGAAATGAAAAATTGTTACTTTTTTTGTTTTTTTACTGCCTGCCAAGGCTTTAATTCCTTTAATTCATCAAGAATTTCTTTATATGAATTATGGCGCGATGAACTTATTTTGCCCTCTTTTACTGCGCTTATCACCGAGCAACCCTTTTCAGATATATGATTACAACCGGTAAAAAAGCAAGCATCAAGGTCCTTAAATTCGGGAAAGCACTCCGCTAAATGCTCTTTAAAATCAAAGTTATCCATATCAAAGCTGATGCTTGAAAAACCTGGGGTATCTGCAACGAAGCCACCATCAACTGCGAAAAGCTCAGTATGGCGAGTGGTATGCCTGCCGCGACCTAATTTTTCGCTAACCTCACCTGTTTGAAGGCAAAGTGTTGGAATAAGGCGATTTAGTATGCTCGATTTTCCAACCCCTGAATTACCTGTAAAGGCACTCACACAGCCCGATAGTTCTTTTCTGATATCATCTATTCCCTCACCTGTGTTAGCCGAAACAACATAGGTTTTGAAGCCTGCTTTTTTATAAATATGGGCCCATTCATCGAACGGACCCATATCACATTTATTAAACACAATAATAGGCTCGATATTATTATAAATTGCAATAGCGCTTAATCTATCGATAATCATTGCATTAGGTGATGGGGTTTCAAATGAAGATATTATAAAGAGTTTATCAATATTGGCAACGGTTGGGCGATATAGCTTGTTTTTTCTCTCTATAATTTTATCAAGGCTTCCCTTTTTCTCATCGAGAACTTCTATTTCGGCTCTATCACCAACGCAGGGTGTTATTCCGCTTTTTCTGAAGCTACCCCTTGCCCTACATTCATATACTTTATCTTCACACAAGACATAGTAAAAGCCTGATAAAGCTTTTATTATTATTCCATTCATAAGCTAATTACCAACCGAGAAGCCCGTTATCTCCTTGGCTTGATACTGCGCTACTTTCGCTATCAACCGAAGAGCTAACATCGGTTGATACACTATTCTGCGAAGAGCTGCTACTAAAATCTTTTTTAGAATAGCTCTCATATCTTGATATAACGCTGACTGTTCCTGTTTTGCAATCAACCTTAATCTTCATATAATCCTCATAATTTGCGTTGTTGGAGCTGAATTTAACAGTATAAGTTTCGGTGCGATTTCCTTCGGTAATGTTGCTCGATTTAACATCCTTGAAAAGATACTGACCCATCTCGTTAATATTCATTTTCTTGCTTTCGGCAACGAGAGTTGCATCCTCCCAAAGCGATACTGTTGCGGCATCATAGAGGTAGTCTATTGGAAGTGAAACATTCACATCGTAAACATATTCACCTGTGCTTACATAGATTATAACCTCAGTTCCTACCGGAACTTCCTTTGCTCCCGCAACAGGTGCTTGAGACATAACATAACCCTTAGGATAATAGGTATCGTTAACCTTCATATCCTCATCCTTTTCAACAACAACAAGACCTAACGACTCGAGTTCCTTCTTTGCATCCTCACTCTTGCGGCTTACAACCGATGGAATCTTAACGTTCTTAATAGGTTTACCTGTGCTGATGAAAACGGTGATTTTTGCACCCTCTTCAACAACGGTTGTTCTTGCGGGTTCGGTTTTAACAACAAGACCAACATCTATTTCTTCACTTGCAATTTCTTCAATAGCAACCTCAAAACCATTTGATTTGAGCTCGGAAACCGCAGAAGACTCGGTTTTTGAATATACATCAGGAACCTTTTTAGTTGCCTGACCCATACTGATATAGAGGGTTATTTTGGCATCTTTTTTCATCTTTGTTCCCGCAGTATGCGACTGTTCAAAGATATATCCGTTCTCATAATCGGAGTTGTTTGCCCACTCTATAACGAAATCATAAAGCTCGTTATATTCTTCATTTTCCTTTAACTGCTCATAGGTCATTCCAACAAAGTTTGGACATTCTATTTCACTACCCGTTTCAGAGAAGAGCTTTGGAATGAAGATAATTGCAAGAACTATAATAGCTATAACGAGTGTTACAGCGATACCTGCAAGAATAGGAATAATTGTGTTCTTTTCCTTTTCTTCCTTATAAACCGCCTTAACCTCTTTGCCGTTAGCCGTTGCATCGCCCGAAACGAACTTTGTGGGTGCATTATCTATAAAGTAAGAATAGGCAAAGGTGATAGCGGGATCCTTGCGGAACTTATCTATATCGCAAAGCATTTCAGCTGCAGACTGATAACGCTTTTCGACGTTCTTTTGCATTGCATGCATTGTAATTTGTTCAAGGCCCAAAGGAATAGAACCATTGATTTCGGTGGGCAATTTAGGTTCTCTTTGAAGCTGCATAATTGCAACCGAAACTGCGCTGTCAGCCTCAAATGGTAAAGTACCTGTAATCATTTCATAGAGCATAACACCAACCGAATATATATCGGCCTTTTCATCGGTTTTCTCTCCTCTTGCCTGTTCGGGACTGATATAATGAACCGAGCCGATAGCCTTATCAGTCATGGTGCGTTGTTCACTTCTTGCAAAACGAGCGATACCGAAATCAGCAACCTTAATAGTGCCATCAGGTAAAACCATAATATTTTGCGGTTTAACATCTCTATGAACGATACCCTTATCGTGAGCGTGCTGCAACGCCTTTAATATTTGCAAGGTAAAATGAACTGAATCCTTCCAAGAAAGACTTCCCTGACGCTCAATAAATTCTTTTAAGGTGATACCATCAATATACTCCATAACAATATACTGAATGAGGTCACCAAAGCTAACATCGAAAACCTTTACTATGTTTTGATGAGAAAGCATAGCAATTGCCTTTGATTCATTTTTAAATCTGCGAACAAACTCCTCGTTTGAAACAAATTCTTCCTTTAAAATCTTTATAGCAACCGTTCTGTTTTCCTGATTATCGTATGCCTTATAAACAACAGCCATACCGCCAACGCCTAAAATTTCTCTTATTTCATAGCGGCCGTCTAATCTTTTTCCAACAAACTTATCCATAATTATACCTATCCTTTCTCACCTTAAACTGTGATGGCAACAACTGTTACATTGTCGCCGCCACCGTTTTGGTTGGCCTTTTCAATTAACTTCTCAACAGCTTCTTGTTCTTTATGAATCTCGAAGATGTTTTTTATTTCACCTGTATCAACAAAATTTGTTAAACCATCGGTGCAAAGCAATAGCTTTTCGCCTGATTTAAGCTCTACGCTAATTGTATCGGGTGCAACATTTTCTTCGGCACCTATTGCCCTGGTTATAACATTCTTCCTTGGATGGAATTTTGCATCTTCGGGTTTTAATTTTCCATTTTCTATAAGAGATTGCACTACCGAATGGTCGGTGGTGAGCTGCTTTATTGTATCACTAATCTTGTAACACCTACTATCTCCCACATAGGATATGACCGCAGTATTATCCTTGATTATTGAAACAACCGCTGTTGTTCCCATACCGAGAAGCATAGCATCCTTCATCGCCATATCGTATATCTCGATATTTGCGGAAACTATTGCGTTTTTGAGCATTTTCTCAATTCCCACATCATCCATATTTGTTCTATAAGAATTGATAACATAATCTCTTATTCTCTTAACCGCTGTTTCACTTGCTAAATTACCTGCATTTGCTCCGCCCATACCATCACAAACGATAGCAAAAGCGCTTCCATCAGGCAATTCACAGCAAAAGAAAGCATCTTGATTGGATTCTCTTACCTTACCCTTATCGGTTTTACTAAATATCAGCATAAGGTATCTCCTCCTTTTGAAAATTTACTCCTTAACTGACCGCAAGAAGCATCTATATCAGAACCTAAGGTTCTTCTAACTGTGGCATTGAGTCCACAGTCGATAAGCATTTTTTGGAATTTAATTATTTTAGTTTTATCGGGTTTCTTAAAGGTGTTTTCCTTTACGGGATTAGCAGGGATAAGATTTACATGACACATAATCCCCTTTAATATCCTCGCAAGTTCTCTTGCACATTCAGCGCTATCATTAACACCTTCTATAAGCGCATATTCAAAAGAAATTCTTCTCGTTGTAACACTTTGATATTCTCGGCAAGCCGAAAGCAGCTCTTCAATATTCCATTTTTTATTGACCTTCATCATACCGCTTCTTATATCATTAAAAGGTGCATGAAGTGAAATTGAGAGGGTTATCGGGAAATTATATTCAGCGAGCCTCTTTATTCCGCTAACAACACCTGAAGTTGAAAGAGAAATATGGCGAAGGCCTATATTCATTCCGTTATCGTTAGAAACTAATTTCAAAAACTTGACCGAATTATCAAAGTTATCAAGCGGCTCGCCCATACCCATCATAACAACATTGGAAACGCGAATATCATTATCACGCTCTGCCGCCATTATTTGAGAAAGCATTTCGGAGGCTGTTAGGTTTCTTTTAAGTCCATTTATACCCGAAGCGCAAAAGCTGCAGCCCATTCGGCAACCAACCTGTGTTGAAATGCAAACAGTGTATCCATGCTCATATTTCATAAGCACTGATTCTATCAGCTCTCCATCATAAAGTTTATAAAGGTATTTAACGGTTTCATCAAGGCGGGATTTATATCGCTCAATTATCTCAACATCGGCAATATAACACAATTCCTTTAACTTCTCACGAAGGGAAATCTTAATATCCGACATTTTATCGAAATCGGTCACTCCCGAATGGAGCCATTTAAAGATTTGCTTTGCCCTGAATTTCGGCTCTCCCAAGGTTTCAAGGAAAGAGGTAAGCTCATCTATTTCCATAGATTTTATATCTATTTTTTCCATTCGCCTTACCTCCTAAAATTTATTTTTTGCGCATTAAAGCACAGTAAAAACCATCTGTTTTATCAATATGCGGTAAGAAAGTATGTTCATATTCAAGCTCGAATTCGGCATTATCTCTTAAAAATGCCTTTACGATTTCTTCGTTTTCGTTCTTTCTTAGCGTGCAGGTGGAATAGAGTATATTTCCGCCATTTTTCACATAGGTTGCCGCATTGCTAAGTATTTTCTTCTGAATTTCTTCAAGTTCAGAAAAATTTGTTATTTCTTTATATTTTATATCAGGTTTTCGGCGAAGTATACCAAGGCCCGAACAGGGCACATCACAAAGCACCTTATCAAACTCGCCTAAATCACTTTTTTGTGTTGCATCGTTTGCTTTTGTTTCCACAATATCAAGGCCGAGCTTTTCCGCTCCCTCTTCAATTAACCCTGCTCTATGCTCATAAAGATCACAAGCGAGAACTTTTCCTTTGTTTTGCATAATTTCGGCAAGAGTGAAGGTTTTGCCTCCCGGTGCTGCGCATATATCGAGAACCGTATCATTCGGCTTTGGAGAAAGCTTTTTGCAAACCGAAACACAAGCTAAATCTTGCGCATGGAAATACCCTTTTTTATAAAGCTCGCTTTTGCTTATATCAAAGCCGCTAACTTCAATACAGTCAGCCTCACTTGTTTTCTTAACCGCTATTCCCTCTTTTTCGAGCAAATCACTTAATTCCTTTGCCGAAATTTTCAAGGTGTTAACCTTTAATATAATCGGGGCGGGATTTAAGGTATCCTCCAATATCGCAATAGTATCTTCAAGCGAATAATCGTTAATAAACTGCTTTATAATCCATTCGGGGCAGGAATATTTAACACTTAAATCATTTATGCTATTCCCTTTTGGTAACTCAAAACCATTTCTGATAGCATTCCTAAGCACTGCGTTAACAAGTCCTGCATTTCGGCTCTCTTTCGATTTCTTCATCAGCTTAACCGATTCATCAACCGCTGAAAAAGAAGGAACACTATCCATATAGATAATTTGATAAAGCCCCGCTCTTAAAACTGCGGCGGTGAAGCTTGATGCTTTTTCTATCGGCTTTTTTAGAAGCTTATTGAGAAAATAATCTAATGTTATCTTCCTATCAAGCACGCCATAAAAAATATTTGATGCAAAAGCCTTTTCAGTTCTACCTAAATCGCTATCCTTTAAAAAAGAATTAAGAGTCAGGTTAGAATATGCCTTATCAGAAAAAACCTTTTCGAGCGCTAAAACAGCAACTTTTCTCGGGTTTGCCATATTATTCACCGATTACTGTGCCGATAGGCACACTGTTTCCTTTAAGCATACTTGCGGCGCTCATTGGCTTTGCGCCCTCCGGAATCACCGAAACTATTTCAATAGCTGTTCCGTTTCCACAAGCGATTATGAATTTATCTGTGTTATCAATAACCGTGCCGCTCTTTTCATTAGTGGATCCATAAACTTTTGCTTTAGTCACTTTAATTCTTTTTCCGTTTAGGAAGAAAAAGGCGCAGGGCCAAGAATAAAAGCCTCTAACTGCATTATGCACTTCACTTGCAGTCTTTGAAAAATCTATTTGTGCCATTTCCTTTTTAATAATTGCCACGTGGGTTGCCTCTTTATGATTTTGAGGTGTTCTCGAAGCCTTTCCCTCGGTTATATCATCAATAACCTTTAAGGTTAAATCGGCACTTATAAGTGACAAACGTTCAAAAAGCTCTTCGGCGGTTTCATCAGCGCCTATTTTGGTTTCAACTGCTTCAATGATGTCACCCGTGTCAATTCCGCTATCCATATACTGAATAGTAACACCTGTTTTTTCTTCACCGTTAATTATTGCCCACTGAATAGGTGCGGCGCCACGGTATTTAGGAAGAAGCGAGGCATGGGCATTTATGCAACCAAGCCTTGGGAAATCAAGCACCTCGCGAGGTAAAATTTTTCCATAAGCCACAACCACAATAAGCTCGGGGGCTAATTCTTTGATTATTTCAAAAGCGCTGCCATCCTTAAAGCTTTCGGGTTGATAAACACTTATTCCATTTTCTTGCGCCAACTGTTTAACGGGAGGCGGTGTTAATACCCTTTTTCTGCCAAAGGGCTTATCGGGTTGCGCGAAAACTCCGCAAATATTATGACCCGCCTTTATAAGCCTATCAAGAGTTACTGCGGCATAGTCGGGTGTTCCCATAAAAAGTATCTTCATTGCACTATTCCTTAATAACTTTATCTATATACAAAATTCCATCAAGATGGTCTATTTCGTGGCAAAAAGCCTTTGCTTTAAAGCCCTCGGCGGAAATTTCTATATTATTTCCATTTCTATCCTGAGCGCGAACTGTTACTGAATATGGGCGTTTTACCTTGCCATATTCTCCCGGCAAGGAAAGACATCCCTCATCGCCGATTTGATAACCCTCTCTCTTTACGATTACGGGGTTTACAAGTTCGATTAGTCCATCGCCAACATCCACAACACAAAATCTTCTCAAAATTCCAACCTGAGGTGCGGCAAGGCCAACACCCTCAGCCGCATACATTGTTTCAGCCATATCATCGAGAATCGTGTGGAGTTTCTCATCAAAGGTGAGCTGAGTTCGACACTTTTTGCGCAAAACCTCATCACCAATTTTAACAATATTTCTTAATGCCATACTATACTCCTATTAAATGGTTGTTTCGGGGTTTATATCAACCGAAACAGTTGTATCCTTATATGTTTTAACCGATAAGGCGCCTCTCAGCATATCCCTGAATTTGCGGTTGTTTTTGCATTTTATTATCAAGCGATATCTATACTTGTTATGCATTTTTGGTATCGCCGCAGGGGATGGGCCGAGAATTATGGTTTTAACATCCTTATATTCATTTGAAATTAGTTGTTTTATCTTTTCAAATACATCATCAATTGCTTGTCTTACACATTCTCTATCGGTTCCTTGTGCAACAAGTGTGCAAATATCGCAGTAAGGCGGAAAGGTTGTTACTTTTCTAATGCCGATTTCTTCGTTATAAAACGCTTCATAATCCTGGGCGGTGGCAAGCTCGATTATATTTGAATCAGGGTCAAGCGTTTGGATAATAGCCTTTCCCGCGGTGGCTCCCCTTCCCGCTCTGCCGACAACCTGTGTCAAAAGAGAAAAGGTTCGCTCAAAGCTCCTATAATCCTCGCTATACATTCCCTTTTCAGCGCCCAAAACGCCAACCAAGGCAACGTTCGGGAAATCGAGTCCCTTAGCGACCATTTGGGTTCCAAGCATTATATCGTATTTTCCCTTTGCGAAGTCGGTTAAATACTCAGTGTATGAATCCCTTGTAACAGTACTGTCAGCATCCATACGGAGAATTCGCGCATTTGGGAAAAGAATAGATAATTCTTCTGCTATTTTTTGAGTTCCCATTCCTGAAAAATGCATGTGCTCGCTTTCACACTGCTGGCATTTATTATCCATCGGCTTTGAATATCCGCAATAGTGACACATAAGCCGCTTATTTGCTGAATGATAGGTAAGCGAAACACTGCAATTAGGACAGGTTTCAACATATCCACACTTGCCGCACGAAACATAAGTGTTATGACCTCGGCGGTTTAGCAAAACTATTGCCTGCTTATTGTCATTCAAAACATCCTCGATAGCGTTGCAAAGAGCACTGCTTATCGAGCTTTTATTTCCCTTATTCGCTTCGGCTCGCATATCAACCGAAACAACTTCGGGTAACACTGCATCGCCATAACGGTTTTTAAGGGTGAATAGTGAATATTTACCCGATAGGGCCGCTGTATAGCTTTCAAGCGATGGGGTTGCCGAAGCAAGACAAAGAAGCGCTCCGTTATATTGAGCTCTGAACTTTGCTATCTGCCGCGCGTGGAATTTGGGAGATTTTTCGGATTTATAGGTATGCTCATGCTCCTCATCCATAATTATAAGACCGAGATTGCTAAAGGGGGCAAAAACTGCGCTCCTTGTACCTATTGCGATAAGCGCCTTTCCGCTTCTTATTCGCTTCCATTCATCCATTCGTTGACCGTTTGACATCGCCGAATGGAAAACCGCTATTTTATCCCCGTAACGACTGCTGAAAATGTTTATCATTTGAGGGGTTAGGGCAATTTCGGGCACCATGATTATAACACCCTTACCCTTATCGCAGGCCTCATCAACAAGCTTTAAAAACACCTGTGTTTTTCCCGAGCCTGTTATACCATGGAGCAAAGCAACCGAGCCTTTATCTGCTTGAAGCATATTTTTCATACCAGTAAAGGCGGCATTTTGCTCGTTTGTTAAGACAATCTCATCTCTGATAGCGGGTTTAACATTTCGGTAAGCAGTTCTGAAAACTTCCTTTTCATAAGCTATCACCAGGCCCTTATCAATAAGCGCATTAACAACCGAAGCGGTGGCACCTGTGAAATAGCAAAGCTCTTTAAGGCTAACAGCACCTGCATCGTAAAGGCAATTTAGAACTTCCCTTTGCCTTGGAGTTATCTTAACCCCTTGCGCCTCTTCAAAAGGTTTTGCTGCTCGCAACCATTTTTCAGTTGCATCGTTCATTCTTCTAATCGGAGTGCAGTTTTTTAAAACTGCTTCCTTTTCAGCAAGGCTTACGATGGACTCATAAGAAACCGCAAAATCTCTTTTGATTTTATCAAAGGAAACTTCACCCTTTTGCCTTACATAGTCTAAAACAGCTTTTTCATCCTCGTTTAAGAGTCCCTCAGCGGAAAACTGCGGATTATATGAATAATAATCAGTCAGTTTATAGTTTATACCCGATGGGAGCATAGCATGAACTGCATCATAGACTGTGCAAAACACTGTTTCACTCATAAACTCGGCGAGCTTAATCATTTCGGGAGTCAGAATAGGCTCCTTATCGATAACCGAGATAATCTCCTTTAAGCCCTCTTCTTCACTTTCCCTAACCGAAACGATAATTCCCTGCTTTTTGAGATTTGCTCGGCCAAAAGGCACCATCACCCGACAGCCCACCGATGTTTCATCGTAACCTAAAGGAAGCATATATGAATATTTTTTATCAAAAGCAAGTGTTGCGCCATCGAGCGAAACCTCGGCAATAAAACCCATCATATAGCCCCCTTTTTTAGTAATTAGAAGTTTTAATTATTTCTCTTCGATTTCGCAAGCAAGGTTATCAATAGCAATGCTAACAGGCTTCTCGATAAGGATATCTCCTGCATCTTCTGCCTTTTTAGCCACCTTTCTTGCTCCGTGAGCAACATCAGTTACCAAGCGGTAACGGTTTTCATAATTTTCAATCAATTTTCCAATGTTAGGATTTAGCATTTTTAAGCACCTCTAAAATAATATCTTTTTTATTTTCCAATTTTAAGCGCTGGCTTAAAATAATTGAAATCGCATCATTTACTGCATCATCAAGCTTATCGTTAACAACAATATAATCATATTCATTAGCGCGTTCGATTTCCTTAATCGCCTGACTCATACGCTCGGCAATAACCTCTTCCTTTTCGGTTCCTCTTCCGCGAAGTCTCCGCTCGAGTTCTTCATAGGATGGCGGCATAATAAATATGCTAACCGCATCCTGTAATTTTTCTCTTATCTGCGCGGCACCGTTCACATCTACCTCAATTATGGCATCCCTGCCCTCGCTCGTTGCTTTCTCAACAGGCTTTCTCGGTGTTCCGTAATAGTTGCCGACATACTCGTTATATTCAAGAAGCTCATCATTAAAAAACATTTTGAGGAATTCTTCTTTTGATATAAAGTTATATTTTTCGCCCTCTTTCTCGTTTTCACGCATAGGGCGAGTTATTGAGGAAATTGAGAAAAATATATCCGGTAATTTTTTGAAAATCTCAAAAAGAATTGTATCCTTGCCTGAACCCGAAGGACCCGAAATAATAATTACATTACCTTTATTCATCCTCTTCCTCCTCATCAGCAATATCAATATTTTCTTCGGTTATTCTATTAGCAACCGTTTCGGATTGCAAATATGTGAGTATCACATGGTCGCTATCGGTTATAATAACCGCTCTTGTTCTTCTTCCATGGGTGGCATCTATAAGTGTTCCCTTTTCCTTGGCAACCTGAACAACTCTCTTAATAGGCGCCGATTCGGGACTAACTATAGCTATCATTCTGTTTGCCGAAACCATATTACCAAAACCGATATTTACTAACTTCATAATTTTCACCTATTCGATATTTTGAATTTGCTCTCTTATTTTTTCGATCTCCGATTTGATATCAACAACAGTGTGTGCAATATCAATATCCTGCGCCTTAGAGCCGATAGTGTTCGCCTCACGGTTCATTTCTTGCACAAGGAAATCAAGCTTTCTTCCTATTGCATCGCCGCTCTCTAACATCTCACGAAGCTGTTCTATATGGCTGCGAAGCCTAACAGTTTCTTCGGCAACAGCAACCTTATCGGCAAATATGGCGGTTTCAGTTAGTAATCTCTGCTCATCAACCGTTGTATCACCTAAAAGCTCTTTAACCTTTTGCTCAATACGAAGTCTATATTCCTTAACAGTTTCGGGCGAACGCTCCTCGATAAATGCAACCTTTTCGAGAATAAATTCGGCGCGCGAAAGAACATCCTTTGTTAGTCTCTCACCCTCGGCACTTCTCATAGCAATAAAGTTTTCAATGGCTTTGTTTGCAACCTGTGTTACAGCCGAAACAACAAGCTCATCCGAGAGTGACTGCTGTTTAATCTTGAACACATCAGGTGCTCTCACGATATCCGAAACCTTTATATCATTTTTAAGCTTATATTCCTTTGCAAGCTTTTTAACTGCGGCAAGATATGCGGTAGTATATTGGCGGTTAATTGCTATCTCGGTACCCGACTCGCTATTATCCTCGATAAGCACCGAAACCTCAACCTTACCTCTTTGCATATTCTCGCGGCAGAGCTTATTGAGTTTTTCATCAAGGAACATATATGCCCTCGGCACTCTCGAAGAAAACTCAAAATATCTGTGATTAACCGATTTTATCTCAACGGTTATGTTAAGGTCTTCTATTGTTTCCTTAGCTCTACCAAAGCCGGTCATACTCTTTATCATTTGACTTCACTTACCTTTGACATAGTACTCCATAATACTATATAATATTTATTCATAATATTTTATCAAAAAAGAACCCCTAATGTCAACATTTTCGCAACATTTGTAACCTTTTTTTAATAATTTATTATTATATTATCTAATTATAGACAAAAATGGGCAACTCGGTAACCCGAATTGCCCATTTTTTATTGTTTTTTATTGCCTGCAAATTCGCAAAAACAGTAATAACGCCAAAACAAACAAAAGAACTATTGCAAGGATAATTACTGCGGCGAGTTCGGCAATTATTGTTTCGGCTATCAATGCGCCGACAATTGCTCCCACAACGAATAAGAGCGCTGCTGCAACAAGCCATATAATTTTTGTGATACAGGAAGAGCTTCTGCATCCGCATTCGTTATTGTTATACATATCTTTCACACCCTTAAAAAAATAAAAGCCGAGCTTTTAACTCGGCTTTTTGCATTGAACACCGGTGCTCAATACATTATATTCGTACAAGCATATTTTGTTTATTTCATAAATTCATACATTGCTCTATAGCACATATAAACATCAAATTTTGAGGTTGTTTCAAAGGGTGCATGCATTGAGAGAACGGGAACGCCTAAGTCAACAACATCAACACCCATATTTGCGATATACATAGCAACGGTTCCGCCGCCACCGATATCAACCTTACCAAGCTCACCTGTTTGCCAAACAATGCCTGCTTTATCGAGCATATTGCGAACATAAGCAACATATTCGGCAGAGGCATCAGATGTTCCTGCTTTACCTCTTGAGCCTGTAAACTTAGTAACAACAACGCCGTAATTAAGCATTGAAGCGTTCTTTCTCTCCATAACATCCT
>JAFSIJ010000067.1 GCA_017439845.1 Clostridia bacterium | reverse complement strand
GGACCGATAACGGTGATGGCTCTAAAATTATGCTTCATACCGCAGTTGATGAAAGGGAGGAGGCAAAATATGTTGCCGATTCCATTCTTGAAAATGTTAGAGGCGGAGCAAGGTTTTCGGACCATGCTATTCTTTACCGAATGAATGCGCAGTCAAACGCACTTGAAAATGTGTTTGCAAGAAGTGGTATATCGTATAGAGTTGTGGGCGGATTCCGTTTCTTCGAACGCAAAGAAATCAAGGATGTTTTAGCATATCTTTGCGTTATAAACAATAATAGTGATGATTTGCGTCTTAAAAGAATTATAAACGAGCCAAAGCGAGGAATAGGGGATACCACAGTAAACAATGCCGCACAAATAGCAGGAGAGCTTGGAGTCTCGCTTTTTGAAGTGTTCAAGCATGCTGATGAGTTTGCTCAAATTTCAAGAGCGGCGGCAAAGCTTAAGGAATTTTGTGCCATTATAGAAGGGCTATCTGAGTTGAGTGAAACCGCTACATTGCACGAATTGTTCTCCGAAATGCTTGAAAAAACGGGTTATAAATCAGCGCTTATTGCCGAGGGCGAAGAGGCACGAGAGCGAATCGAAAACGTTGAAGAGTTTGCAACCAATATTATGCAATATGAATCTGAAAATGAGGATGCCACTCTTTCTGGCTTCTTAGAGGAAATAGCGCTTGTAACCGACCTTGATTCGATGGATTCGGATGAAGATAAGGTTATACTTATGACGGTGCATTCCGCTAAGGGACTCGAGTTTTCAAATGTTTATCTAATCGGTTGGGAAGAGGGAATCTTCCCTGGAAATCAGTCTATTTATGGCGGTGAAGAGGAAATAGAGGAGGAACGAAGACTTGCTTATGTTGCAATAACAAGAGCGAAGAAGAATCTTCACATAACCAATGCCTATACAAGAATGATTTTTGGTAGCACAAACAGGAATATGCCTTCCCGTTTTGTGAGAGAATTACCCGATGATGTTTGCGAAACAAGTTCGCAGGTTAATAAAATCAGTTTTCTATCACAGGGTGTTTCCCGTTCAGTTGAGCAAAGAAACAGCTTTGCGGGAGGCGGATATTCAGCTCGTAGCAGCTATAATACTTCGGCATTTGCCGATAGAAAGCCCCAATCAAGCGAACGGGTTAGTTATACAGTTGGTCAAACAGTTGAGCATAAGACCTTTGGCAAGGGTGTTATAACAGGTATCACACCTATGGGTAATGATTCTATGCTTCAAATTGATTTTGAAAGCGTTGGAAGTAAGAAAATAATGGCTCAATATGCAAATTTAAAAATAATTTAACATATTAAAACAACATAACTGTTAAAATTAGTGTGGTAGGTGAGAATATGTCAATAAGTAGTGAGGCGGTTAAGAAAACCGCCAAAACCGTTCTAAAGGAAAAATGGTTTAGCTCGGCGGTATACTGTTTGTGTTTGGTAGTAATCTTCTTCCTCTTTCAGTATATCGGTTCTGCGCTCAGTACAATAATAGGAAAAATAGGATACTTTATCTTCAATGTTTTATGGCTTATATTTTTATTTTCTCCATTAGTGTTAGGTGCCTTAAAGCATTTTTGGAGAATGCTTTTCGGTGTTGAGGATGATTTTGTTTCTCTTTTCTATTATTTTTCCTCAAAAAAAGAATATATTAAGGCTTTAAAATTTATACTCAATCTTTCTTTCAGATTTTTAGTTTGCGGTTTTGTGTTCTATACTCCCGCACTTATTGCCAATTTCTTTTCGGGAACAGCCTTTTATAGCAGGTTTAATATCCATATGCCAATGTGGGTTTCTAATCTTTGGCTGGTTTCCTCGGTGCTTGAGTTTATTGCATTTGTTGCAATAGTTATTTTATCCTTAAAATATTATATTGCCCCCGTTTTATTTGTTGCGGATGAGGATATGGACCCATCCGAAGCGGTGCATATGTCGGCAATTATTTCAAAGGGCTCAAATTCTGATTTTATATATTTACTCTTTAGTCTTATCGGCTGGATATTGCTTTGTCTTTTTATTATCCCAATGCCTGCAATTTTACCTTATATCTTTTGTTGCTATCTTATCCATTGTAGATTCTCGGTTGCAAAATATAATAAATATGCCTCGGATTTAAAAATGCAAAACGGAGCATTTGAGGAGCGGCTATGAGTTTAATTTTAGCATCGGCTTCGCCAAGGAGAAAAGAGCTTTTAAAGATTATAACCGAGGATTTTTTGGTTTGTGTTGCCGAGTGCGATGAAACTTTGGAAGAAGGAATCGCTCCAAAGGATGCTCCCGTTGTTTTGGCGAGTAAAAAGGCGAGAGCGGTTAAAGAGAGTAAACCCCTTGATATAGTAATCGGCAGTGATACAATAGTATTGCTCGGCGATAAAATATTAGGAAAACCTGCCTCACGAGAAGATGCATTTGCTATGCTTGAAGCCCTTTCAGGAAAAGAGCATAGCGTGATAACAGGCTGTTGCATTTGTGCGGGGACAGATGAGATAACATTTTCTTGTGAAACAAAGGTTGAATTTTTCCCATTAACTGATGAAGAAATAAACGCCTATCTTGACACGAGTGAACCCTATGATAAGGCAGGCAGCTATGGTATACAGGGAATAGGTTCCTTGTTTGTAAAGCAAATAAAGGGTGATTATTTCAATGTCGTAGGCCTTCCCGTGTCTATGCTTAATAAAGTTTTGAAAGAAAATAATTTGATATAAAAAAACCTTCTTCGAGTGAAGAAGGTTTTTGCTTTTATACTTTTTGTTTTGTTGGTAGTTGCGCAACGATTATTGCTATAAACACAAGAGCGCATCCGATGAGTTCTCTAACCGATAAAGTATTACCCGATATAAGCCAACCACCGAGAGCGGCAAAAACACTCTCAAGGCTCATTGAAATCGAGGCGATAGTTGGCTCGGCAAACTTTTGACCGACTATTTGCAGGGTATAGGCAACACCGCTGGACATTATTCCAAGATACAAAATGGGCAAGATAGCCGAGATAATGTTTGAAACAGAGAGATTATCCAATTCGAAAATCAGGGATAATATTCCCGAAATTATGCCGCAAATGATAAATTGCACCATAGAAAGCCGAACACCATCAACCTTTGCGACAAACTTGTCAACACTCATAATGTGGAAGGTGAAGCAAATAGCACAAATAAAAACTAAAATATCGCCGAGATATATTGCATCAATTCCGCCTGTCAAACAAAGCATATATATTCCAATAACTGCTATAATAACACCTAAAAGCACCTTAATGGAGATTTTATTGCCCTTAAATATAGCAAAAAGGGGAACTAAAATAACATAGAGGGCAGTTAGAAAACCGGAACGGGCTTCACTTGCAACACCATCGGGGTATGCCGCAATACCAAATTGTTGGAAGTTAACCGAAATTGAAAGGAATATTCCGCATATAATTCCACCCTTTAAAAGAAGTAATTTATCTTCCTTATTTCGCGGTATTATTGAGATGCCCTTTCGCTTATCCTTTAATAGCAAGAAAGTCAAAAGGAATAATGCGCCGATAAAAGAACGCGCGCTATTTAGAAAAAACGGTGGAACAACTTCGGCGCCGCTTGTTTGAGCAACAAAGGCAAGTCCCCATATAAGAGCGGCGGCTATGAGTATAAGCGAGCCCTTGATATTATTCTTTGTTTCCATAGTCTATTTTATCTTTCCTCATTGTAAGTGAAATTCGTTTCTTAGGGACATCAACACCAAGCACCCAAACCTTGACCAAATCTCCAACCTTTAAAACTTCGCTTGGATGCTTGATGAAGCGGTTTGTGATGTGTGAAATATGAACGAGTCCATCCTGATGAACACCGATATCAACGAAAGCACCGAAATCTATAACATTTCTGACTGTTCCCGTAAGCTCCATACCAACCTTTAAGTCTTCCATAGACATTATATCCTTGCGGAGAAGTGGGGGAGGAAGCTCATCACGAGGGTCTCTGCCTGGTCTTTCAAGCTCTTTGATAATATCTTCAAGTGTTGGAATACCAAGGCCTAATTCTTCGGCAACCTTATCAATACCGAGATTTTGAACGGTCTCGGTTATTTGAATATTGCCGATTTGGTTTTCTTTAATGTTTAGTATTGCCAAAAGCTTCTTTGCGGCATTATAGCTTTCGGGGTGAACACCTGTGTTATCAAGCGCCTCTTTACCATCTGAAATACGCAAGAAGCCTGCGCACTGCTCAAAGGCCTTAGGGCCTAATTTTGAAACCTTTTTAAGTTCACTTCGTGATGCAAACTTTCCGTTTTCATCACGGTAAGCCACAACATTTTTTGCAACTGCTGATGAAAGACCTGCAATGTGTGAAAGCAGCTCACTTGAAGCACTGTTAAGATCAACACCAACCGAGTTAACACAATTTTCAACAACACCATCAAGCGCGCTACCAAGCTGAGCGGGGGGCATATCGTGTTGATATTGACCAACGCCGATAGCTTTAGGGTCAATTTTAACAAGCTCGGCAAGAGGGTCTTGAAGTCGCCTTGCAATAGAAACTGCGCTTCTGAGTGAAACATCAAATTCGGGGAATTCCGCCGCTGCAAGTTTTGATGCCGAGTAAACACTGGCTCCTGCCTCGCTAACCACCATATATGATAAATCAAGACCGAGTTCTTTGATTAAATCAGCGGCAAAAACCTCGGTTTCGTGACTTGCGGTTCCATTTCCGATAGCAAATATTTCTACATTGTGGCGTTTAATCAAATCGGTAATAATTCTTTTTGCATCCTCAATTTTGTTGTGAGGGGGAGCGGGGTATATAACCGATGTGTCAAGCACCTTACCCGTTCCATCAACAACTGCAACCTTGCATCCCGTTCTATAACCCGGGTCAAGACCTATAGTAATTTTATCCTTGATGGGCGGTTGCATAAGCAGTTGTTTAAGATTTGAAGAGAAAACCTTAATTGCATTCTTTGAGGCTCTCTCGGTAAGTTCAGAACGGATTTCTCGTTCAATTGAAGGGAAAATAAGGCGCGAATATGCATCCTCACACGCGGCAGTTACACAAGCGGTACAAGGTGAGCCTTGCTTTATATGGTTTTTAGCGATAATAAACATCGCCTTATCAGTATCAAACTTAATGGAAACCTTCAGAAAATCTTCCTTTTCTCCACGGTTTATAGCAAGAATTCTATGGTCGGCAATTTTTGAGATGGCTTCGGAGAAATCGTTATACATTTCGTAAACATCAAGCTCATCCTTTGCGCCTTTAACGGTTAAAATACCATGAGCCGAGCAAACGAAACGCATACGCTTTCTGATATCTGCATCATCCGAAACCTTTTCAGCAATTATATCCATAGCGCCTGCAAGAGCATCCTCAGCGGTTTCAACGCCGAATTCAGTATTTATGTATTTTTCAGCTTCAATAATTGGTTCAACACAATCGGGTTCTTGCGCATAGATAAAATCAGCTAAAGGCTCAAGACCCTTTTCTTTTGCAACGCTCGCCCTTGTCTTTCTCTTTTTCTTAAATGGCCTGTAAAGGTCTTCAAGCTCGGCAAGAGTTTTTGCCGCATCAATAGCGGCAGCAAGCTCATCGGTCAAGCCTCCTTGTTCGGCTATTGTTTCCTTGATTTTTTCGCGAGTTTCATCCATATTGCGAAGATAGGCAAGTCTTGTGCCTAATTCTCGTAAAATTTGGTCATCAAGAGAACCTGTCATCTCTTTGCGATAACGCGCAATAAAGGGAATAGTGTTTCCCTCATCAATAAGCTTAACTGTGTTTTCAACCTGGAAAGGTTTTAGAGAAAATTCTTCTGCTAAAATCTTTAAAATTTCCATTCAATCACCTCGAATAAAACTGTACTGATTATATCATATATTAATTATTAAATCAAATATATTAAATAAAATGTTGATTTTTGCCGAGAAAAAAGGTATCATAATATAGGAAAAATTTTTCGGAGGAAATAGATGCTTGAACTTGTAAACATTTCTTTTAGTGCGCCTAGCGAAAATGGCGAAAAAGAGATACTTAAAAATATCAATTTAAAGCTCGATGATGGCTTTAATGTAATAACGGGCCCAAATGGCGGCGGAAAGTCAACACTTGCTAAAATTATCGCAGGAATTATAACCCCAACAAACGGCAAAATTTTGCTTGATGGCGAGGATATAACCAACCTTTCAATAACCGAGCGAGCAAATAAAGGTATCAGCTTTGCTTTTCAGCAACCCGTTCGCTTTAAGGGGATTACTGTGCATGACCTTATCAGTCTTGCTTCAGGCAAGGATATTGGTATGACCGAGGCCTGTGATTTTCTTTCACAGGTGGGCCTTTGCGCAAGAGATTATATAAATCGTGAGGTTAATGCATCTCTTTCGGGCGGCGAGCTAAAGAGAATTGAAATAGCAACCGTTTTAGCAAGGGGAACAAAGGTATCATTATTTGATGAGCCAGAAGCAGGAATTGACCTTTGGAGTTTTAACAGTCTTATTAAGGTTTTCGAAAAGCTGCACGAAACACTTGGCGGCTCAATTATGATTATTTCCCACCAAGAGAGAATTCTCAATATTGCTGATAAGGTTATCGTTGTCGCAAACGGAACAATAAAAGCAACAGGAACAAAGGAAGAAATTTTGCCAGAGCTTTTGGGTAATACTATGGGACCCTGTAAGGTGCTAACTGATGCTTTAGGAGGTGCTAACTAATGCAAAATACTGAATTAGACCTTCTTAAAATGATTGCCGATATCGATGGTATACCATCTGGAGCCCATAATATCCGCGCAAACGGAGAAACAGGTTCCCGTGTTGTAACCGAGAATGTTGATATTGTAACGAAAACGGACAAACCCGGTATCGATATAATAATAAAAGCAGGAACAAAAGGGGAGAGCGTTCATATCCCTGTTGTAATCAGTAAAACCGATTATACCGAAACTGTTTATAACGATTTCTATATTGGCGATGATGCCGATGTTACAATAATGGCAGGCTGTGGCATCCATAATTGCGGTGATGGTGAAGCTCGCCACGATGGTATTCATACCTTCTATGTTGGCAAAAATGCCAAGGTTAAGTATATCGAAAAGCATTATGGCGAGGGTGACGGAACAGGTGGCAAAAATATGAACCCCACCACCATTATCAATATAGCCGATGGCGGATATATGGAAATGGAAACCACTCAAATTAAGGGGATTGATTCCACCAACCGCATAACCAATGCAGTTTTAGGTGCGGAGGCAAAACTTGTTATTCACGAAAAGCTTATGACTCATGGAACACAGTTTGCAGGCACGGATTTCACCGTTGATTTGAATGGCGAAAATTCGAGCGCAAATGTTGTTTCCCGTTCCGTTGCAAAGGATACATCTCACCAAAAATTTTTATCAAAAATCAACGGAAACAATAAGTGTAGCGGTCATACCGAGTGCGATGCCATTATTATGGATGATGCAACCGTTACCGCTGTTCCCGAAATCACCGCAAATCATATCGATGCTTCCCTCATTCACGAGGCGGCTATCGGTAAAATAGCGGGCGAACAACTCATTAAGCTTATGACCTTAGGCTTAACCGAGTCACAAGCAGAAGAGCAAATAGTAAACGGATTTTTGAAATAATAAAAAAGCTACGATGAAATCGTAGCTTTTTATTTTATGGTAATTTATTTCCTGCCGCAAGGTATATTTCATACCATTCTTCCCGAGTGAGTGTGATGTCGGCGGCTTTTAAATAATCGTTTAATCTTTCGGTGTTCGTTGTGCCGGTAACAGGTTGCATTTTTGCGGGGTGGCGGAGAAGCCAAGCAAAAGCAATGGTGTTTTTATTAACGGAATATTTTTCGGCAATTTTTTGCATTGTTTTATTTAGTTCGGGGAACTTTTCATTATCGATAAAGCAACCTTCAAAAAAGCCATACTGAACGGGGGACCAGGGCTGAATGGTGATATCGTTTAATCGGCAATAGTCAAGAACACCGCTATCGTGGTTAACCGATGCATCGTTATACATATTGAGGTTTATTCCCGAATCTATAATGGGTGTGTGCATAATTGATAACTGCAGCTGATTAGCGCAAATGGGCATATTAAGGCTTTTCTTTAAAAGCTCTATCTGATATGGGGTTTGGTTTGAAACACCAAAATGGCGCACTTTCCCCGAAGATTTTAACTCATCAAATGCGCGTGCCACTTCATCAGGCTCAACTAATGTATCAGGTCGGTGGAGAAGAAGCACATCAATGTAATCGGTATTAAGCCTTCTAAGGCTACCCTCAACCGATTCTATAATATGTTCATAGGAAAAATCAAAGAGCCCTTTTCTTATACCACACTTTGTTTGAATGATGATATCCTCACGATTAAGGGTTTTAATTGCGTTGCCGAAAACTTCTTCGCATTTTCCACCACCATAGATATCGGCATGGTCAAAGAAGTTCGCATTATTCTGCAAGGCTGTTTCAATAAATGCCGAAATTTGTTTTTCAGACATATCGGCAATTCTCATGCATCCAACCGCAACGGTTGGAACTGAAAGTCCGCTTTTACCAAGTTGAATATTATACATAAAGTATCCTCCTTAATATACATTAAATGATTAAATACAAATCTTTGCAATTCGAACAACAAAGTTTTCACCATAAGAGCAGCTGGGAGACTGTATATTTATCTTATCGCAATTTTGAGTGAAATCAGCCGTTTTACCATTATCAAGCCAAGTAACTGATTTAACTTTTTCGTTAAGTGTGAAAATGTTATTATGATTTGATTCTTTGGTTATAGTAACATTGGCATCTCCGCTTATTCCTGAATCGAAAACAAATAAATAATAACAGTTCTCCCCTTGAAGTAAGAAGTTATCAGGTTTATCTTCTATTTTGATTTTAACAGGGGCGGGGGAATGAAGTGCTTCATCATTGAGAGCTGTCCATTT
>JAFSIJ010000066.1 GCA_017439845.1 Clostridia bacterium | reverse complement strand
TCAGGGTTAACTGTTGCCTGGAATGCCTGAGTCTGCAACGAGAAATTTGCCTCAGTTTTGTTTGAATAGCTTCCTTGAGGAACATCAAAGTTAATATTGAATTTTCCGTTATTTATACTCGAATCAACACAAGTAGGAATAACATTTGCCTGTGTTGAGTAGCCATATCTGCGGAAGGAGTTTTGCTCCGAAAGAACAGGATTTGTTGCCGAAGCATTTGTTGTGAAGAAACCGCCGGGGGTGGTTGTTGGGTTATAACCGTTTTCAGAAGCGCCTATTATATTAAACTTCCAAGCATTATTAGTGAATGCTGCATCTGAAAAATCATCCATCAAAGAACCGCTGTATTTAATCTTTTTAGAAGCCTCTTTTATTTCAACCATTTTATAGATTTGCGCATCTAATTCAACAAGATGATTATATCTATCTTCGCCAACATAATTCTTATGATTTGCATCATAATTTTCATAAATCGCAAGGGTTTCTTCTATCGCCTTACTATAGGCTATAAATTCTGCGCTGCTTGTTTCAAGCTGAGCCAATGTATCTACCGTTAACTCATCAATAGCATCATATTTTGCCAAGAAATCGGCGATATGTGTATCAGGCTCGGTATGAGATACAACGGTTATATTCTTAGTATAGGTCTGCTGCAATTGGGCATAACCCAATGATGTTTCTATAGCAGCAGTTGTTGGGATAGCAACCATAGGATATGCAGTGGAAATTTCAACACTTGGTGTTACTGTTAAGGTATTTCCTGAAGAATATTTATAGTTCGAAGTTATAGCAGTGCCGCTATTACCGATAACAACATCATCCGATATACTATACTCTATGGAAGCTACCTTATAAATATAGTTACCGCTTGTTTCATCAATTGTTTCGGTTTTTTCATAGTTAATCTTAACGGTCATTTCAGCAGCAAGGCCGTTATCACCATAAATTTGGTTGGTTGAATTATAGCCCGGGAAGGTATTCTGTATAACTGTTGCATCATTATATTTGTATGTTGCAACCGTATAGGCGTTGTTTTCAATGGTTCCCACCTTTGAAGTGAAACGAACATTTCCTTGTCCATCAACATAAGCCATTAGAGCTTTACCATCCATACCAATAGGTATAATCGCACCCTTGTGCTGTGAATACCTCACATCACCAAAAGCCTTAGGAACAAAGGTATATGTAACCGAATCAACTATGGTGTTATTAAAATCAACAAGTGAACTGTCGGCATAAACAGTATGCTTGTTGGATGTGAAAGTAACGCCATAATCAGCATAATAATCCTCTTCGGTTGAAGGATATGCTGTATCGAATGTAACAGCAGTCAGATTATCTTCAAGAGCCGAGCCGAGAGAGCCTTGAGTTGTGTTAATCTGATAGCCGTTCCAACCTGCCGCAAACAAGGCATCTGTGTTTGCATAGGTCATTGTTCCGCTTTTTTGGAAGCTGAACGTTTTTGTTGTAGTAAGTTCGGGGAAATCAGCCGCTAAAATAGTTCCGCTTAACATACTAAAACAAGAAAAAATCAGGGAAATTGCCAGGATAATGCTTAGAAACTTTTTCAAAATTACCATTCCTTTCAAAATTATTTTTTATTTCATCTCTGTAAATTCATACAGAGGTATGCCCATATCATCCACATACTCGGGGGCAGGCTCATTAAATCTGCCACCGATATAATTATCATAATCTCCGCCTAAGGTATCCTCTATTTTTGTAACTGTGATATTATCAATATAAACCGCTGTGTTAGCTGTTTCTATTCCCACATTTCCTTTAAGATTCATATTATAGGCTTCATCATAATAATCAATCATTTCCTTTCCATCAAGGAAAACGATTAAATGATTGTCTATCGCTTTTACTTTTAAAGTATGTAGCTTTCCGTCACCCAACATACTTCCAATATTATCGATAGTGACAAGCGCGGTTCCTGCTGTTTCAAACTTTGCTCTTTGGCGTTTATAGAGAACCATTCGTTGTGTTCTCATAACATTACCCGCTTCATCCTTTTGAATAGCGCCGCCAACCTTTAAATCGCAACTTTCAATGCTGACATAATAATCAAAGCAACCATAATAATTTTGCTCTATATGTCTAAAATAGAAAGAAAATACATTTTTTGCCTCGGCATTACAAAGATTTGTAAATTCAACATCAACCGATGCTTCATAATCAGTCCAGTGCTGGTCGCCTATAAAGTCATATCCATCGGCAAACTCTTTTGACAGGACACGATTATTCTCGCTTCTATAAATAATTTCCTTACCCGTGGTATCCTTCCATATTGGGTTGGTTTTGCTTTCTTTTCCATCGGTTAGGCTACCATCCGAGAAGGTTTCTCGAAGAAGAATGTTTTCTGAAGCAGGTGCATCCTCAGGGCCCGGATCAACCTCTTCGGGTTTTGAAGAAGTTGTATTGTCTTCTTCAGTATTACCCGAATAAGTACCGTTGCCCTCAATTTGAACCTCGCTGCAAACAGCCTTACCGATAACCTTTTCTTCAATAGAATGTTGCGCTAATCCTGCGTATGTCGGGCCATTGAATACTGCCGCACATGAAGCAACCTCTGACCATACAAGAGTTCCTGCTTTTCTATAATATCCTGTGAACTTCTTGCCTTCTCTTACAAGCTTTAGTTCAGTGGGATATTGTTCACCTATCGAGGTATATTTCGCGAAGCTAGCATCACCCTTAACCGGTCTATAGACCATCATAACTCCCTGCGGTCTTATATGCAGGAAAACCTCTGCTCCATTAGGATCAAGTGAATCACGCATCATAATACCAATCGAAGCGTTTTGGTGAAGCACACTAACACCCTTTGTATCGGGCTTATGCGAATTAACCGTTACACGATATTCAAGCTTATCATTCTTTCCGCTACCAATATTAAATTGATTATACGCGAAAGCTATATCATCATTTTGATACCACGCACAATAAGTATTACTTCTTATAGTATATTTGCCATTTCCTTGTTCAAAGCTACTAATCGGCACCCACACCATATCATTTTCCGAGGTGTCCATAGTAATAAAGTTCATTTCAGGGTTTGTAACCTTAATGTCACCTGTGTAAACAGGTGGTTCACCCGAAACCTTTCCGCCAAGAGCAAAGGTCGCGCAAACAACCGAAACTATAAGTATACAGGGCAAAATTATTTTTGAAAAAGAAAATTTATTCATCAATTTGCCCTCCTTTTTCATCCTTTCGCTTCAATATTAAGTAGCTCACTAAGGATACAACAAAAACTAAAAGCGAAATTAATGTTACTATACTTAACCTTATAAATATTCCCTTAGAATCATCCGTTGCCGAAAGATTCACATCCGTTTCTTCGGTTTGAATGTTATAAACACTTCCGCCCGGAACGGTTTGAATCTGGGTTATCACCTTATCCGTTCCATCCGAAATTAAGCTATCAGTATCCTCAACACTTTCTTGTTCAGCCTGCTCAAGTTCATCGGCTTTTGCCATAAATTGATCAAGCAATGCCGCTTCCTTAGAAAGCTTTGATAGGGATTCGGCATCAAGCAACTGCAATAGCTGATATGCAATTCGAATATCTTCTATATCATCCGCAGTTATATCATCAACACTCATTTCGAACAAGTATCCGAAATGCTTTAAAAACTTTTCAGCATTAAATACATCGGGTTGATTTTCCTCTTCTTCGAGCTCCTTGACTTTTTCTAAGAGGGAATTTAAAAACTTGATTTCATCCGATAAATATTCCTCACAATACGAATTCATAAGACAATATCCCTCTGCCTCGGTTAACGCATTTTCAATTGCCTGCTTAAAAGCGGGTGAAACAGTTTTGGTGGTTAAAGCAAAAATTTGTTTCCAATCTTTCTTTAACTGCTTTTCGTATTTTTTCGCTTCCTCCTTGAGTTCTTTTTCAGCGAGCTCATCTTCTGCGATTTTTTCAAGCTCTTTCATTCGAGTGGATAGTTTATTCAACAGATTCTTTTCCTCTATCAGTAATGCCTTTTGAGTATTACTCGGCAATTCCATCCACTCTTTGAGAGCCTTTTCCAATGATTTTTTATCTGAAATTTTAAGTGTTTTCACTGTTTTGCTTAAAATTGCTTTATGAGTTTTTCTAAAAGCCTCAGCGGCCTTTATTTCACTGTCTTCGATATGCTTTTTGGCTAATTCTTCGTAGGCATTTCTCGCATCAAGCAATTTTTGATAATTGCTAACCGCTTTGCGTTCAGCCACCATTAATGATCTATATGCCTCTTCGGCAGCAATGATTTTTTGAGCGCATTCATCAGTATATTTAACAGTGCCGATGGCATTGATTTTGTCTATCACCGATGTTATTTTGCTATTTGTGGCTAATTTAGTCACACCCTTTTGAGTTTGAGTTATTATATTTTTAGGGCTCAAATCATCGGTATAACATTCGGTCACTTCAAATGGAAAATCATAGCTTTCGGCAACTGCGGTTACAGCTCTGAATCTCACCTTGAATATATCGCCATCCGCCTTTATTCCTTTGCCTGCTGAGGTTTCCCATACTACATAAAGGATACCTGTTTGTTCGGCAAAGCGGACATTTGCATCGGTTATCGTTTCATTTATTGCCACAAAAGAATCATTAACAAAGCTAAACTCTTGTGGTACATTAACCTTTATAACAAATCCGCCGATGCTTGTTACATCTTTTACACTACAAATAGCAGTTATTTCGTTGCCCGGCAAATAGTCTTCACAATCCAAACTGAAGGTGACTGCCTCGGCTGCGTTTACACATACAAACGAGAAAGATACAAAAAGAAAGAAGCACATTGTAACAGCTACAACACTCTTAAACAGGTGATTAATTTTTCTCACTGTGTTTCTCCTTTGATTATTTCTTTATATATTCGTTTGCCTTTTCCTGCGCATATTTTTTAATATCATCAATTCCATTAGCCTTAAGCTCTTTAATAAATAAATCATAATACGCCTGATATCCCGAGCCCTTAACACCGTAAAGCAAGGTATCATTAAATTCGGTAACTGTATCCGAAATATTTTGAATATCGGTTGCTTTATCGGTTAGGTCTATTTGGAATCCCTTGTATTTTGTGTTAAAGCATTTATTAGGTTTGATATTAGTCACAAAATCATAGCAATATTCCTTTTGTCCTTTAAGGATATTTGGTGTTCGATATGCCTTATAAACATTACCAACCATCCAGTGCGGTATACCATAAAGGTCACCCGAGTCAGGTTGAATAATATAGCCTTCTCCGTTTGCAACTATATCCTTTGGATCTGAATCATCCTTTGTATAATGCCTTCCCTCAACACCATAAATAATTGCATTAAAGAGTTCATTTCCCTCTTCGGTTTTGAGCAAGTTTATAAGCTTCATAGCTCTTTCAGGGTTTTTACAAGTGTAAGGCAAACAGGTATATGTTGCATAACTACCAAAAAGAACCGTTCCGTTAAACATTTGATCATAGGTATCTAAGAGCAATACATAATCGGTTATATTACCCTTTTCATCGGTATAGGTTTTTATGCCTTCGCTGATTTCATTGAATCTGATTTCGTTCTTACCAAGTTTAAATATTTCGCTGCGGTTAGATGTACCCGAAGAGGAAACCATTACATCTTTTGGAATATAACCTGCCTGATACCACTGAGCAGCATACTTCATATAAAGCTTATATTCTTCCGTTTCAAAGAAACTTACAATTTCAGGATTCTCTGCAAATGCATCATAGCAAAGCCAAGCCCCTGTTCTTTCGGAACCTATCCAGTCATATCCACGCGAAACCAAAGATGAAGGCATATGGAAAACATCAAATGTTTCGGCTATTGTATCGGTATTTGCAAGCCCCTTATCAAAAATCGTTTTTAAGAACTGTGTAATCAGTTCATACATTTTTTCGGTTGTTTTAGCGTTCTTGTTTGCCTCAGCTAAAAATTCCTTTGCAGGAAAATATTCATATAATTCTGCCGGAATTTGCATAAATCTTGTTTGATGAAGAATTGGCTGAAGATTAGGAATAGCATAGGTTTTTCCTGCATATACACCGGTTTCATAATCGGCAGCAAACTCTTCTCTTTCCGCTTTAATTGCGGGACCGTATTCGTCAATAAGTTCATCAAGCTCTAAATATGAATCAGCAGCCGCCTCGTTTATCATTGATACCATATATCCGGTATAAGCAATATCAATCGGCTCGCTTGATGCCATCCACATTGACCATTTGCTTGAAAAATTTGCATCTTGAACAAATGTTAGTGTGGTGTTCGGCAAAAGCTCTGCCAAAACCTCATTTATATAGGCATTTGCTCTCTTAAGCTCCTCTTGTTGACCAATAGGAACATACCACTTAAGCTCAACTTCCTTTGATTCATCGTCGCCTCCGCCCGAGCAACCCACTAAACAGGTGCAAACGAAAAGCAATGCCAAAAATAATGCTATAAATCTTTTCATAAAAATTTCCTCCTAATTTTTATCCTTTAACCGAGCCAACTGCTATTCCCTTTGAAAAATACTTTTGCATTGAAGGGAATATCAACAGCACGGGAATAGTTGCAATTACCGCCATCGCATATCTCAATGTTTCAACGGGGATTGATTCTATACTTCCCTTGAAGCTTGGATTTTCCGAAACAAGTTTTTGGATTTCAGTTGCATGATTGAGATAAATTTGCATTTGATACTGAATTGTGTAAAGTTCAGGTTTTGTTATATAGTAGAGGCTCTTTTGCCAATCATTCCAACCCGCTACCACACCT
>JAFSIJ010000065.1 GCA_017439845.1 Clostridia bacterium | reverse complement strand
CGCTTCTAATTGGCGGAGGCGTGGGTGTTCCACCGCTATATAATCTCGCTAAAAAGCTTATAGCTGAGGGCAAAAAGGTAACGGTAATTTTAGGCTTTAACACAAAGAGCGAAATCTTTGCCGAAAAAGATTTTATAGAGCTTGGTGTTAAAGTAAAGGTCGCCACTGCCGATGGAAGCTATGGAGTTAAAGGCTTTGTTACTGATGCTATGGAAGATGTAGAATACAGCTATTTCTATACCTGCGGCCCCGAGCCTATGTTCAGAGCAATAGAAAAATGTGTTACAACATCGGGTCAATATAGCTTTGAAGAACGAATGGGTTGCGGCTTTGGTGCTTGTATGGGCTGCAGCTGTAAAACAAAATACGGGAACAAGAGAATTTGCAAGGATGGGCCTGTTCTTAAAAGGGAGGAGATTATATGGTAAGCACAAAGGTAGAGCTTTGCGGTGTAGTGCTTGATAATCCGATTATCCCCGCAAGCGGAACTTTTGGCTTTGGTTATGAATTTGCCGAGCTTTACGATATTAACTGCCTTGGTTCCTTCTCTTTTAAAGGCACAACGAAAGATGCAAGATTTGGAAACCCAACACCGAGAATTGCCGAATGTGAGGCAGGGCTTATCAATGCGGTTGGCCTTCAAAACCCGGGTGTTGATAAGGTTTTGTCCGAAGAACTTCCAAAACTCAAGGCCTGTTTCAGCAAACCTGTTATGGCAAATGTAAGCGGATTTTCGGTTGAAGATTATGCTTATACTGTTGAAAGGTTGGATGTTGAAGACCAAATCGGTTGGTTTGAGGTTAACGTTTCTTGCCCTAATGTCCACGGTGGCGGAATGAGCTTTGGAACTTCACCTGATGCAGCCGCCGAGGTAACACGAGCAGTCAGAACAAAAACAAATAAGCCGATAATTATCAAGCTTTCTCCAAACGTAACCGATATAGTGTCGATTGCCAAGGCTTGCGAGGATGCAGGTGCTGATGGAATAAGCCTTATAAATACACTTCTCGGCATGAGAATTGACATTAAAACCAAAAAGCCGATAATTGCCAATAAAATGGGCGGCTTTTCGGGACCGGCAATAAAACCTGTTGCGCTTAGAATGGTTTATCAGGTTTTTGATGCGGTTAAAATTCCGATTGTTGGAATGGGCGGAATTGCAACTGCCGAAGATGTTATTGAAATGATGCTCGCAGGTGCCACCGCAGTTGAAGTGGGTGCGCAAAATTTGGTTGACCCCTTTGCCTGCCGAGATATTATAAATGACTTACCACGCGTTATGGAAAAATACGGAATAAAAGATTTAAAAGAAATTATAGGAGGCGCTCACTAATGGGTAAGGATGTTATTGTTGCTTGCGATTTTGCAAGTAAAGAAGCAGTTATGAATTTTCTTGATAAGTTCACCGATACAAAGCCTTTTGTTAAAATCGGTATGGAGCTTTATTATGCGGAAGGTCCGCAAATCGTTAAGGAAATAAAGGCAAGAGGTCATAAGATCTTCCTTGATTTGAAGCTTCACGATATTCCTAATACGGTTAAAAAGAGTATGGCAGTTTTATCAGGCCTTGATGTTGATATGACCAACCTCCATGCCGCAGGAACCATCACTATGATGCAGGCGGCCCTCGAGGGACTTACTCGCCCCGATGGAACAAGACCCTTGCTTATCGCAGTTACTCAGTTAACCTCTACCGACCAGGAGAGAATGGAAAATGACTTGCTCATAAAAGAACCTATTGATAAGGTTGTTATGCACTATGCCCATAATGCAATGGTTGCAGGGCTTGATGGTGTTGTTTGCTCACCGCTTGAAGCAGGCAAGGTGCACGAAACCTGCGGCGAGAAGTTCTTAACAGTAACCCCCGGTGTTCGCTTTGCCGATGGCGATAT
>JAFSIJ010000064.1 GCA_017439845.1 Clostridia bacterium | reverse complement strand
CAGCGCCGATAAGGGCGGCATTTGCAGGATTTTTTGCAGGAACAATTGTAATATTTTCGCCTAATTTACCGAGCCCCGCTAAAATTCCGTCATAAAGCAAATCAAAATCCCTTGAAATCTGGCCGCCGATAACAAGGCAGTTTACCTTTTTGGTTTCAGCAACCTCTAAAAGTGCTTCGCCAAGTACCTTTCCAAGGTAAAAATAGGCGTTTATTGCATCATTATCACCGCTTTTTGCCTTTTGGGCCAAGGCTTTGGCATCCATACCATAGGTTTTTGTAATAGCAACGCCCGAAACAATTTCCTCAATAAGTTTGCCTGTGTTTTTATAGGGTTGCCTTGCAAGAACATAGTAAGGACCCTTGCGATCGTTTAGCAAAAGCTCATTTTCAATAATGCAGGCATAGCCTGTGCCGGTACCGAGGGTTACGCACATACAGTTTTTATAGCCCTTCGCGGCACCTATTTCATGTTCGCCCTTTAAAAAGGCGGCCGCATCCTGCATAAATTCTATAGGCAGGTCGCGGGGCAAATCTGCGCGGCGGCGAAATTCGCTTCTTAGGTCAATGTCGTAAATTTCGTCATATTTACCTACCATATGGCTTACGCCTGCGGCATAATCAAAGGGACCGGGTGTGCTTATAGCAACACCGCGAACAAAAAGGCCGTTATCCTTCGCGGCTTTAAGACCTTTGGCTATGGCCTCACTAAGTCGGTCAAGCAGAACCTCGCGGCTGTCATGCGAATCGGCAGGAACGCTGCCGTCGCATAAAACCGAAAGATTATCATTAACAAGACCATATTTTATGTATGTTCCGCCCATATCAAGGGCAACAATACATTGGCTTTTACAGCTCATAAGAGCGCCTCCTATTAAAGATTGTCCTCTTCAAAGCCGGGTTTAAGCATTGTCTTATGAATGGTTACAGGGCAACCGGAAAGGTTACGAATGCGGTATCTGCCAACGGAAGCAGGAACAACGATAATATCAAGATAGTTCTGCTTGTAGCAAAGTTCAGGGTTGTCAATAGATTCAACAACAACAGAGTGACCGTTAACAAGAGAAAGAACATGGAACTGGCCATCAGTGTTATCCTCAATTTCCTTTTCAAACTCAAGGTGTCTTAAGCTGAAGTAAAGCAGGTCGTGCTCACCGATGATGGATTCCTTCCATCCTTCGCCCTCTCTAACAGTGCGGGGCTTTTGAACAACGTTTTCGTTAATCCACTTTGTGTTGCGCTCTTTTCTTAAAACGCGCTCGCCGTGGTAGGAATGGATGGGGCGCGGAACTCCATCAAGGTCAAGGCGCAGGTAGTCGTACATTTTGTAGGTGTAAGAACCAACGGTAAGGCTACCAATTTCAAGAATAACTTGGTTTTGACCCGAAGCGTGAATTGTACCTGCGGGAATCATAACCTGAACGCCGGGCTTAGAGTCAACAGCGTTGATATATTTTTTGTAATCAATAACAGAATGGTCTTTTTCCGATTTCTTTGCAAGAGCAATAAACTCATCGGGGTCAATATCATCGTTAAAGCCAAGGTAGGTTTTAGCGCCGTGACCTGCATCAACGATGTAGTAGCTTTCATCCTGGCGACCGAACTCGTTGAAGTTTTCTCTGTTGTAATCAGCACCGGAATGCACCTGAATTGACATATTGCCGCTGCTGTGGAAGGTGTCATCATAGTTAAAGCGAATGGGGAAGAAGCCTTCAAATTTTTTAACGCATTTTTCGCCCATAATGTTTTCCTCAGCACTCTGTAAGAAGGAGTAGAAGGGGAAGCTGATAATTTCATCGCCCATAACAACGCGAATGCTTACCTCCATAGGAATGAGGTCAAAAACCCAAGCGATGTTCTTCATGCAATCGGGAACATTCCTAAGGCGCTTAACATATTGACCGCCCCAAACGCCCTCAAGATAAACAGGGCAGCAACGGAAGGGCATTTTGGAAAGGGCGCCGAAAACTTCGCCAAGTGCTTTTTTAGGAAGCATCTTAAACTCATGAGTG
>JAFSIJ010000063.1 GCA_017439845.1 Clostridia bacterium | reverse complement strand
TAGCCGAAATCGGTAAAGAAAAATTCACCTTCGAGAACACCTACCCCAGTGAGGAAATGTTTGAGGCAGTTAAAAACCTTGCAGAAGCCGATGTTATGCTGGCTCTTGATACCGATGATAAATTGGTTCGCGATGAGCGCCTTCGTCCCATTTACGACCGCGTTCACGAGGCTCTCGATGAAACATACCCCGAGGAAACCGCAAAAATCGATGAGTGCATGTACAAGCTTCAAAAGCTTATTGTTCGCCGCTGGCTCTATGATGAGGGCAAGCGTGTTGACGGCCGTGGTATGGATGAAATCCGTCCTCTTTACAGCGAGGTAGGTCTCCTCCCCAGAGTTCACGGTTCAGGTCTTTTTGCCCGCGGTCAGACACAGGTTTTAACCATTGCAACACTTGGCTCTATCCGCGATTCTCAGATTCTCGATGGTATTGACAGCGAGGAATCAAAGCGCTACATTCACCACTACAATATGCCTTCCTATTCCGTTGGCGAAACCAAGCCCTCACGTGGCCCAGGTCGCCGCGAGGTAGGTCACGGTGCGCTTGCTGAAAGAGCGCTTTTACCTGTTATTCCCGATGAAACCGAATTCCCCTACACCATTCGCCTTGTTTCCGAGGTTCTTTCCTCCAACGGCTCCACCTCTCAGGGTTCCGTTTGTGGCTCAACCCTTGCTCTTATGGATGCAGGTGTTCCCATTAAGGCTCCCGTTGCAGGTATCTCCTGCGGTCTTATCACCAAGGGCGATGATTTTAAGACTATGGTTGACATTCAGGGTCTTGAGGACTTCTTCGGCGATATGGACTTTAAGGTTGCAGGTACACACAAGGGTATCACCGCAATCCAGATGGATTTAAAGGTTCACGGTCTTACCCCCGCTATTATTAAGGAAGCATTAGAGAAAACCCACAAGGCAAGGCTCACCATTCTTGATGACGTTATGCTCAAGGCAATTGCTGAACCCAGAGCTGAGCTTTCAAAATATGCTCCTAAAATGCTTCAGACCACCATTCATCCCGACAAAATCCGCGAGGTTATCGGTTCGGGCGGCAAGGTTATTCAGAAGATTCAGGCCGACTGCAACTGCAAAATCGACATTGATGATGACGGTAAGGTATTTATTACCGCAGTTGACGGCGATGATGCAAAGCGCGCGCTTATGATTGTTGAAACCATTGCAAATGACCCCGAAATCGGCGCCATTTACAAGGGCAAGGTAACCCGCCTTATGACCTTTGGTGCATTCGTTGAAATCGCACCCGGTAAGGAAGGCCTTGTTCACATTTCAAAGCTTGATGTTAAGCGCACCGAAAAGGTTGAGGATGTTGTTAACGTTGGCGATGAGGTTATTGTTAAGGTAACCGAAATTGATGACCAGGGCAGACTGAACCTTTCCCGCCGTGATGCTCTCGTTGAAATTGAGGGCGCAGTGGTTGAAGACGGCGGCGAGGATGAAGCTCCCCGCAAAAGAGATAACCGCCACGGTTTTAAGAAAAGACATTAACCGATTACCCAACTTCCCTTAGGAAGTTGGGTAGTTTTATTCGCTTTAGCAAGCGAGTGATATTGTTTCACAGTGATATGATGCTGCGCATCGTTATATTCGCTAACGCGAACTTAAAAGCGAATAAAATATCACGAAAACCAAAGGTTTTCATATAACTTTGCAAAAAGCAAAATATCACTCTTTGCGAAGCAAAGAATATAACTGTTCAAAGAAGGAAAAAAGAGTGGCTGAAAGTGAATTAAGACTAATTTCAAAGAAATTTGCAAAAGATATAGTTTTTCTTTGCCGAAGGTTAAAAGAAATGCGAAAAGAGGGAGTTTTAATAAACCAACTCCTTCGTTCGGCAACATCAATTGGAGCAAACTTGCATGAGGCGCAATATGCACAAGGAACAAGAGATTTTATTTCAAAACTGGAGATTTCTTTGAAAGAATGCTTTGAAACAGAATATTGGTTGGAGCTTCTCGCCGAAACGGATTGCATTTCGGAAGAAGATTTTAAAATACATAAAAACCAATGTGGAAAAATTCGTAGAATGTTGATTTCTTCAATTAAAACAATAAAAGAAAACAACGAATGTTAATAAGGAGATTTTTATGCACTGTGAAAGCTGTATAAACTATGCCTTCGATGAAGAGTTAGAAGAATATATCTGCATGGCGGCGATGGATGAGGATGAATTTGTCTCTCTTTTATCCCGCGACTATAAGGACTGCCCCTATTACCGCAACGACGATGAGTACGAAGTGGTAAGAAAGCAAATTTAGAGGTTTTTATAATGCTTAAAAAACATTTCGGCACCTGGGATTTTTATAAAAAGGTGCTGGTTTTAACACTGCCCATAATGGCGCAAAACGGAATAACAAATCTTGTAAATATGCTGGATAACGTTATGGTGGGCGCCGTTGGCACCCTGCCTATGACAGGCGTTACCGTTTCTAACACCCTGCTTTTTGTTTTTAACCTTTGCATTTTCGGCATTGTTTCGGGTGCGGGTATTTTTTCAGCCCAGTTCTACGGCAATGGCGATAACGAGGGTGTTCAGCGCTCCTTCCGCCTTAAAATATATCTTGCCCTAATTATATCGGCTGTTGGTATCGGCGTTTTGCTGCTGTTTGGGGAAAATCTTATATTCCTCTATCTTAAGGGGGAGGGTACTGCCGAGGATAGGGTGCAGGCTTTAAATTATGCCAAGGATTATCTTAACATAATGCTTATAGGCCTTGTTCCCTTTGCCCTGTCCCAGTGCTGGTCGGGCACCCTTAGAGAGTGTGAC
>JAFSIJ010000062.1 GCA_017439845.1 Clostridia bacterium | reverse complement strand
ACAATCACCTCATAACGGCTATTTTATCATATAAAAAATCCCAAGTCAATCGACTTGGGATTTAAATTTAATAATTATTATCTTTGAACGCGGCCCGAACCGTCACCGCCCGCAAGTTTTTCAACTTCGGCAACACCGATGCGGTTATAGTCACCCTCAATCGTATGCTTAAGCGCGGAAGCCGCTACTGCAAATTCTATAGCATCCTGTGTGGCTTTGCCGTTAATTAAGGAATATATAAGTCCGCCGCCAAAGGAATCACCACCGCCTACGCGGTCAACGATATGCAGATGATATGTCTTGGAGAAACAATAATTCTCACCATCATATAGCATACCTGCCCAATCGTTATCGTTAGCCGAAATAGAGCTACGAAGTGTGATTGCTACCTTTTCGAAGCCAAATTTATCTGCAAGCTGCTTTGCAACCGACTTATAGCCTTCGTGGTTAAGCTTAAGTTTACTCTAACCTTCCTGAGGTTGAGCTTTTTGCAAACGGAGAAAGCCTTGGTAAAAAGTGTGCGGAAGATCATTTCTTCTATTTTGATGTTCCCAACTGCGGTGAAACAAAGCTTGTTGCCGTTGCTGGTGACTACACGGATGAAGCCGTTATCCGTAAGGTTGAAACCTTTAACGAGTCCTACCGCCTTAAAGAGAAGGGCGCTATCCTTAACTGGTTTGATATTGATGCTCCCGAGGGATATCTCTCGCTTAATGATAAAATGAGTGACGTTCTCGCTACTATGCAGGGCAAAATGTTATTCATGGGGCTTGCAGGCAAGATGCTCGGTGACAAGGGTAAGGAAGGCAAGGTTGAAGCTATGGGCTTCGAGGTTGGTCCCGAAATGATGAGTATGATGGGTGGATTTACTGTTCTCCGTCTGTTTACTTTAATGGGTGGAATGACCGATGCTAAGTTTACCAAGGAGCAATTGCTTGAAATTAACGCAAAGCTTAATAAAATTAAGAGACCTAAAAAGTGATTTTATGGGGGAACCGAAAAATTGGTTCCTCTTTTTTATAAAAATTCATAATTTGTTTGCACATAATACTTTATATGTGGTAAAATATAGGAAATTGTTGTATAAAGGGGATCAATATGCCTTTAAAAACCAAAAACGAACATCTTGAAAAACTGTTGATTTCACAACTTCCAAAACAAGAGGTTAAAGAGTGGTTGCAAGAATTTTCTGCGCCTTTTAAGGAACTTATTGCATACTATAGATGTGCAATGATGGAGGTTGCAACAAAATTCAATGTTTTAAGCGAGGAATTGTCGCTTGAATACGACCGTAACCCCATTGAAACGGTTAAATCAAGAATAAAGTCGATTGAAAGTATTACAGATAAGCTTTTGCGTAAAAATCTTGAGCTTACCGTAGAAAACATAGAAAAATACATTTATGATGTTGCAGGTATAAGAGTTATTTGCGCATTTCCTGCGGATATATATGCCATTTCAAATGCGCTTTTAAGACAGGACGATGTTAGGCTTATTGAGGTTAAGGATTATATAAAAAATCCAAAGCCAAACGGCTACAGAAGTCTGCACTTAATCATTGAAATTCCAATCTTTTTGCACGATGAAAAGCGATATATGAAGGTTGAAGTGCAGTTCCGCACTATTTCAATGGATTGGTGGGCAAGTCTTGAGCATAAAATCAAATATAAAAAGGATGTTGCTCATCATAACTTAATAGAAAAAGAACTGCTCGAATGCGCAGAAATTGCATCTGATTTAGATGAGCGTATGGAGCAGATATACAAATATGTATCAACCGAAAAGGAGTAACCGTTTAATGCTTGAACTTAAAAATATTGTAAAGGACTATCCTGCGGGTGACGGTACCGTTCATGCGCTTAAGGGTATAGATTTAAGCTTTAGAAAAAGTGAGTTTGTATCCATTTTGGGTCCCTCGGGTTGCGGTAAAACCACTATGCTTAACATCATCGGTGGTCTTGACCATTATAGCGAAGGCGACCTTGTTATAAATGGGCGCTCTACAAAGGACTTTAGTGATCGTGATTGGGATAGTTATCGCAATCATTCCATAGGTTTTGTTTTTCAAAGCTATAATCTTATTCCGCATCAAACTGTACTACAGAATGTTGAATTAGCGCTCACGCTTTCGGGCGTTTCTAATGCCGAACGTCGCAGAAGGGCAAAAGAGGCGCTCCTTATGGTTGGCCTTGAATCGCAAATAAATAAAAAGCCTAGTGAGATGTCGGGAGGTCAGATGCAGAGAGTTGCCATTGCACGTGCTATTGTAAATAATCCCGATATTATCCTTGCTGATGAGCCTACGGGAGCTCTT
>JAFSIJ010000061.1 GCA_017439845.1 Clostridia bacterium | reverse complement strand
TTCTCGAGTCAGACGGTGTAAAGGCACACCACAACGTTGGCGGTCTTCCCGAAGAAATGGAAATGGAGCTTGTTGAACCCGTTAAGCTTCTCTACAAGGATGAAGTTCGCGTTGTTGGTGAGGCATTAGGTCTTCCGCACGCAATGGTTTATCGCCAGCCATTCCCCGGCCCAGGTCTTGGTGTTCGTTGCCTTGGCGCTATCACACGCGATAGATTAGCGGCTCTTCGTGAAGCTGATGCAATTCTTCGTGAAGAATTCGATATTTGCGGACTTGCCGAAAAGGTTTGGCAGTATTTCATCGCCATCCCCGATATGACCGCAGTTGGCGTTATCGATGGAAAGAGGCTTGATGGATGGTGCGCAATTATCCGCGCAGTTAACACAACCGATGCTATGAGCGCAACAATAGAGGAAATCCCCTATCCCGTTCTTCATAAGATTACCGCTCGCATCACAAGCGAGGTTAAGGGCATCAGCCGAGTTCTTATGGATTTAACTCCCAAGCCTGTTGGAACAATAGAATTTGAATAAAAATATATAAATAAAAAACAAGGATGACCTCGGTCATCCTTGTTTTTAATTTATCAATTTAACATTTAAAAAGCTCATTTCGAGGTCGCCTCTATCGGCATCGAGCTCTATCGGCAAGCCTTGCGTGCTTACTATCAGGTCATATTCGCTGCCATCGGCTCTTCCCTCAACCGAATATTCGTTATCATCAACCAAAACCTTCCCGTTCTTTTCCCTTATATCAATGAAGATTTTATTGATTAGCCCAAACGCGCCGAAAAGCTGCGGATTTTCGTTTTTATATTCCATTCCGCCAAAGCTTGCGGTTACATTATCGCCACTAAGCAACAGCTCTAACCCTGCTATATTTTCGGGGGAGGTTATAGTGAACCTCATATCTCCGTTACTATCTATACTGCCTTTCGCTTCATAACACTCGTTATAATAACAAACGCGGGTATCAAACTCTATTCCTTTTGTTACGGGCTTTATGTTGCTCGCTTTCGAGCAGCCTGCAAGTAAAAGAAGTGGGATAAAAAGTAAAATCAATTTTTTCATAATCAAAGCTCCTTGCTAACTACAAGTTGTTGATTATATCCGAGGGCAATAGCCCCTCCTCCCCATAGATTTCCTTTGCTCTATCTCCTGCGGCTCCGTGGAGATAAACGCCACCCTTTGCCGCTTCTTCGGGCGAAAAGCCACGCGCTAACAAGCTCAAAATTATTCCGCCGAGAACATCGCCGCTGCCACCCGTTGCCATTCCGGGATTTCCCGTTATATTGAAATATATCTCGCCATCAGCGGTCGCAACGATGGTGTTAGCACCCTTTAACACAACGGTTATTTGCGTTTCCTTTGCTAATTTCTTTGCATAGTAAATGCGGTTTTGCTCCACTTCGGCGGCACTTATGCCGAAAATTCTTGCCATTTCTCCGGGGTGAGGAGTGATAATAATCGGAGAGGGATACTCTCTTAATATATTTATATGTGAAGCGAGCACATTTATTCCATCGGCATCAATAACAAGCGGGCATTTCGCATTTTGCAAACTGAAATTTAACGCCTTTTCGGTGCCGCTATTGTTTCCCATTCCGCATCCGATTAAAAGAGCATCTGCTTTTTCTATAAAGGTAAGCAATTTTTCTTTTTCTGCAAAACTTTCTATCGGCAAACAAACCGCTTCGGGCACGCTCACTGTGAATGGCGCATAGATTTTCTCGCTTATTACTGCCTTTAAGATACCTATTCCGTTTCGAAGCGCACCCCTTGCGGCAAGAACTGCCGCGCCGCACATTCCATAACTTCCCGCTATGATAACACCCGTTCCAAAGCTTCCCTTGTGGGCATTCTTTTGGCGTTTTTCTATCCTTGGCGCCTTGATTATTTTATAATCGGCGGCAGGCACCTTAACCCCTATATCCGCAATAACAACCTCGCCGCAATAATTCGATGCAGGGGGAAGCAGATGGCAGGGTTTATATGCAATAAAGGTAACGGTTAAATCGGCATTAACGCAAGCAGGCAAAAGCCTTCCTGTATCACTCTCGGCGCCCGATGGCAAATCTATTGCTATTTTTATAGCTTTGTTTGAATTTATCTTCTCTATAACATCTTTATATTCATCGGTTATCTCTCTATTAAGTCCTATTCCGAAAATCGCATCAACTATAAAATCATATTCTCCCAATAGCTCTTTTTCTATTGGCAAGCCTTCACACTCTAAAAAATACTTTTTCGCATCCTTTGTTTCGGGCTCACCAAAAGGTAAGACAAGAGTTACATTTGCTTTTTCGCTTAAGACCTTTGCGCAAACAAAGCCATCTCCACCGTTATTTCCTTTGCCGCAAACAACTGCGATTTTTTTGTTTTCAATATTATAGCGGTTATCGATTTCTTTGGCGACCCTCTCGCCCGCTATTTTCATTAAGCCTTCAAAAGAAAAGATGCCGCTCCCTACGGCTCTTTTCTCTGCTTGCCTTACAGAACCTGCAGTTAAAACCGACATAGCGACATCTCCTATCATATTACCAATTTCAATTAGTCTTTAAAAGCGCTGTTTGAAACAAACTTGGGCATAAATTTCTTCATAGCCTCTTTCATTCTGTTTTCAGGCGATAAAACGAGCTTGATTGTTCCCTTTCCCTCGCTTGATGCTATAAGCACGTAAGCATTCGGGTCGGTCTTATTACAAGCCACAAGGCTTGATGCATATTTGCGCTCATCCTTCTTATTAGGATTAAACTTCTCAACGCTTTCAACCTCTGAAAGATTAAAGGTGAGCATTCTCTTTCTCATACTCTTTGCCATTATTTTATCAACATCAAGTATTCCGTTTGTTATGATATACTCATATTCAACACTAAAGCGGCAAGAAAGCTTATACGCAAAATAAAAAATGCCTGCGATAATTAGAAGGCCGATTGTTCCAAGGCCCATTGGTATTAAGAAGCCCCAAGCCAAGAAAGCTAAAATTATAGCGGCAACCCAAATTCCTATAACCGCAAATATTCCCTTTGCATCCTTTTTAACGGGAACGATTTGTTCAAAAAAAGTATCCATTTAAAATTCCTCCGAAAACACATCTTGTTTCCACTATTATACAACAAAACCTCTTTGACTTGCAATACTAATTATTTTGTTATATAATAAAATTTATAAATTGTTCAAAAAAGGATGCATTTTTTATATGAAAAATGAAAATTCCCAAATAAATACGCTTTCTTGGATTTATAAACATTCTAAAAAATACATACCTGCAATTGTTTTGCTCACCGTTATCAGCATAATAGTTTCGGTTAGCTTCGTGGCTCTTGCTCTGGTTTCGAAGGATGTGCTCGATATTGCAACAGGCGATAGCGCGGGTAATCTTAAAACCTCGGCTTTATGGCTTTTTGCGATAATTGTTTTCCAAATTGCTTTGAGCGCAGTTTCTTCAGCACTTAAAGTGCATATTTCCTCAAAGCTTACCATTCATTTTAGGAAAAATCTTTTTTCTTCGCTTATGCGAAAGAAATATGCAAATCTTTCGGGCAGACATTCGGGCGATATTTTAAACCGATTCACCTCGGATACCGATGTTGTTGTGAGCGCAGTTGTTGGAATTATACCAAGCACCGCCTCGCTTATCGCAAAAATAATTTCGGGTGTTGGAACGCTGCTTGTGCTAAACAGCAATTTTGCTCTAATTGTTCTCGCAATTGGTGTTGTTTTCCCTGCGGTTGGTCGCCTTGTTAATAAAAGATACAAATATCTTCACAAAGAATGTCAACGCACCGAGGGCGAAACTCGCTCATTCTTGCAGGAATGCTTTGAAAACTCAATAGTTATAAAATCCTTCGTTAGCGAAGCCCCGTTCCTCAAAAAGCTGTCAAGCTATATGAAGGAGCATTACACCCTCAAAATGAAACGCAACAACGTTTCAATTATCACCCATTTAGGTCTTTATTCCATATTCACGATTGGATATTATGCCGTTCTCCTTTGGGGCGCAGGAAGTATTTCGCGCGGCTTTATGACCTACGGAACACTTATGGCATTTCTCCAGCTTATATCTCAGCTTAGAACCCCACTTCAAAATGTTTCGGGAATTCTCCCGCAATACTATTCGGCTATTGCATCAGCTGAACGAATTATTGAGCTTGAAAGCGGCGAGGATGACAAGGCTCCTGCCGAGCTAAAGAAAGATTTCACCTTTATAAAGGGCGAAAATCTCAACTTCTCATATTTAGATGAACACGCTCTCAAAAACTGCTCATTTATAGCAAAAAGAAATGAAATCACTGCGTTTACGGGCAAATCGGGTTGCGGAAAGAGTACACTGTTTAAGTTGCTTTTGGGTCTTTTCGAGGCAACAAGTGGAACCCTCACCCTTGATGGTGATACGCCGATTGATTCCTCCTCGCGCGGACTTTTCGCCTTTGTTCCGCAGGGCAATCTTATCCTTTCGGGAAGCATTCGCGATAACCTCACCCTTTTTGATGATAGTATAAGCGAGGAAGAGCTTATCAAGGCAACCAAGAACGCCGAAATTTATGACTATATTTCTTCTCTTCCCGATGGGTTTGATACCATTCTTGCCGAACGCGGCGCAGGGCTTTCAGAGGGTCAGATTCAGCGACTTGCCATTGCCCGAGCCCTTATCTATGGCGCTCCGATTTTACTACTTGATGAGGCAACCGAAGCAAAGGTGCTTGGCAACATAAAGGCTCTCCCCGATAAAACAGTGCTATTTATAACCCACCGCAAGAAAACGCTTGAGGTTTGCGATAGAATAATCAAGGCAACCTCTTCAGGCTATGAAACGATTAAAGAATAGAAAAGAAGTGTGGAAAATCCACACTTCTTTTATTTTTTCATTTCATTAACTGCGCTATTCATAATGCTATAAATATTATCGCCAAGCTCATTTGTATGTAGTTCTAAAAAGGCGCTCGGCTCGATAACATCAAGCACGCGGAACTCAACAACAGTTTTTCTTTTAAGTAAATTTTTAACTATGCTTTTTGTGTTGTTTATAGCGCAAACAACAATCGGCACCTGCGCCTTATATGCAACCTTAAAGGCTCCGTTTCTAAATGGCAACAGCTCTCCGTTTGTCTGATTTGTATAGCCCTCGGGGAAAAGCGCCACCGAATTTTCATCCGCCTTTATTACTTTGACTGCATTAACTATTGTTTTTGCGGCCTCTCGGTTATTTTCTCTATCTAAAAACATACACTTTAGTTTGAGCATAGCATTTGCAATAAGCGGCATTTGAGAGATAATATCCTTCTTGCCTATAAATGCTATCTCGCTATCGGGAAGCGCGTAATAAATTATTGCGGGATCGAAATCGTGTTGATGATTGCAAACAAGCAAAAACCTTTTATCCTTCGGCACCTTTTCTATTCCACTTATATCAATGCGGACACCTGCGAGCGAAAAAACCATCGGCAAGGTGTATTTTAAAAGGGCTCTATAAAAGCTTTCGCAAGGCTTTTTAATCGTTTTTGGTTTGGTTAACAGCAATACTGCGACAACGAATATTAAATGAAGCAATATAAATGCTAAAAGCAAACCAATAAATATTAGCGGCACGCCATAAAAGGACCAGCTTTGCCTGAATATATCAAACGCCCATTCGCCGCAAAGCATCAATACTGCGCTTGCAACAATATAAACATATATCATTTTAAACCTACCTAATTTTGTTTCCTTACTATTCCGTACTCATCGTATCTGTTATAGTAGGGGCATTGCTTTTGTTGATTTGAAAGAAATCTAACCATTTCATCCTCATCAAGATTTACATCACAGTAATACTCATCGTATTCCTCATCATAGAGAAAGTTTGCGCAGCTTTCACACATTTTCTCGCTCATACAGGCTCACCCGATGAAGAAGCGCTTGAGCTCGCTTGCGAGCTGGTGCTGCTTGAAGTGGCCTCTGAACTGCTTGAGGATGATGATATATCACTACTTGTCGTATCGCTACTTGTCACATCGCTGCTTGTTGTATCACTGCTCGTTTGCTCGCTATTGCTACTTGTATCACTGCTAACTATCTCTGAGGAAGATTCACTCTCACTTGAACTAACTATCGAGCTTGTATCAGTTGTTGAATCCGAGCTTGTAACAGTTGAAGAGGTGGAAGTGGTGGAAGAAGTGCTGCTTGTGGATGAGGTTGATGATGTTGATGAGCTTTTGGAAGATGAACTCGAAGAAGATGATGAAGTAGCCGGTTTGCTACTCGTTGTTGGCTTGCTTGTCGAAGTTGAGGGTCTTCCGCTTGGGGACCATCCCATTCTGTTAGCATACCAATCATTCTTCTCGATTCCGTTTTGCTCCATATAGGTTTTCGGGTCAATATCATCATAGATAAACGCATGCAACACCTTTGCCGCATAGTCGATATCAAAATAAACGCTTGAACCAACATAAGCAATATTTTTAGATGGCATTTGATACTCATCCAACGGAATTCTTGACTGCTCAAAGGTTGGCGAATCAAGGAGAATCTTGGTTGCAAGGCTTATAATATCGCCATAGGAAAGCGAGGTTTCACTACATGGAATAAGCGCTTTTGCAAGGCTTATATACTGCGACTTTGAAAGGGTTGTTGCCTTATTAAAGAGCTGCTCCATAACATAACGCTGGCGCTCGGTTCTTCCCTGGTCGTTATTGGTTCCGCTCTCGGTTGCGGCATATCTTATTCTCGCATAGGCAACCGCCTGAACACCATTAAGATGCTGCTTTCCCTCTTCCTTAACAAGATACTTGCTCGCATTTATCTTCATATGCTTACATTGTTCTTTTATCATAACATTTATATTGTTATGGCAGGTGAGCTCGCCTCTTGTTATGGTCGCTTCAATTCCGCCAACCGCATCTATAATATCGGTCATACCATAGAAGTTAACGGTGGCATATTCCTTAATATCAAGCCCAAAGCATTTATTGAGCGTTTTAACTGCAAGCTCGGGACCGCCCTTCATATAGGCAGAATTTATTTTATTATAGTGGGTTTTTCCATCATACTCTATCGGAACGAGGGAATCACGCATAACCGAGGTTATCTTGATTTTTTTGGTTTCGGTGTTAGCGCTCAAAATCATTATGCTATCTGAAAGGCCCTCAAAGGACTTTGTGCTTCTTGAATCTATTCCGAAAAGGGCAATATTAACTATTCTTTTATCAATGATAGAGGTGAAACCAAGGTCCTCATTGTTGCCGGGGAGGTTCCTATAATTATAACGGAAAATGCCAAAGAAAAGGCCGAGAAGAATAGCTAAAACAAGCACTATCGAGGTTATGGTTATAATAAGCACCTTTTGCCATTTCTTGCGGCTTTGCCAAAATGCTAAAAACTTGTCCCAAAGGCGAGTGAAGAAATTTTCCTTTCGCTCGGCTTCGTGTTTTCCCCTTGGTTTGCCATCACTCTTTACTTCCTCTTCGGCAATTTCCTCTAAGGCTTCAACATTCTCTTGTTCTTCTGTTTCTTCGGATACCTCGGCAGTTTCGATTTCGGTTGCTTCCTGCTCGATAGTTTCCTTTTCCTCTTCAAAGACAAACATATTTTCGTTCATATTTTTAACCTTCTATAAGTAATTTATATATTTCACTCTTCCTAATGCCCGAGGCGGCGGCCGCCTGCTTTGCGGCGCTTGATACCGACTCACCGCTCTCAATAAGTCTTTTTGCCAAGGCGGTGGCATCAGTTAGTGTTAATTTTTCCTCTTCCTCTTCTTCCTTACCCGAAATTATTAAGACAAACTCGCCCTTTGGCGCATTATGTTCAAAATACTTGAGCGCTTCCAATAAACTCACCCGCATAACCGTTTCGTGCAGCTTGGTGAGCTCCCTGCAAACCGCAATTTTTCTATCTCCAAAGCATTCGAGCATATCCTTGAGCGTGGCTAAAAGCTTATGCGGCGCTTCATAAAAAATCATTGTTCGCTTTTCATTTTTTATTTCCTCAAGGTGCCTTTTTCTTGCCGGTTTGTTAACCGATAGAAAGCCCTCAAAGCAAAATCTTCCCGAAGGCATACCCGAAATCGCAAGTGCGGTTACAACCGCGCTCGGTCCCGGCACCGACTCAACAGGGATTCCTGCATTATGAGCCTCATCAACAAGCTCTTGACCGGGGTCCGAAATGGCAGGCATTCCCGCATCAGAAACAAGCACGCACGCTTCACCGTTTGCAATTCTTGATAAGATTTGCTTTCCTTTATCCTTCTTATTATGCTCATAATAAGAAATCATTTCTTTTTTTATTCCCAAATGGTTAAGGAGCTTAACTGTCACCCTTGTATCCTCGGCGGCTATAAAGTCACAACTTTCTAATACTTCGGCGGCTCTCGGGCTTAAATCTCCGAGATTGCCAATCGGCGTACCGACAACATAAAGCTTTGCACTCATTAAAGATACGCCTCCTTATAAGCTCCGTAAATCTCCACCATTTCGGGTGAAAATTCTCCATTTTCCTCAACATAGAGGGTGGGCTCAATTCTAAGCCCGATATTTCCGCCCTTTCTCGCTTCAACGAGAACAAGCCAAGGCTCCTCGCCCTTTCTCTGCGCTACAAGGCGAAGTCTTTTAGGCTCTAACTTATAATCGCTCATTAGTTTCATAAGCTCACTGAGTCGCTCGGGGCGGTGGCACATACAAAGCCTGCCCGAAGTTTGTAAGAGCTTTCCTGAAACACGGATTATATCCTCAAGACTGCAAGCGAGCTCATGCCTTGCTACCGCCTCAATACTATCAGGATTTTTAAGTCCTGCGCCCGCCTTTTTATATGGGGGATTACAGGTTACAAGCGTGTGGCATCCGAACTCCACCTTACCCTTTAAATCGTTTAAATCACTGCAAATAGGGGTGAAGTTAGAAAGGTTTAATTCCGCTGCCGTTTTGCTTGCAAGCTCTATTGCCTCTTCACTTATATCAACACCAATTGCGCTCTTCACCGCATTATCACGCAGCATAAGAAACGGAATTATTCCGCAACCTGTTCCAAGGTCGATAGCTTTATCCTTTTTTCTTGGGGCTGAAAAGTGTTCAAGCACCACCGCATCCGTTCCAAAGGTGTGGTGGTGCGAAACATTTATAAAAAAGTTTTTGCCAAGCGGCTCTTTTTTTAACTGCGGCTCCATTTTACTCCCTGTGGGGTATCCTCAAGAATAATACCCATCTCTTTTAATTTATCGCGAATTTCATCGGCAGTCTTAAAGTCTTTTGCCTTTCTCGCTTCAGTTCTCTTCTCAATGAGTGCCTCGATATCACTGTCAAGCACCTCTTCCTTGCGGTTATAAACAAGACCTAAAACGAAGGTTAGTTCATCAAAAAGTTTTGCACACTCTGAAAGCGCATCTTTCCCTGCGCCTTCAGCGATAAGAGTGTTAATATCCCTTACAAGACTAAAGAGCGCCGCCAAGGCATCGGCAGTGTTAAGGTCATCCTCCATAGCGGTGATGAACTCGTTTCTTCTCTTTTCGATAAATTCAGGTTTTTCTCCGCCCTCTTCGGCTTTGGAAAGAGCAAAATCGAGATTATCGCGGCAAGTGTAGAGTCGCTCAAGCGCATTTTTGCCCTGCTCGATAATATCAACCGAATAGTTGATAGGACTTCTATACTGCGAAGAAATCATAAGATAACGGATAGGCTCATAGCCATACTTTTCGGCAACATCACGAACAGTGAAGAAATTGCCGAGCGATTTTGACATCTTATGGTTATCAACATTGATAAATCCGTTATGCATCCAATAGTGAGCAAAATCGCATCCGTTAGCACATTCACTTTGAGCGATTTCGTTTTCGTGGTGGGGGAAGACAAGATCAAGACCACCGCAATGGATATCTATGGTTTTGCCGAGATATCTCTCCGCCATAGCCGAACATTCTATATGCCAACCCGGTCTACCCATACCCCAAGGCGACTCCCAAGAAGGCTCGCCCGGTTTTGCACCTTTCCAAAGGCAGAAATCCATCGGGTCCTCCTTAATTTCGGCAAAATCTATTCGAGCTCCTGCCTCAAGGTCCTCAAGGGGTTGATGGGAGAGCTTTCCGTATTCATCGAACTTTTTAGCTCTGAAATAAACATCTCCGTTAGATTCATAAGCAAAGCCCTTGCTAACGAGCTCGCCGATTATTCTCTTGATTTCCTCAATATTATCGGTTGCTCTCGGATGATGGGTTGCCTCGCGGATATTAAGTCCCTTTGCATCCACCCAAAATTCCTTGATAAATCTCTCGGCAACCTCGGGAACTGTTGTTCCCTCCTCGTTTGCCTTCTTTATAAGCTTATCATCAATATCGGTGAAGTTTTGAACAAAGGAAACCTCATAGCCCCTCCACTCAAGATAGCGGCGCAAAACATCAAACACACAAAGCGGTCTTGCATTTCCTATATGGATATAGTTATATACCGTTGGGCCGCAGGCATAGATTTTTGCCTTGCCTTCCTCTATCGGTATAAATTCATCCTTTTTTCTTGTAAGTGTATTAAAAATGCGCATAACTATTCTCCTAATTGCTTTTCAAGTTCTTTGATGCGCTTTTCTAACGCATCCATCTTTTGCCAAACGGGGTCAGTGATATGAATTTGGTCGAGTGGCTTGTGTTCAACCCTCTTACCATCCTGCTTCACAACCCTTGCCGGAACACCGACAACGGTTGAATTGGGCGGCACCTCTTCAAGAACAACCGCACCTGCGGCAACTCGGGAATTATCCCCAATTTTAAAGGGTCCTAAAACCTTGGCTCCCGCGCTTATCATAACATTGTTGCCAATGGTTGGATGGCGCTTACCGACATCCTTACCCGTTCCGCCCAAGGTAACGCCCTGATAAATCAAAACATCATCACCTATTTCGGCTGTTTCACCTATTACGACACCAACGCCGTGGTCTATAACAAGTCTTCTGCCGATAGTAGCACCGGGGTGAATTTCAATACCCGTCTTTTTAACCGCCTCTTGTGATATTAAACGGGCTAAAAAATAAAGCTTGTGTTTATAGAAAAAATGCGCTTTTCGATGCATTCTTATCGCTCTTACGCCGGGATAAAGAAACAACACCTCAAAGAAGTTGCGAGCCGCAGGGTCACGGTCACGCACCGCATTAACATCCTCAATCAATCTCTTAAACAAATTGGTAGCCTCCCTACCTATATTATTTCGATGGGTCGATATACTCCTTACAGGCGCCGAGATATATCATTCCCGATATAATACATAATACTGCCGAGAGCCAGAAAAGTATACTAATAACTAAATTTGCTATGTTAACGAAGCCTGCATTATTTATACCGAAATCTTCAATTAAAACATAAGCAAAAAGGGCAAGAACGATTCCAACCATTTGCGAAACAGTTTTTAATTTGCCCCACATATTTGCCGCAACAACCTTGCCACCTGAAGAAACGGTTACAAGGCGGAGCGAAGAAACCATAAACTCTCTGAATAAAACTATGAAAACTATTGCAACCATCTGCCAACAATAGCCCGTTCCTGCGAAAACAAAGATAAAGCCCAAATATGCGCTTGTTGTCAGCATCTTATCGGCAAGGGGGTCTAAGAATTTTCCGAAATCAGTTACAAGGTTATACTTTCTTGCCATTTTGCCATCTATCATGTCTGTAAGTGAAGCGGCGGCAAAAAGAACTAAAGAAATTAAAAAGCGATAAGGCAGGGTTTCGATTAGCATAACCGCCATAAAAATCGGGGTTGCTATCATTCTTGCGATTGTTAATTTATTCGGTGTGTTCATATTGTTTCTCCTAACAAATCATAATCTATGCAGTCATTTATCTGCACCTTAACAAAATCTCCTATCTTTAGTGGCTTATGCGCCATAAAGAATATTTTTCCATCAACCTCGGGGGCATCGGCAGGGGTTCTGCCGAAATAACACTTAATGTAGTCATCCCATCCCTCGATTAAAACCTCGGTTTCGCTTCCGAATTTTTCCTCATTTTTCTCGGCGGCGATGGTTAACTGCATCTCCATAATGTTATCCATTCTATCCGCCTTGGTTTGCTCATCTACCTGATTTTCAAAAGTGGCGGCGATGGTATCCTCCTCGGGCGAATATGTAAAGCAACCGAGTCTATCAAATCTCTTTTCCTTCACAAATTCTGCCACTTCGCAAAACTGCTCCTCGGTCTCGCCTGGGAAACCTGTTATAAAGGTTGTTCTTAAGGTGACCTCGGGAAGCTTTGCTCTTATCTTATCAATAAGCGCCGATAGGCTTTCCTTATCGCCCTTTCTATTCATCCTTTTAAGGATTTCACCATTCACGTGTTGGAGCGGAATATCAAGATAATTAACAAGCTTTTCTTCGCTTGCAATCGTTTCGAGAAGCTCATCGGTTATTTTATCGGGATAGGTATAAAGTGTTCTTATCCAATGAATACCCTCAACCTTTGCAAGCTCTCTTAAAAGCTCGGCAAGCTTTGGCTCACCATAGATATCGGCGCCATAGGCGGTGGTATCCTGCGCTACTACGATTAGCTCTTTAACGCCGCGTTTAGCAAGACTCTCTGCCTCGCGAACACATTCTTCTATCTTGCGGCTTCGCATCTTACCCCTTATTTTCGGAATAGCGCAATAGGTGCAACAGTTATCGCATCCATCGGCAACCTTTAAGTATGCAGTAAACGGAAGTCCACCTAAAATTCTCTCACCGTTTAGGTCAAGGTCCTCCTTTTCACCAAAAGAGTTTATCTTTATACCTTTTATTGCATTCTCGGTGATTTCGGCAATTTTAGAATTTGAGCCGATACCAACGCAAACATCAACCTCGGGAATTTCTTCGGTCACATCATCCTTATATCTTTCGGCAAGACAGCCGGTTACTATAAGCGCTTTGCATTTTCCGCCCTGCTTATACTGAGCGCAATCAAGAATATTCTCAATTGCCTCTTTCTTTGCATCCTCGATAAAACCGCAGGTGTTGATAATAATCGCATCGGCATCTGCCTCTTCGGAAACAATTTCAAAACCTGCCTGCTTTAAGGAATATAGCATCATTTCGGCATCCACTTGATTTTTTGGGCAACCGAGTGACACCATACAAACTTTACTCATAATATTCCAACTCTTCAATATATTTTTTAAGAACCTCACGAACTGCGCCATAGGAAAAACCCTTTCTTATGAGCGCCGCAAAGACCTTTTCTTTCGCCTTTTTATCGGTGAGCTTATTCTTATACTTTTTCTCTATTAGATTTTTTATCTTCTCTTCTTCGCTTACTTGCTCGTTTTCCACAACCTCTTTTGCAAGGTCGGCAGGAACACCCTTGCTTATAAGCTTAAAAACCGTTTCTCTTTTAGAGATATTGGCGTTTTCGCATCTTTCGGCATAGTTTTCGGCATATCGGCGGTCATCAATCATTTTAAGTTCAATTAGCCTTGCTATCACCGCCGCTATTGCCTTTTCGGAAAACTTTGCTTTCTTTAATTTATCATAAAGCGCCTTTTCAGTGAGAGCTCCTCTATCGAGATACCAAAAGGCTCTCGATTTTGCCCTCGATACATCCGATTCAAATATATACCTTTCGCACTTTTCTTTAGTGATACTGTCCTCCTCGTGCAAGCAGTAAAGGCTGACAATATCGTTATCAAGCAAAAACTCATCACCTGTATCAAGCGTTATTTTAGAAAGATGCTGTTTTTCTTTTGAAATTGAGATTATTTTCATCAATCATCAACCGCGATATCGATGTTAACCTTTTTGCGAACGCGTTCAACAGGCTCTGCCTCGATTGGCATTATAACCTCTTCATCCTCGGCGGGCTTGTTTTTCTTTTGCTTTTCGCCCTCATAATAGGCGAAAATCTTATCCTCTATTTCCTTACACAATTCCTTATTCTCGGTAAAGAGCTTTTTAACATTATCTCTTCCCTGACCGAGTCTTGTTTCGCCATAATAGAACCAAGCGCCCGAACGAACGAGGATACCTGTTTTAAGACCTACATCGACAATTTCGCCCTCGTGCGAAACGCCCTTGCCATACATAATATCAAATTCAGCCTCTTTGAATGGGGGAGCAACCTTGTTCTTAACAATTTTTGCTCTTGTTCTTGAACCGATAAGCTCACCATTCTCTTTAAGAGCCTCAATTTTTCTAACATCTATTCTAACACTTGCGGCAAACTTTAATGCTCTACCGCCCGTTGTTGTTTCACTGCTACCATAAATAACACCGATTTTATCACGAAGCTGGTTGATAAATATTGCGGCACAGCCTGTTTTGGAAAGAGCGCCTGTGAGCTTGCGGAGAGCCTGCGCCATAAGGCGAGCGAGCTGACCAACGTGAGAATCACCCATATCTCCCTCGATTTCAGCCTTGGTAACGAGAGCTGCAACCGAGTCGATAACGATTATATCAATAGCGCCCGAACGAACGAGAGCCTCTGCAATTTCCAAAGCCTGCTCACCTGAATCGGGTTGCGAAACGAGAAGTGAATCAATATCAACGCCGAGAGCCTCAGCATAAACGGGGTCGAGCGCGTGCTCAACATCTATAAAAGCTGCTGTTCCGCCTGCTTTTTGTGTTTCGGCAACACAGTGAAGCGCAACGGTTGTTTTACCCGAAGATTCGGGACCATAAATCTCTATAATTCTTCCCTTTGGGATACCGCCGATTCCAAGTGCCAAATCAAGTGTTAACGAGCCTGTTCTTATATGCTCAACCGTCATAGCGGCATTCTCGCCAAGACGCATAATCGCGCCCTTGCCATATTCCTTTTCAATTTGCTCCATTGCGGTTTTAAGGGCTTTTTCTCTACCCTCTAAATTTGCCTTTGCGTTTGTTTTCTTGTCTGACATAGTAAAAACCTCCTAAATTTTATGCTTTTATTATATCTTTTAAACTGTCCCAAAAACTACCCTATTGATGCCATCGGCATCTTTTTTAAAGGCAATATTTTGAAATTCATTTTCTTCTAAAATTTCTTTAACCTTAACATCCTCATTTATGCCGACCTCAAAGATAAGCATTCCGCCGCTCTTTAAGGAGTTCTTATAATTTTCGGCTATCGCTCTATAAAAGTCAAGTCCATCCTCGCCGCCTAAAAGCGCAGTTTCAGGCTCAAAGGCAACCTCGGGAGAAGTTATGCCCATTTCACTTGGTGGTATATAAGGCGGGTTGCTCACAATAAGGTCATACTTCCTATCGCTTGCGGCACCCTCTAAAACATCACCTAAAACCAACTCAACATTATCCGTTTCGTTTATTTTGATGTTTTCCTCGGCATAGCGCAAAGCCTCTTTATACTTTTCAACTGCGGTTACCTCTGCGCTTTTTTTCTCGCGCGCAATGCTTATTGCAATACAGCCGCTACCTGTGCAAAGGTCTAAAACGGTGACATTCTCGCGGCCCTTTAAAAAATCAAGGGCAACATCAATTAGAGTTTCGGTGTCTGCCCTCGGGATAAGCACCCCTGGTCCCACTTTATAGCTTCCGCCATAAAATCCCCATTCACCGAGGATATATTGAAGCGGATATCTTATAGCTCTTTGCTTTAATATTGCGATGAGCTTGTTTTGCTGAAACTCGGTAAGACTCGTATTTGCATTCATAATTATTTCGGCATTGCTAAAGCCTGTTATATGCCTGATAATTTGCTTTGCCTCAAACACGAAGTCTTCGATTTTTGCGGCTTCAAGTTTTCTTTTTGTATCGTTATATGCTTCAAAAACTGTCATTTTTTACTCTTCTTTGTTATCTATACTGCGGTCAACATCGGGGATTTCGGGCTCACAAGCCTTAAGCGCCGCAATGGCAATTTCTATCATATCATCCTCGGGCTCAACCGTTGTTATTCTTTGGAGCCAAAGGCCCGGGGCGGAAATAATTCTTGTTATAACATTATCATACTTTCCGCAAAGCTTTAAAACCTCATAACCAACTCCGCATATTAGCGGCACCATCAGGATTTTAACTATAACCCAAAGCCAAGCTATATCATAAATGCTTGGGAATATATGCTGAACAATTGTTGTGAAAACAACGCTTATTAAAATCATAAGAATCATAAACGAGGTTCCGCATCTTGGATGGAAGCGCTTTTGCTCTCTTACATTTTCAACCGTTAGCTCTAAGCCCTTTTCATAGCAAAAAATGGTTTTATGCTCGGCTCCGTGATACATAAACACTCTTTTTATATCCTTCATAAAGGAAACAAGCCACACATAGCCAACAAAAACGGTTAGCTTTATTAGCTGCTCTATAAGAGAACGGGTGACCTTTGCAAAATCGGTTTTAAAAATCCACTCGAGGCCGCCAACTATAAGGCGAGGCAAAAGCATAAAGAGAACAACTGCAAGCGCCACACCGAGCACAACACCGATTATCATGATTATATTCACAATAACATTCTTTTTCTCTTCGCTTAGTTTCTCGCTTTCCTCCTCTTCAAAATCGGTGAAACCCGATTTATCCGCCGAAAGCATCATTGCCTTGTAGCCCTGTATCATAGACTCAACAAAGCCGACAACTCCTCTGAATATGGGAAGCTTTAAAAACTTTATTTTATCCTTAATGCTCTTATTTTCAAGATAGGTAATATCTATTTCCTTGTTTGGCATTCTAACTGCCATAGCGGTTTTTTCAGGACTTTTCATCATAATGCCCTCAATAAGAGCCTGACCGCCAATCGCTGTGTATTTACCCAAATTATTCATCCTTTTCTTCAATTTCTTCGGCTGCCTCTTGTGCTATATCGGAAGAATCCATAAGCTCAACAACTTCTTCCTCCTGCGGAACATAAAGCGGCAAGACAATAACAACCTTGGTTCCAACATTTTCGGCGCTCTCGATAAAGAGAAGTCCCTGATGTTGCTTTATTATTTCATCGGCAACCGCAAGGCCTATACCCGAGCCACGAACGGTTTTATTTGCCTTATAGAATTTTTCCTTAACTCTATCAAGGTCTTGCGATGGGATGCCGACACCCGTATCCTTAACCGAGATACGAACGCAAGCCTCATCCACGCTCTGTTCTATAAGCACCTGACCGCCGCTCTCGGTGTATTTCACTGCGTTATCAATAATGTTGATAAACACCTGCTTGAGCCTGTTTTTATCACCAAGCACCGTTATCGTTTCGGGAATGTGGGCACAAATCAAATCTATACCCTGTTGGCGAGAAAGCTCGGTATACATATTTGCCGCCTCGAGCAATAGAGCGGTTACATCAACCGGCGAGCTTTCAACCGTTAATCTTCCCGTTTCCATTCTTGAAAAATCAAGCAAATCTTCAACAAGCCCCGAAAGGCGCTCCGACTCGCTTAGCACAACCTCAAGTCCGCGTTTCACCAACTCGTTATCGGTGCCGAGAGAAACAAGAGCGGTTTCGCCCCAACCTCTTATAGCGGTTAGCGGAGTTCTGAGCTCGTGAGAAACCGATGAAATAAAGTCATTTTTCATACTTTCGGCTCTATCAAGCTCGGTTGCCATATAGTTGATGGTATCACAAAGCTCGCCGATTTCATCGTTTTTATTTATATCTATTCTCGCCTTAAAGTCACCCGAAGCAATTTTTCGGGCGGTGTTACTAACATCGTGAATGGGTCTGACAATCGACTTAATAAAATAGAGCGCTGACAAACAGCTAACCGCCAAAAGCAGAATTCCAACAAGGAAAATCATAACTATAAAGAAGAAATTGTTACGGTTTGCCTTCTTCATCGAGGTAACCCATCTATAAGCGCCGATTACCTTTCCCTCAGGGCTCTTGATAATAACTGTTGAAGCAAGAATTTCCTCACCCGAGGAATTTTTGCCCATATAGCTGCCAACACCCTGAACCGAAGAAAGCGCCTTTTCATAGTCGGGCATTTTTTCGCCAATCGGTTGGAAGCCCGTTGTTGTTACAAGCACGGTTCCTTCAGAATCTATCACCTGCACCTCGATTTTATCCTTATGCTCAAACGAAGTTGCAAGGTTAACCGCAGTTGTATAAAACCCTTGCTCTCCTGCGCTTTCAAGCGCCGAAAAGGAGGAAGCATAGTCTTCCGCCAAGTCATAAACCCTTGCGTTATATATATTCACATAAACAACGGAGGAAACGATACACACAGCAACAACAAGCGCAACCATAATTAAGAACATATTAAAAAACCAACGCATCGCGATGCTTTTGAATTTAAGCTCTAACTGCATATCCTTTCCCTCCCTTTAGTGTTTTTTATTTGCTTTACTTAACCCACTTATAGCCAAGGCCCCAAACGGTTAGCAAATGCTTTGGCTCGGATGGGTCATCCTCTATCTTCATACGAAGCCTTCTGATATTAACGTCAACTATTTTTTCTTCGGCGAAATAGTTAGCGCCCCAAACCCTTGTTAAGATATCGTTTCTTGATAAAACGGTATCGGGATTGTTGAAGAAATAGTCCACCATCTGAAACTCAACCTGCGTCAGCTCAATGTTCTTGCCACTCTTGGTGAGTGTTCTTCTCCTGATATTGAGAGTGAACTCCCCAAGCGTTATTTCATCTGATGAAATATTTATCTTTTTAGCCGAATGCATTTCAACTCGGCGATAAAGCGAATCAACGCGAGCAAGAAGCTCGGTTGGACTGAAAGGCTTTGTTATGTAGTCATCAGCGCCCATCATAAGACCGCTTATCTTATCCATTTCCTGCGTTCTCGCGGTTAGCATTATAACTCCGAGCGTTTCGCTTCTCTTTCTAAGCTCCTTACAAAGTGTGAAGCCATCCATACCCGGCATTGATATATCGAGCAAGGCAATATCGAAACCTAAAACATCGGTATCATAAATATCGAGCGCCTCTTCGCCTGAACCTGCCTCAACGACAGTATATCCCGCTCTCTTTAAATTTATCGCCTCAAATTCGCGGATAGCCGCTTCATCCTCCGCTATAAGTATGCGTTTCATTTACTTCGCCTCTAATCTATTAGTTTAAAACTTTCTATAAACTGTTCGGTTAAATTTTCTTTTTCTTCACCCTCGCCCGAAATCTTATAAGCGAACACATATCCGCCGCTTCGAGCAAGCTCGCTAAGACCCTTTTTATCATAGTCCTTACTATCCCATCGCCTTTCCTCAACAACCTGAAGTCTTGCGATTTCTTCACCTATTGTTTCGGTTTCGGCATCGTATTTATAAATAACACGAAGCTTTCTATCGATATCCTTTAGCACCGATATATTTCCAACAAACTTATTCGGCACGGTGAGATAATAGCCATCGTTAAAGTTCATAATTGTGCAAACCTGTTTTGTGAGCACCGAACCGTTAAAGGAATACCAATCGGTATAATAAAGTGTTTCGTGGTTTTTATAGAAAACCGATGGCAACACTGACTGAATCGGAATCTCGGTTATTCCATCAGCGTTTATATCCCTTGCCGGAATTGTTGCCGAGCGGAGTGTTAGAATGTTTTGCCCTGTGTTCACACTGAGCAAGGGATTAACAAGCTTTCCCTTTTCCATATAAAGAACCTCGGTTATTGCGCCCGCGCCCTTAACCTCATCAATATAAACCGCAGGGGTTCCGTTCGAGAGGGTTGAAAAGACCGGAGCATTAACCGCCTCAATATTGGTATCGAGCAGACAGCTTGAAATCTCATCAATGCCCTGCTCGGTTAAACCATAAAGCGCTGCGATATTTGTATTTTCGGCAGGGTTGAAGTTTATGATAAACAGCTCATTCTTTTCATCGCTGTTTAAATCCTCGCATAAGAAGTGGGTATATCTTTGGAGCATTCTTTGTGAGAGAGCCTTTCCCGCGAAGGAATAAACCGCTAATTGCTTTTCGGTTGCGCCATAAATCTCAAAGCCAACCAAAAGCTCTAAAACACCATCGGCATTGAGGTCACAAAAATCTATCATCTCAACGCCGCCGGCAACCACCTGAGCCGATGCGGCACAGCTCCACGAGCCGCTCTCTTGGGTGAGTGCCTCAACATTCATATAGGTGGTATCACCATCGGCTGTGGAATAAAGGGCAAATGCTTCGAAAACCCCATCTCCGTTTATATCGTTTTGAACAACCGCTGAGTGATAATTGCCGCCCGATGGATATTTAAGAGTATAAGCCGAGCCAAGCCTTTCACCGAGCGCTTTAGCTATGGGAGCAAGCTCTCCCGTTAAGGCAGGCGGAGAGAGAAGCTCATTTGTATCAACAGTGAAAAGTGAGCAACCGCACAAATTAAAGCACATTGCAACTGCCAAAACAACACCAATTATTCTGAAAATTTTCATATCAAACCGCCCTCCTTTTCGCGAACATAAATATACATAATATAGTATAGCATATAATATATAAAAAATAAAGAATTTTTTATTAACAAATATATAAAAAGAGAGCAAATTTTTCATTTGCTCTCTTTACTTATTCTTTTATATATTTTGCCTTGCCGCCCAAAACGGTTTCCTCGGTTATAACAACCTTTTTTATATCCTTTTTGGATGGAATTTCAAACATAAGATTTTGCAAAACGCCCTCGATAATCGAGCGAAGTCCTCTCGCACCGGTTTTGCGTTCAACCGCCTCTTTGGCGATTTCTTTAAGGGCATCCTCCTCAAATTCAAGCTCAACATTATCCATCTTGAATAGCGCTTCATACTGCTTAATAACAGCATTTTTCGGCTCGGTCATAACACGGATAAGTGTTTCCTCATCCATAGCGCTAAGTGCAGTTATAACCGGAACACGACCAACAAGCTCGGGGATAAGACCAAACTTCACCAAGTCCTTATGGGTGACCTTGGCGGCGATGGTTTCATTCTCTATATCCTTTGCAGATTTTACCTCGGCGCCAAAGCCAAGACTGCTGCCGCCAATGCGTTTTTCGATGATTTTTTCAATTCCATCAAAAGCGCCAGCGCAGATAAACAATATGTTGGTTGTATCAATTTGAATAAACTCTTGTTGCGGATGCTTTCTTCCGCCCTGAGGGGGAACGTTAGCCACAGTTCCCTCAAGAATTTTAAGGAGCGCCTGCTGAACACCCTCACCGCTTACATCACGGGTGATAGAAGGGTTTTCGGATTTTCTTGCAATTTTATCTATTTCATCAACATAGATAATACCGTGCTGCGCCTTTTCAATATCATAATCTGCCGCTTGAATAAGGCGGAGAAGAATGTTCTCAACATCCTCACCAACATAACCCGCCTCGGTTAAGGTTGTGGCATCAGCAATAGCAATCGGAACATCGATAATCTTTGCAAGAGTTTGGGCAAGAAGTGTTTTACCAACACCTGTTGGGCCGAGCATAAGCACATTGCTTTTAGTCAGCTCAACATCGCTTTCTTTCGCCTTAAATATTCTTTTATAGTGGTTATAAACCGCAACTGAAAGGGCTTTTTTAGGCTCTTCCTGACCGATTACATAAAGGTCAAGCTTATCCTTGATTTCCTGTGGAGTTGGGAGGATAAATTCCTTTTTCTCCTTCGCTTTCTTGCGCTTGTTTTGCGGTTCCATATCATAAAGAAGCGAACTGCAAAATTCTATACAAGAATCGCAAATATAAACGCCCGGGCCCTTTACAAGACGGTTAACCTCTTCCTGTGTTTTTCCGCAAAAGGAGCAACAAATCTCCTTATCGTTAGCGTTAGCCATAAATGCTTCCTCTTATCTCTTTGTAATAACCTTATCAATAAGGCCATATTCAGCAGCCTCAGCCGCCGACATAAAGTTATCTCTCTCGGTATCCTGTTCGATTACCTCAAGAGGTTTGCCTGTTGCTTCGGCTAAAATCTTGTTGATATTTGAACGGGTTTTCTCGATATGGCGCGCGTGAATAAGAATATCGGTTGCCTGACCCTCTGCCGAGCCCAAAGGCTGATGAATCATAATTTCACTGTTGGGAAGAGCATATCTTTTGCCCTTTGCACCAGCTGCTAAAAGGAAAGCTCCCATGCTTGCCGCCATACCCATACAAATAGTGCTGACATCACACTTGATATACTGCATGGTATCATAAATCGCCATACCTGCGGAAACCGAGCCGCCGGGGCTATTGATATAGAATGAAATATCTTTATCGGGGTCCTGACCCTCAAGATAAAGAAGCTGCGCAATTATAACGCTTGCCGAGGCATTATCTACCTGGTCGTTAAGCATAATAATACGGTCATTAAGCAAACGGGAAAAGATATCGTAAGAACGCTCGCCTCTGCCTGTTTGTTCAACAACATAAGGAACTAATGACATATCCATACTCATAAAGGACACTCCTTTTAAATTTTATTATTAGAGCAAATTAGCGTGAACAAAATCACGCTAATTTATTCTTGACATATTTTAAATTTTTTAAACTGAATTATTCTGCCTTATCTTCTTTTTTGGTTGTGGTTTTCTTTGTGGTGGTCTTTTTAGCGGTAGAGGTGGTCTTCTTTGCAGGAGCCTTCTTCTCTTCCTTTTTCTCTTCCTTCTTTTCCTCAACCTCAACGATTTCGGCATTAGCCTTGATGAAATCAATAGCCTTGCCAACTGCTAAATCCTTAGCAATTTCTTCAGCAGGAACTGCTGCCTTAACGCGCTCAATATCGATGTTATAATCCTTAGCCATCTTCTCATACTGAGCCTCGATATCCTTTTCATCAGCAACGATGTTTTCAAGCTCAACAATCTTTTCAAGAGCCAAACGGAACTTAACCTGGCTTTCAGCTTGGGGACGGAAGGTGTTCTTAAAGTCTTCAAGAGTTGCACCTGTGTACTGGAGATAGGTTTCAAGGTTTAGACCCTGTGACTGCAAGCGATAGCCAAACTCTTCAACACTCTGATTAAGGCGAGACTCGAACATAGCCTCAGGGATTTCACCCTTGATGCTATCAACGATTTGAGCAACGAGGTCGTTTTCAACGCCCTCTTCAACTGCTGCCTTCTTTCTCTCAAGAGTCTTCTTCTTGATATCAGCCTTGAGCTCTTTCAAAGTATCAAATTCGCTAACATCCTTAGCAAACTCATCATCAATTTCGGGAAGCTCCTGAACCTTTAACTCGTGGAGCTTAACCTTGAATACAGCCGGCTTTCCTGCAAGCTCGGTTGCGCCATATTCCTCAGGGAAGGTTACATTAACATCGAACTCTTCGCCGATTTTCTTACCGATAATCTGGTCTTCAAATCCGGGGATGAACTGACCCGAGCCTAAGATAAGGTTATGTCCCTCTGCCTTACCGCCATCGAAAGCAACGCCATCAACAAAGCCTTCGAAATCGATAACTGCAGTATCGTTCTTTTTAGCGGCACGGTCAGAAACCTCTACCATACGGGCATTTCTTTCAGCCATAGCCTTGATTTGAGCATTAACCTCAGCGGCATCAACCTTAACGGCAACTTTTTCAGCCTTTAAGCCCTTATATTTTCCGATTTCAATTTCGGGATAGGTTGTGATAGCAACCTTGAAATCAATACCATCTTCCTTTGAAACTGAAACAAGGTCAAAATCAACCTTATCATCAACATAGCGAAGACCGGATTCCTTGATAGCTTCATCAACTAAATCGCCATAAATAAGATTTAAAGCATCCTCAAAAAATACCGACTCACCATAGTAACTCTCGATAATCGAAAGAGGAGCCTTGCCCTTTCTAAAGCCCGGAACATTTATCTTCTTTCCGTTCTTTTTGTAAGCGGCTTTGATAGCCTCTCTGAACTGTTCACCGCTTGCGGTGATTTCGAGCTCATACCTGTTAGTCGCAATTTTTTTGGTTTCTTTTAAACTCATTTTTATACCTCCGAATATATTCCAAAAGCGGAATTTTCCATAGTTGATAAGATTATATCACACATTTTCTAATTTTTCCATATATTTTTTCAATATTTTTTAATAAATATATAGCTCTTCCATTGGTTAAATTATATGAAAAGGCGTGAAATCAATGCAATCGCACGAAACGAGCTTATATTTTATGCCATCGCGCTCGCTTATTGCATTATTAAAACCGTTTCCGTGGATATGCCCGTGAAAAACTCTTTTAATGTTATATTTTTTCAAAATATCAGTGATTTCAGTAACCTCGGAATCGGCATAAACGGGCGGATAATGAAAGAAAACTAAAATCTCAAGACCTAATTTTTCCGCTTCCTTTAACGAGGCTTCAAGGCGGCCTGCTTCTCTTTTTATAATTTTTTTATCGTTTCCATCCTCCAAGCACCAGCCTCGCGTTCCTGCGATGGCATATTTGCCGCAAGCAAAGGCGTTATTAAAGAGAATTTCCACGCTTTTTATTTTCTCTTTTTCAAAAAATTCTTTGATTTTTTTGGCGGTTCCCCACCATAAATCGTGATTTCCCTTTAAAATTATTTTTTTGCCGGGAAGCGATTCTAAAAATTCAAAATCCCTTGCAGTTTCCTCAATTTTAAGACCCCAGGAAAAATCACCCGGAAGAATAACGGTATCATCATCCGTTATCATTCTTCGCCAATTCGCTTCAATGCGCTCTACATAGTTATCCCAACCCTTGAACACATCCATCGGCTTATCGGCGCCGAAGGAAAGATGCAAATCAGAAATTGTAAAAAGATTCATCCGTTACTCCTTTCGAATATTTTCCCCCGATTTGAGAACAATAATTATGACCGATTTTTCGGCCGAAAATTTACTGAAACGGAGAGTTGAAAAATATGAACGACTGTAAATGCGAGACCAATTACTGCATTTCCTGCAATGTTAAAAATTGCATCTACCACGCTGAAAATGATACCTGTAGCGCAGGTAAAATTCAGGTTGGAAACCGCACCGCGCAGACCTCAAGTGAGACCTGCTGCGATACCTTTAAAACAAAGTAAGGTTCCCTTGAAAAAGGCTGTCTTCCGACAGCCTTTTTTCTTTTTTTAAATGCCAAGTGAGGAATAAACGCTACCGAGCATTTCTTCCTTTTCGATTTCTTCTTTAAAGCGGGCTTTTGCGCTCTTTAATGCCGAAATAGGAGCGGGAATTTCGGTGCTTGTCACCTTTGACAGAAGTTCAACATTCGAAAATTCGGTATCTCCTTTTTCTTCGCTCACAGAAGCGAGCACATCGAGGGCAAACTTATAGGGTGATGCTGTTGATGCTATAACGCAAATTTTTTCATCCCCTGTTTTTTCCTTATACTGCTCGCAAACATTAAGCGCAACCGCAGTGTGAGTGTCAAGCAAATATCCCTTTTCCTTGAAGGTTTTGCCGATGGTTTTAAGGGTTGCCTCATCATCGCAGCAGCCGCCGAAAAACAACTCGGAAATTCTTTCCTTTATGCTATCATTAACGGTGAATTTTCCGCTCTCGGCAAGGTCGTTTTGCATAGCGGCAACCAACTTATCATCCTCGCCCGAAAGCTCGAAAAGCATTCTTTCGAGGTTGCTTGAAATAAGGATATCCATAGAGGGCGAAGCGGTTGTGAAAAAGCTTCTGTTTCTATCATAAACGCCCTTATTTATAAAGTCGGTTAAAACATTGTTTTTATTGGATGCACATATGAGCTTGGCTATCGGAACACCCATTTTTTTAGCATAATAAGCCGCTAAAATGTTGCCGAAATTACCCGTTGGAACAACAACATTGAAGCCCTTTTCTATATCGGCACCCTCGTTCAAGAGGTCGCAATATGCCGATACATAATAAACGATTTGGGGAGCAAGTCTTCCCCAGTTTATTGAGTTTGCCGAGGAGAACTGCATTCCGTTTTCCGCTAATTTCTCCTTAACAGCACTATCGGTGAAAATCTTTTTAACGCCCGACTGAGCATCATCAAAATTGCCCTTTATAGCGAAAACATTAACATTTTCGCCCTTTTGCGAAGCCATTTGGAGCTTCTGCATTGGGCTGACACCCTCGCTCGGATAGAAAACGATAATCTCGGTGCCCTCAACATCGCAAAAGCCTTCAAGGGCTGCTTTACCTGTATCACCCGAGGTTGCAACCAAAATAACGGTTTTTTTATCTCCCGAAACCTTTTTTGCGCTTGTTGTTAAAAGATAAGGAAGCAGCTGGAGCGCCAAATCCTTAAAGGCACAGGTAGGCCCATGCCAAAGCTCTAACATCTTTAT
>JAFSIJ010000060.1 GCA_017439845.1 Clostridia bacterium | reverse complement strand
TGAAGCTTCACTGCTTGAAACTTCGCTACTTGAAACCTCGCTTGAGCTAACGCCTGTGCTTGCGGGGTCTTCCTTTTTGCCATCACATCCCTTAATGCAAAAAACAATAATTAAAACTGCCACAATAACAGCTAAAACGCTTGCCACAGCAATAAGGATTTTATTTTTCTTATCCATATATAAGCTCCTTTTTAATATGTATAGTTCTATTATACGGTTTTTGAAGAAAATGTCAATAAATTGCATATAGTTTGGGCAAAATAGGAAAAAAGAGGATAAGAGGCGAAACTATGAGCAAGGAAAATGCGATAAGGCTGATTTCCTTAACCTTGGCGCTTTGCGTGGTTATAATCGGACTTTGCATAGAGAGATATGAAAACAACAATTATTATAAGCTCCAAATAGAAAACGAATATTCTCGCGCTGTGGAGGAATTGAGCGTTGGTATAAACAATATCGCTTTTCTTCTCGAGAAGAGTGAGTATGCCACGGCGGGAGAAAACGCATCCAAAATGGCGGCGGAAATCGTTGTGGAGGCGCAAAACAGCAAGAATGCGCTATCAAGGCTTCCTGTAACAAGCGCAAATCTCGATAAACTTAATAAGTTTTTATCGCAGGTTGGCAATTATGCGGTTCATTATTCCGCAGCCACCGAGAGCGGAAAGCTTACTGATGAGCAAAAAGAGAATATGAGACAGCTTGCTAAAACTGCGCATAAGGTGAGCGCGGTGATGAACGATACCGAGGTTAAGTATAATAATCTTGAATATTGGAGTGCGCATATAGAGGAAAGCCTGCCCGAAGAAAATATTGTAACCGCACTTTCGGGGATAGAGGAGGAGTTGACCGATTATCCAACCCTTATTTACGATGGCCCATATTCCGACCACAAGGTGAACGCCGAGCCTAAAATGATAAAGGAGGCGTTTGAGGTAACCGAGGAAAAGGCAAAGGAGGTTGCCGAAATGATAAGTGGCGAAGAGGAAAAAGACCTTATTTTTGAGGGAACGAGCGGCGGCGATATTGATGCTTATATTTTTGCAAACGGTGCGGTCAGTGTAAGCGTTAGCCGCTTTGGCGGATATCCTATTTATATGCGAAAAACGAGGGATATCGGTGAAAATGTTTTAAGCTATGAGCAGGCGCTCAAAAGGGCAAGGCGTTTTCTTGATGATACGGGACACGGAAGCTTTACCGAAACCTACTATTTCACTGATGAGGGGATTTGCGTTATAAACTTTGCCTTTCTCGATGGAGAAACGGTTTGCTATCCTGATTTAATAAAGGTGGGAGTTGCTCTCGATACGGGGGAAATCGTTTTCTATGAGGCAAAAGCATATTTGTACAACCACACAAGAAGAGCTTTTGCAAGCCCTAAATACACTCTCGAACAGGCGAGCGAGGTTCTGAATAAGGAGCTTAAAATACTTGAAACCAAAATAGCCCTCATTCCAACCGATAGCGGTGAAAAGCGATGCTATGAGTTTCATTGCGAGACTCCTGATAAAGCCGAGCTTTTGATTTATATCGGTGTTTCCACGTTGGAGGAAGAGGAAATTTTTGTTCTTCTCTATCAGGATGGCGGCGTTCTTGTTAAATAATACTTGACTTTTTTATAAAAGGGTGATATAATACCAAAGCATTTGATTTCACCCGACCTTACGGGTGGGTTCACTGCCGAAAAAATTCGACATTGAAGCGGATGGTCCTCTACTGCAAAAGGCGGCTATGAACATCTGGAAATTTAAGGAGGAAAAAAGGATGGATGCTGTAAAAGAATTAACAGCCGGTATGCTCAGAGATGATATGCCTGAAATTCTTATCGGTAGCACAGTTAAGGTGCACGTAAGAATCAAGGAAGGCGAGAAGGAAAGAATCCAGGTTTTCGAAGGCACAGTTATCGCTAAGAACAATAGCGGTATTGCCGAAACCTTTACCGTTCGTCGCGTATCCTACGGTGTAGGCGTTTAGCGTGTGTTCCCTGTACACTCACCAAGCGTTGCTAAGGTTGAGCTTGTAAGAAAGGGTCAAGTTCGCAGAGCAAAACTTTACTATCTTCGTGATAGAGTTGGTAAAGCAGCTAAGGTTAAAGAACTTATTGGCTAAAGAGATTAGGGGGCATTTTTGATGCCCCCTTTTTCCTTTTTGGAGGATAAAAAATGGATGAAAATTTCTTCACCGAGCAAAGTGAGGTAGAAACAGGCTTCACTGTTGATACTAATGTTAAGCTCGAAAATGAGAAAAAACCAAAATTCAGCTTAAGAAGAGAAGCTTTTGAATGGCTGGATGTTATAATAACTGCGATTATCGCGGTTGTTATTATATTCAGTCTGGTTTTCCGTGTCGCAACCATTGATGGTCCCTCTATGGAGAATACCTTTTTCACAGGCGATAGAGTTATTATAAGCAACTTTTTATATAAGCCTCAGTTCGGCGATGTTGTGGTTGTTTCGCGCAATGCCAATAACTCCATTGAAGAGGTGAGCGATGAGCCAATTATAAAAAGAGTAATCGCAACTGCGGGGCAAAAGGTGGATATAGATTTTGAAAAGGGCATCGTTTATGTTGATGATGTTGCGCTTGATGAACCATATACCAAAACTCCCACCAATGTGAACTATGATTTGAAGTTCCCGGTTTATGTTCCCGAGGGCTGTATCTTCGTGCTTGGAGATAATAGAAACGAATCGCTTGACAGTCGTTCTTCTGATATAGGCAATAATGGAATGATTGATACCCGCTATGTTATTGGCAGGGCGATTGTGAGAGTATTCCCATTTGATAAATTTGGGCTGGTGAAATAATGGCAGAGGCTAATCAAAATATTCAGTGGTTTCCGGGCCATATGGCTAAAACAAGGCGTAAAATCAAGGAGATTTTACCCTTGATTGATGCTGTTTGCGAGGTGGTTGATGCGCGTGTTCCCGTATCGAGCAGAAACCCTGACCTTGCCGAGATTATCGGTGATAAACCACTTATAATTATACTTAATAAATGCGATATGGCGGATAGCAAAAAAACATCCGCATGGATAGAATATTATAAACAAAAAGGCATTACCGCTATCGGCGTTGACTGTAAAAGCGGTAAGGGCCTTTCACGCTTTAAAGATACTGTTAAGGAAAGCCTTGCGCATAAGCTTGAGCAGTATGCCGCAAAGGGTATGGTTGGAAAGCCGCTTCGTGTTATGGTGGTTGGTATTCCAAATGTTGGAAAATCTTCCTTCATAAACCGAATTGCCAAGGGCAACAAGGCAAAGGTTGAAAACCGCCCCGGTGTCACAAGGGGAAATCAGTGGTTCACCATTGATAAACAGCTTGAATTGCTCGATACCCCCGGTGTTTTATGGCCAAAATTTGAGGATCAAACCGTTGGCGAGCATCTGGCTTTCACAGGCGCTGTTAAGGATAGAATTTTAGATGTTGAGCTTTTGGCAGTAAGGCTTCTTGATATATTAAAAGAGGACTACCCTGAAATGCTCACCGCTCGTTTTGGGGAGCTTTCATTTGAAAGCGATTCCTATGACCTTCTTTGCGAAATCGGAAAGAAGAGGGGAATGCTCATTCGTGGCGGCGAAACCGATACCGAAAGAGCGGCAAATATGCTGCTTGAGGAATATAGAAATTGCAAAATCGGCAATATCACGCTTGAGGGGGTTAACTAAATGCCTGATTATACCTACGAAGCGGCGGCAAAGCAAAAGGGATATAAGTTTGTTTGCGGAGTTGATGAGGCGGGCAGAGGTCCGCTTGCAGGCCCCGTTTGTGCGGCTGCGGTTATATTGCCCGAGGGACTTGAAATCGAGGGTGTTAATGATTCTAAAAAGCTCACCGAAAAGAAAAGAGAAGCTCTTTTTGATGTTATAAAGGAAAAGGCTCTTTCATATTGTGTTGCTTTTGGAACGCTTGAAGAAATCGAGGAGTTTAATATCCTTGAGGCCACATTTATCGCTATGAACAGGGCGATAGATGGGCTTGATATAAAGCCTGATTTTGCGCTTATTGATGGAAATCGTGCGCCAAAGGGCATAAAGATTCCCTGCGAAACCGTTGTTAAGGGAGATTCTAAATCTATGTCCATTGCGGCGGCATCCATTCTCGCAAAGGTGACAAGAGATAGGCTTATGGAGGAATATGCAGAAAAGTATCCGCAGTATAACTTTTCAAAGCATAAGGGTTATGGAACCAAGGAGCACACCTCGCTTATAATCGAATATGGCCCTTCGCCGATACATAGACTTTCGTTCCTTAAGAACATTTTGAAATAATATGGTTGATAAGGAGCTTGGAAAACGCGGCGAGGAAATCGTTTGCGAATATATAAGAAGAAAAGGCTTGGCTGTTTTCAAAACCAATTACCGAACGAGGTTTGGAGAAATCGATGTCATAGCCGAGAGCGAAACGCATATTATTTTTATAGAGGTTAAGACAAGGGAAGAGGGTGCCATGGTTAGCGGCGCTCATGCAGTTGATTTGGCAAAACGCCGAAGGATAATGCTTTGTGCTGAGAGCTTTATGAATGCGCTTCCTGTTAAGCTGCCGCCCCGTTTTGATGTTGCCGAGATAACGGTTAAAGCGGAAAACGGAAAGCGGAAATTTAGCCTCAAATATATAGAGGATGCGTTTTAAATGAAATATTTTGATCTTCACGCCGATACCCCCTATGAGTGTTACCGAAGAGGAGAGGAGCTTTCTTCCGATAATCTTGCGGTTAGCATAGAGGCATCGGCGCTTTTTGATGATTTTCATCAAACCTTTGCCTTTTGGATTCCCGATAATGAGCCGAAGCCATATTCGCTTTATCGGCGAATGATGGAGGATTTTAAGAAAAAATGCAAGGGCCTTCCCGATAATTTTTCCTTTTCTTTTTCGGTTGAAAACGCAAAGGTTATCGAAAGGGATATAGGCCGCCTTTATGAAATTAAAAATGATGGTGTTAATATGCTAACGCTCACCTGGAATGGAGAAAATCTCATTGCAGGCGGCTGCAAAAGTGAGCAGGGGCTAACCCGTTTTGGCAAGGGTGTTATCAAAGAAATGAATAAGCTCGGTATGGTAGTGGATGTTTCGCATCTTAACGATAAAAGCTTTTTTGGTGTTATAAATATCGCCGAGAGGGTTGTTGCGAGCCATAGCCTTTGCCGAAGTGTTTTTGAACATAAGAGAAATTTAACTGATGAACAAATAAAACTGATTGCCCAAAAGGGAGGGCTTATCGGTGTTTGCTTTTTCCCAGGCTTTTTAGGGGGAGATACCTTTTTAATGCTTCATCGCCATATCTATTATTTGCTTGAAATGGGACTTGAAAACAATATAGCAATAGGCTCCGATTTCGATGGAGCCGCTATGGATACAAGGCTTTGTTCAACCGCCGATGTGAAAAAACTATACTTTACTTTGAGCGAAATGGGGCTGACTGATAGGGTTCTCGATAAAATTTTCTATGAAAATGCAAAAGAATATATGTTAAACCTTTGACAAACCGCTATTATTGTAATATATTATATTTATGATATTAAAAACCAAGGTGAATAAAATGAATTATGTAAGCACAAGAGATAAGAGTATAAAGGTAACTGCCGCAAAGGCTATCGCGCAAGGCATTTCTGCCGAGGGCGGTCTTTTCGTTCCCGATACCTTTTCTCTCTTTACCACAAAAGATTTCGAAAATATGAGGGCGCTTGATTATGTTGGCCGCGCAAAATATGTTCTTTCTCGCTTCCTTAATGATTTCGGCGAGGAGGAAATTGATTATTGTGTGAACGGTGCATATAAGGGAAGCTTTGATAATGATGAACCCGCTCCCCTTAAGGATATTGGCGATAATATAAAGATGTTAGAGCTTTGGCATGGGCCTACCTGTGCCTTTAAGGAT
>JAFSIJ010000059.1 GCA_017439845.1 Clostridia bacterium | reverse complement strand
TCATCATATTCTTTAACCATAATGTTTTTGCGTTCACAAAGTCGGGCAAGCTCTCCGCCGATTTTTTCGCGCTCCATAGTGCGCTCGCGTTCGCTTGAACGAAGTTCAATTCCTGCTTTTTCGGTTGAGTTTCTTTGCTCGATAAGCTCTTCTATAAGTTTTTCACCATCGGAAATAGCATCCTTTATTGCATCAATTTCATTATTTGCAGATACAATATCAAGATTTAACTGTTCATTCTTAAACTTAATTGCCGCAATTTCATTGTTTATTGCTTCAAGTCTAACCGAACGCTGGCCTATCATTCTCTCAAGGTTTTGAGCTGAAAGAATAAGAGCATCAACATCCTTATTGTTTTCGATTAAATTAAGCTTTGCAGCGGTAATCTTATCGGTTAACTCCGTGCGCCTTTCTGAAATATTATCCCTGCCCGATGATGAAGAATCAATAGATGACTGAATCTCATCCTTCTTTGTTTCAAGCTCGGCAATTTGGCTCTTAGCATCAAGCGAAACCTTATTGAGCTGAGCGATTTTTTCATCGGCATCGTGGCTTTCAGCCTCTAAATCAGATAAGTTTTTCTTTATGTTTTCAATGAGTTCACCAACGCGGCGGATTTCACCGAGTGTTCTGATTTTATCCTCATTAGCTGTTGTGATTTCGGCTCTTGCTGCGGTTATTTCAGCATTTACTGAAGCGAGCTTCTCGTTTGCTTCGGTGAGCTCTTTTTCCTTGTCTTCAAGCTTTTCGGCTAATGCCTTAACCTCGTTTTCAAGAACCTTGATGTCCCCTGTTCTGCTAAGGATACCCGAATTTTTAACACTCGAGCCACCTGTTAGCGAACCGCCGGGGTTAACAACCTGACCATCCAAGGAAACAACCTTAACTCTGTAACCATGCTTTTTAGCAATGGTAACAGCGCTATCAATATCCTCGGCAACAACTGCGCCGCCAAGAAGATATTTAATAATTTCTTCGTATTTTTTATCTGTTTTAACAAGGTCGGAAGCGATACCAACATAACCATACATATCCTCAAAACCGCTCTCCTTAAACTCGCGGGCGATTATCGAAGAAATTGGCAAGAAGGTTGCTCTTCCTTTATTATTACTCTTAAGATAGTTAATGGCTCTTTTCGCATCCGCCTCGGTATCAACAACTATATTTTGAATAGCATTACCAAGAGCAGTTTCAATTGCAACACTATATTCGCTCTCAACCTCGATTACCTTTGAAACAGGACCGTGAATACCGCGCAAAATTCCCTTTTCAGCTTCGGCCATAACCGATTTAACAGAGAAGTTAAAGCCCTCCATATTCTTTTCAAGGTCGGATAAAATTTGAACTCTCCTGCGCTTCGCCTCAATATCAAGGCGCATATTATCGCAATCGGTTTTAAGTGTATTAACTGCTTCTTCGCGAGATTTTAAGCGCAATTCATAACCCGATACTGCGTTTTTTGCCGAAGTTAAGTTCTCCTCAATTTCGTCAAGAAGCTTCTCGGTTTCAGCAAACTCGCCATTTTGAATATCGAGTTCGTTTTGCTGTGCCGAAACAAGCTCGGAAATATTGCCCATTCGTGCTTTTATTTCTTCAATAGTTGTATCGGCAGTAACCATTTCAACGCGCTTATCAGCAACAAGTGCCGAAATTCTATTAAGCTCCTTAACCTGCTCCTCAATATTTCTTGAAATGTTTTCGCTATCTAAAATGAGTGCTGAAAGCGCCTGCTCAAGCTCCGAAATCTCGGTTTCAATAGTCGCACAAAGTATCTTTTTATCCTCGGCCTGTTGTTTCTTTTGAGCGATTTCATCATTTGCCTCAATATCGCTGCTACTGAGTTGCTTGATTTCATCATTCAGTCTTTCAATAGACTCATTATTATGTTCTATATCGTTATTGATAAGGGTTATATTACCGTTTATTCTAACAATTTCCTCGTTAGAAGAGGCATTCTTTTGCCTTTCACCCTCAATATCGGAAGTTAGCTTTGCGAAGGCAGCCGAGTTGCGCTCGGTTTCCTCATCAAAGCCTTTTAGTGACTCCTCAATTTCTTGATACTGCATTTGAGCGGCCGCAATCTTGCTTTCCTGCGCACGCAATGCATCCTTTGAATTATTAAGTGTATGAAGCCAAAGACCAATTTCGAGTTCCTTTTTCTTATCGGCAAGCTCTAAGAACTTCTCGGCTTTTTTGCTCTGCTCTTCAAGTGGACCAACACGAGATTCAAGCTCGTTCATAATATCCTTAAGGCGCAAGAGATTATCCTCGGCATCACGAAGCTTTCTTTCCGCCTCAATTTTACGATAACGATACTTTGAAATACCCGAAGCCTCTTCGAATATATCTCGGCGTTCGCCCGATTTAGAGCTGATAATATTATCGATTTTACCTTGACCTATCATTGAATAACCATCTCGGCCAAGACCTGTGTCCATAAACAACTCGTTTATATCCTTAAGTCTAACTGCAACATTGTTTATAAGATATTCGCTCTCGTGAGAACGATAATATCTTCTTGTTATTGAAACAAAATCGTTATCAAAATTAAGTGAACGGTCGGTATTATTTATGTTAAGTGTTACTTCGCAATATCCATGTGGTCGGCGAAGCTCGGTGCCGCCGAAGATAACATCCTCCATCGACTGACCGCGAAGGCTTTTGGTTGACTGCTCACCAAGAACCCAACGCACAGCATCAGATATGTTACTTTTTCCGCTTCCGTTAGGACCGACAACCGCAGTTATACCCTTACCAAAGTTAAGAACAGTTTTATCCGCGAAGGATTTAAAGCCCTGAACCTGAATTGAACTTAACAGCATTTAACCTCACACCTTTCTATTTTGAATTCCCAATCATTTAAACTTTCATCGGTTTTAACCTTGCAATCAAAACCTAAAGATTTTAAATATAGTATATTTTTTCTTGCTTGTCCCACCATTTTTGAAACCGAAGAAGGCGAAACATATATAATATAGCTACCCCTGTCCAACAACCTGCCAAGAACAACATTCAACATTATTTGCGACTGGCAAAGTTCACTGAATGCCGCATGCCAAGGACCCGCTATATAAGCATTTTCTTCGAGCGAATGAAGTCCAAGCCTTATAACCTTTATGTTCGCTTTCCAAAACATTTCATAGAGTTTTGAAGCAAGTGTAACCGCATCTTCTAATTCTTGTGGTTTATATATACCATCCTTATAAAGCGCCTCAAGGTCAGTATCCCTTAAAACTATTGTTGGATATATTCTAATGGTATCGGGTTCAAGCTCGATAATTTTTTTTGCAGTTTCTATTGCACTTTCATCACAATCTCCATAGAGCCCTGTCATCATTTGAAGGCCTAATTCAAACCCATACGACTTTATTAGTTGCGATGCTTTTACAACATCTTCCGAGGTATGTCCTCTATTATTCATTTGGAGAACGCTATCATTCATACTTTGAGCGCCAAGCTCGATAGAAGTTACCCCATATGATTTTAGCAGTTCTAAAATCTCATCATCAATAGCATCAGGCCTTGTTGATATACGAATGCCCTTAACCATTTCTTTTTTAACAAAGGCATATGCTGTTTTGAGCAAGCCCTCCATGTATTTGCGGTTAATTGCAGTAAAACTGCCACCAAAGAAGGCGATTTCGGTGGTTTTAGGGTCATAGTTTTTACCTAAAATCGCAGTGTTTACTGCATTTATAACATCGTTCTTTTTAGGCGGCATACATTTGCCTGTGATATACCTTTGATTGCAAAAGCTACATTTATTCGGACAACCAACATGTGGCACAAAAATTGAAATATTTGAGTGTTTTCCGCTCATATTTTTGCACCCATAAGCTCACGAGCTTGTTTTGCCGCCATTTGTTCTGCGGCTTTTTTGCTATGTCCCTCACCTTTGCCGATAACATTTGAATTGAGATGCACTTCAACCGTGAATTTTTTATCGTGCGCGGGGCCCTGCTCATCGGTTAATATATAAGTAACCGATTCTTCGGGGTTGCGCTGAATAATCTCCTGCAAAACTGTTTTATAATCCTTAAAGCCATCATCGTTTTTGCAATTAATCTCGCGAGAAACAAAGCGCATAACGTGTTCGCGCGCTTTTTTCATACCTGCGTCAAGATAAATTGCCGCCAGAACCGCTTCAAAGGCATCGGCAAGAATTGAATCTCTTTCTCGCCCACCGTTATGGTCCTCACCCTTACCTAAAAGCAAATATTTGCCGAGCTCTAATTCGCGGGCAAAGCTGCAAAGCGATTTTTCGCAAACGAGTGATGCGCGAAGCTTGGTAAGCTCTCCCTCAGGCTTATCGGAAAATTGACTGTAAATATACTCCGAAACAATAAGGGAAAGCACCGAATCGCCCAAGAACTCTAATCTTTCGTTAGAGCCACGAGCGGCGCGGACCTCGTTTGCATAGGAAGAATGCGTTAATGCATTCTTGAGCAAATCTCTATTATTAAATTTATAATTAAGTTTCTCTTCTAAAAACTCCATTATAATTACTCCGTTTCAGGATTATTGTTTAAATGCTTAGAAATTGTGCCGATAACATCAGCTTTTGCAAAGCTTACTGCCTGTCTAATAGCATTCTTAATTGCTTTTGCATCGGAATTTCCGTGCGCCTTAATAACAGGTTTTGCGGCACCTAACAAGAGGGCTCCGCCAACCTCAGAGCTATCCATTAAAGATTTTAGCGAATACAAATCTTTCTTTATAACCAAGGCGGCTAATTTGTTTAGTATATTCTTATAAAGCGCTCCCTTAATGAGCTTAAAAAGAGTTGAAGCAGTTCCCTCGATTAGTTTAAGGGCGATATTACCTGTGAAACCATCGGTGATAACAGCATCACAAACACCTTTAGGCATTTCTCTTGATTCAATATTGCCATAGAAATTGATTGGCGCATCCTTTAAAAGATTATAGGTTTCCTGGCGAAGAGCATCTCCCTTTGTATCCTCGGTTCCTATATTAAGCTAACCGATTGTTGGGTTCTTTCTTCCCTCAACCTTTTCAAGATAAACCGAAGCCATAATTCCAAACTGCGCAAGCATTTCGGGGCGACATTCAGCATTTGCACCCATATCCATAAGCATATATGGTTTGTTTGGGGATGGTATCATACTTGCAAGAGCAGGTCTTTTAATACCCTTAATTCTCTTTACAATAAGCGTTCCACCAACGACAACTGCACCCGTTGAGCCTGCCGAAACAAAGGCATCCGCATCCCCGTTTGCAAGTTCGCGGAAGGCCAAAGCCATCGAGCTTTCCTTATGCGCTTTCAAGAGAGTTGTGGGCTCATCGTGCATAGAAATAACATCATTAGTATGTACAATTTTAAGCTCGCCCTTAAAGGAAAGGTTATTTTCCTTTATACACTCATTGATTTTTTCTTCGTCACCCGTTAGAGTTATTTCAATATCAAACTCATTAGAAGCCAAAGCCGCTCCCTTAATAATCTCTAACGGTGCATTATCTCCGCCAAAAGCATCAATAACTATTCTCATTGTTTTTCCCCTTATCTTTTAAGTGTATCAAAATATTCAAGTGAACGATTTGACAGAGCCATATAACGCTCTCTCTTATCCCTTATATGTGTTTCAAGCGGCGGTAAAACGCCAAAGTTCGCACCCATAGGTTGAAAATTTGACACATTTTCATCACAAATATAATTTATCAAAGCGCCTATCATAGTATATTCGGGCAAGATAAACTCCTGTTTACCCATTATTTTATTAACAACATTTATTCCTGCCATTATACCTGATGCCGCAGATTCCATATAACCCTCAACACCTGTTATCTGACCTGCAAAAAACACATTAGCATTTTGCTTTAAGGAAAGGTTTTTGCAAAGCAAACGGGGTGAATTTATAAAGGTATTGCGGTGCATAACACCAAATCGCAAGAACTCGGCATTTTCAAGACCGGGTATTAGCGAGAACACCCTTTTTTGTTCGCCAAACTTAAGGTTTGTTTGAAAGCCTACAAGATTGAACATTGTGCCGCTCGCATTTTCGCGCCTTAGCTGAACCACTGCCCAAGGTCTATGCCCTGTTCTCGGGTCTTTAAGACCTACGGGTTTTAGAGGACCGAAACGAATGGAATCTTCTCCTCGCTTTGCTAACACCTCTATCGGCATACAGCCCTCATAAACCTTTAGCGGTTTATCAAACTCGTTAAGCTTTGCCGACTCGGCGCCGATAAGCTCGGTGTGAAAAGCGGAGTATTCCTCTTTATTCATAGGACAATTTATATAGTCCTTATCGCCCTTATCGTATCTTGAGGCATAGAAGGCTTTGCTAAAATCAATACTATCAGCGCTCACAATAGGAGCCGCAGCATCATAGAAGCTTAAACTTCCGCCCTCACAAAGCTCTTCAATTTCCTTTGCTAATTCGCCATCAGTTAGAGGTCCCGTTGCTATAACGCAAGGTGCATCCTTTGGAATGCTTCCCACCTTTTCACCGATAACTTTAATTTTAGGATGGTTTTTAATTTTTTCGGTTATATACTCGGAAAAAATTTCGCGGTCAACCGCTAATGCTCCGCCTGCCGCAACACTGCATCTATCTGCAGCATCAAGACAAACAGAGCCGAGTCTTCGCATTTCTTCTTTTAATAAGCCTGCCGCCGAATCTACCCTTGATGCCTTGAGGGAATTTGAGCAAACAAGCTCGGCAAATTTATCGCTTTTATGCGCAGGTGATTTGCAGGTTGGCTTCATTTCATAAAGCTCAACCTCTATTCCCGAATCAGCAATTTTTAAAGCCGCTTCGCAGCCCGCAAGTCCTGCGCCGATTACGATTACCTTATCCATTTTTCTTTTCCGCCGATTTTTCTTTGCTGCGTGAAGCACATTCGGAATTCATACAGTATTTTCTTCCTCTTACACCCTTTATAATATAGCTTCCACAAGTTTTGCAAACCTCACCTGTTGGAACACCGGGAGAAGCAAAATCGCAAGTCGGGAATGCGCTACATCCAAAGAATTTGTTTCCCTTTTTGGAAATTCTCTTAACAAGCTTCGCTCCACACTTTGGACAAGGCTCCTTAACCTCATCCTCGGGAACTGGCTTGGTGTTTTTACAAGCGGGATATCCCGGGCAAGCAAGAAACTTACCAAATCTACCTGTTTTTACAACCATTGTTTTGCCACACTTCTCGCAAATGACATCACTTTCAACATCAGGCACCTTCACGCGCTTTCCATCAAGCGATACCTCAGCCTTTTTATAGTGGGCATCAAAATCCTTATAGAACTCACCTATTGTTTCTATCCAATTAAGCTCGCCATCGCCGATTTTATCAAGTTGAACCTCGAGACCCGCTGTAAATTTAACATCAACTATTTTCTTGAAATATTCGCAAATTAAATCAACAACAACCATACCGAGTTTGGTTGGTTTAAGGCTCTTCTTTTCGCGCTCAATATAATCACGATGAAGAATATTTGTCATAATCGGGGCATAGGTAGAAGGTCTGCCTATTCCGTTTTCATCGAGCGCCTTGATTAAGGTTGGCTCGGTGTATCTCGCGGGGGGCTGTGTGAAATGCTGATTTGGAGTGAGTTCTTTGAGCTTTAGAACATCCGAAACATTCATTTCAGGTAAAGCCGACTCTAAATCCTGCTCATCATCCTTACCCTCTTCATAAAGAACAGTGAATCCATCAAATTTAACTGTGTTTCCGTTAGCCTTGAAGAGATAGTCACCTGCTTCAATACTAACAGCAACGGTGTTTTGAACACAAGCTGCCATAAGCGAAGCGATAAATCTTGACCAAATAAGCTTGTATAATTTAAACTGCTCGGCAGTTAGCGAGCCTTCAACCATAGCAGGAGTTAAGGAGATGTTAGTTGGTCTTATTGCTTCGTGGGCATCCTGCGCGCCACTCTTGGTTTTAAAATATCTTGGCGTTTTGGGCAAATACTGCGAGCCATAGGTATTAACAATATAACTGCCTGCGGCACTTCTTGCCTCTTCGGAAATTCTCAAGGAGTCGGTTCTCATATAGGTGATAAGACCGACTGTTCCAACACCTTTAACATCAACACCTTCATAAAGCTGTTGAGCTATTCTCATTGTTCTTTGACCTGTGAAGCCAAACTTACGCGATGCCTCTTGCTGCAAGGTTGAAGTGATAAACGGTGGCGCCGGTTGGCGATTTCTTGTTCCCTTCTTGATATCACTTACAACATACTGCGCCCCCTCAAGAGCAGCAACGATTTTTTTGGCATCGGCTTGATTTGAAATTGTATCAATTTTGGTGCCGTTTGCAAGGCCGAAAAGCTTTGCCGAAAAGCTCCTTCTTCCCGACATAAGCTTTGCATCAATGCTCCAAAATTCTTCGCTGTTAAACTTCTCTATTTCGCGTTCTCTCTCAACAATTAAACGAAGAGCAACGGTTTGCACTCTTCCTGCTGAAAGACCGCTCTTAACCTTTTTCCAAAGGAAAGGGCTTAACTTATAGCCAACTATTCTATCAAGAACGCGGCGAGCCTGCTGAGCATCAACAAGATTAAGGTCAATCTTTCTTGGTGCTGCAACACCCTCTTTAATACCCTTTTCGGTTATTTCATTAAAGGTTATTCTATTAGCATCGTTTAAATCAAGGTCCAAAATTTGAGCCAAATGCCACGATATTGCTTCTCCCTCGCGGTCAGGGTCGGTTGCGAGATAAACTGCATCGCATTTTTCAGCTGCCGCTTTAAGAGTTTTAATAAGTGGCTTTTTATCCGCCATATTTATATACTGCGGTTTAAAATTATTCTCTATATCAACACCGAGTTTAGATTTAGGCAAATCTCTTATATGGCCCATTGAAGCCATTACCTCATATCCTGAACCCAGGTACTTTTTAACACTTTTCACCTTTGTTGGTGACTCAACTATAACTAATTTTGCCATAAACTGCCTCCTACAAAACGGTATACTTTCCACCGGGAGCCGCTTTAATAACTCCGCCGATTTCCAATTCGGTTAAAGCCGAAATAATATCATCATCCGAAAGGTCAAGCCCTGCCAAATCATCGACATAGAATTCGACCCTATCTAAATAATTATATACTATTTTTGCCTCTTTGGAAAGAGAAATATCAGATATTTTTTTAACTTTTGCATTTTTTTCGTTGCTTTTTTCACTTTTTTCCTGCTTGTATGCTCTTTCAATATCAATTTTATCAGGAAAAAGAGAAATATATTCGCTTATAACATCAGTTGCATCGATAAGCGGAATAGCTCCCTCACGCAAAAGAATATTCGAACCCTCGTACTGAGGATTACCGGGTGTTCCCGGAACAACAAATACATCCTTTCCCTGTTCGAGCGCATAATTAGCGGTTATAAGAGCGCCGCTTCGCTTCTTTGCTTCAATAACAACCGTTCCGCAAGAAACCGCCGACATAAGCCTGTTTCTAACTGGAAAATGAACCCCAAGTGGTGGTGCATCGGGTGGAAATTCACTTATAAGACATCCACCCGTTTTAACAATAAGCTTTCTCATTTTCTCATTTTCGGGAAGATATCCGAAATTTATGCCGCAACCCATAAACAAAACTGTTTTTTGTCCATATTTTAATGCACCTTTATGAGCATAGGTATCTGAACCTAATGCGCCGCCGCTAACAATGATAAAGCCTGCACGAGCAAGCCTTGCCGAAAGAGAAAATGAAGCACCTTTGCCGTATTCAGAAACATTTCTCGGACCGACAATGCAAATAGTCGGCTCGTTATCAAAATCGGGAAAGACCCCTTTGTAATAAAGGCAAGTGGGCGGATTGGATAAATTCTTTAAGCATTTTGGATAGCTCTTATCCGCAACCGTTAAAATGCTAATATTCTCATTTTTGCATTTTCTTATGATTTCTTCAGCCTTTGAAAGCGGTGTTTTCTTCATTCTTTCGAGTATTGATTTAGAAAAGAGCTTACTCGCTTTTCTTTCCTCATCGCCAGCCTCATATATTGCACGCGCGCTGCCAAAATGAATAATAGCATCCTTTAGGTGAGAGCTACCGGCTCCCAATACGCACTGCAGCCAAACATAATAAAGCATAGCCTACCTCATCATTTCCCACATAGCAATTGCCGCCGCAACCGAAGCGTTTAAGGATTCTGCCACGCCATTCATCGGTATTGTAACTGCAAAATCGCTCTCATCAACAGTTTGCTCATTAAGTCCGTTTGCCTCATTTCCTATTAAGACAACACTGCCCTTTTCAAACTTCACATCGGTTATTTTTTCGGCATTTCTATCCACAACGCAGGAATAACTAACAAGATTGTTTTGCTTGATAAAATCCATAATATTTTCGCTTATATAAAGCGGTAATCTCAAAATAGTTCCCATAGAAGCGCGAAGCACCTTAGGACTTAAAGGGTCACAAGAATTATCGCTCAAGATTATTCCGCTGATTCCGAGCGCCTCGGCAGTTCTTGAAATTGCACCAAGATTTGATGGGTCAGAAAGGTTTTCAAGTGCAATATATTTGCCCGCTTTATCAAATTCTTTTTGTTTGATTTCATCGGTTTTGCATATCGCTATTATTCCTTGGGGCGATGTTGTATCACTAATTTTCTTAAAAAGCTTATCATCAAGCAGATAAACTTCCGATGAATTTTTTGCGAATTTTTCGCAAACTTCAGTGTTTTTAGAATAGAAGCTTTCGGTGAGAATTAACTTATCAAACATGATTCCGCAAATATTTGCATCATCGCAAACGCGAAGACCTTCAAGCACAAACATACCGTTTTCTCGCCTTGCTTTTGCCGAAGTTTGCAATGAAGAAACAAGCTTGATAAGTGAATTATCCTTACTTGAAATTTTCTTAAAATTCATATTTACACCGTCCTAAATATTGCATATAAAAATGAAAAACTCGCCCGAGCGCGAAACACGGGCGATTAAAAAATTACTTTTCAAGAGCTTTTTTTGCAGTCTTAGCAAGTGTTGCAAAACCAGCTGCATCATTAACAGCTAAATCAGCAAGCATCTTGCGATTGATTTGAACTCCTGCCTTGTTAAGACCATTCATGAATGTTGAATAATTCATATCATTAATCTTAGCAGCGGCTGAGATACGTGTAATCCACAAACGGCGGAAATCACGTTTCTTAAGTCTTCTGCCAATATAAGCATAGTTTCCGGATTTCATTACTGCTTCTTTAGCAGTTTTAAAAAGCTTGGACTTGGCTCCGAAATAACCTTTAGCAAGCTTTAAAGTTTTATTTCTTCTTTTGCGTGTTGCCAACGCACCTTTAACACGTGCCATCGATATTAACCTCCACTTTCAAGTTTACTTATAAGGAATCATTTTCTTAACCTTTGCAACATTCGTTACATCTGCAATAACGGTCTTGCGAAGATTTCTCTTACGTTTTGTTGTTTTCTTGTTGAGAATGTGCGACTTGAAAGCGTGAGCGCGCTTAACCTGACCGGTTTTAGTGAGCTTAAAGCGTTTCTTTGCGCCGCTGTGTGTTTTGATTTTAGGCATAATAAAACCCTCCTATAATTTTTTACTACATTACTTACCGGTTTTAGGGGCAAGGAACATTAACATATTTCTTCCTTCCATCTTGGCTGGCTTTTCAACCACACAGAAGTCACTGCAAAAATCAGCAAAACGGCTCATTGTTTCAAGACCTATTTCAGGATGACCGAGTTCTCTGCCTCTGAAACGGATAGAAACCTTTACC
>JAFSIJ010000058.1 GCA_017439845.1 Clostridia bacterium | reverse complement strand
TCAATATAAAAGCTATGATTTTGAAAGTGATAACTATAAAAAGTATATCCAAAATATAGTTTCATCCACAGGCGACATAAGAACAAATATTATTTCAAACCTTATGCCGCTGCTTAATGAGATTTATCACGCTTATAAAACGAGAGAGAACGAAGAATATTCTAACGATACCACCGAATACCGAATAATAAGATATATAAACAAGCACCTAACCTCCGATATAAATCTTGATACCATTTGTGAGAAATACTTTATAAGCAAGCCGCAGCTTTGCCGCATTTTCAAAAAGTCCACGGGAAGCACCGTTTGGCAATATATAACGATAAAAAGGCTTTTGCTTGCAAAGCAAATGATAAACGAGGGAGAGAACCCAACCCATGTTTTTTCAAAATGCGGCTTTAACGATTATTCCTCTTTTTATAGAGCCTTTGTAAAAAATTTCGGATACTCTCCAAAGGAAGAAAAAAACTGAGCTTGCGCTCAGTTTTTTATTTGGACTTGCAAATAGAACAAGCCTTCTCTCATAAGATTTAATATACTTTTTGAGAGAATGTGATTTTATTGTTTTTAAACCTTTTATTTCAAATTATTTCCAACATCTACTACTTTGCTCTACATGTTACAACGCAGGGCTCCTTTCCCCCGCCTCTTTCCGCACAAAAGGAAGAAAAGCTTCTAATCGAGAGCAGCAACGGAAATTTAGAGGCAAGGAATAAACTAATAGAGCATAATCTTCGCCTTGTTGCGCACATAGTAAAAAAATACTATGCGCCCGACTGCGACCCCGATGACCTTATTTCAATAGGCACAGTGGGGCTAATTAAGGCGGTTTCAACCTTTAAGGCGACCAAGGGCATCCGCCTCGCAACTTATGCCTCAAGATGCATAGAAAACGAACTTTTAATGCATTTCAGAGCAAAGAAAAAGACCTCGCAGGATGTTTACATAAGTGACCCAATTGACACCGACAAGGATGGAAACACCTTAACACTTATGGATATAATCGCCGATAGCAGTGATATTTCCGAGGCACTTGATACCAAAATGAAGCTTGAAAAGCTAAAGGTTTATATTTATTCGGCTCTTGATGAACGAGAGCTCAGCATAATAGAAATGCGATATGGTATCGGCGGAAAGCAGGAACTGACACAACGCGAAATTGCCAAAAAGCTTGGTATTTCGAGAAGCTATGTTTCTCGTATAGAAACCGCCGCACTCAAAAAGCTAAAACGCAAATTTGAAGATTAAAAAACGCTCTCCAAACGGAGAGCGTTTTAGTTTAATAATTATTCTTCAGCTGCAGCCTCTTCAGTTGCCTCAACAACCTCTTCTACTGCGGGAGCCTCTTCGGCAGGAGCTGCTTCTTCGGCAGGAGCTTCTTCAACAACTGCTTCTTCCTCAACGGGAGCCGCATCCTCAAGAAGAACACGAATAGAAAGGCTAACTCTCTTCTTCTCCTCATCGATAGCAATAATCTTTGCTTCAACTTCTTGACCGATAGAAAGCTCATCCTGTGGCTTAGCAACGTGCTTGTTAGCAATCTGAGAAATATGAACAAGACCATCAACACCGGGGAGAATGCGAGCGAAAGCACCATAAGTTGTCATACTAACGATGGTTACCTTAACAACATCCTCGAGCTTATAGGTGTTCATAAAGATAGTCCAAGGATTATCCTCTTCCTTCTTATAGCCTAAAGAAATCTTTCTCTTTTCAGCATCAATTGCCTTTACATATACCTCAACGGTATCGCCAACAAGAACAACCTCCGAAGGATTCTTGATTCTCTGCCAAGAAAGCTCCGAGATATGTACCATTCCATCAACACCGCCGATATCAACGAATGCGCCATAGCTTGTGAGAGATTTAACAGTACCTGTGAACTTATCGCCAACTGCGATATTTTCCCAAACCTTATCCTCAGCCGCTTTACGCTCTTCGAGAAGAACGCTGCGAATTGAGCCAACTGCTCTTCTTCCTCTGCCAATCTCAATAATGCGGAAGGAAACTTCCTTACCCTTTAACTCTTCGAGAGATTCATTTCTTGAGAGAGTTGCCTGAGAAGCAGGGATGAATACACGAACGTTATTGGTATAAACCACTACGCCGCCCTTGATAATATCCTTAACGAATCCTGTAACAATTTCGCCTGAATCTTTAGCGGCTACTATATTGTCCCAACCGGCAATAGCATCGAAACGACGCTTTGAAAGCATTGCAGTTCCTTCCTGATCGTTAATCTTCATAATGATAAGGTTAATCTTATCATCAACTTTTACTTCACTTAGCAAGTCAACATCAGGGTCTGAAGAGAATTCAGCAGCAGAAACATATCCTGTTACTCCTCTTCCGATATCAACGGTTACCTCAGTTGCATTAACTGCAACAACAGTTCCCTCTACCCTTTGGTCCCCTGTGAGACCGCTGAGCGAAGCCTCAAATGCTTCCTCATCTGTCATTTCCTCGAAGCTTTTTTGAACAGTTTCTTTTTCCTCCATAATCTGTTCGTCAACCGGTTGTAAATTTTCTGACATGGTATAAATTACCTCCTTTATAATACCCGCAGGTGTGGATGCACCCGCAACAACACCAACACTTTCACATCCATCAAAAAGGCTCATATCCAGTTCTTTAGCCGTTTCGATTAAATATGTTTTATCGCAAGAAGCCTTGCACACATCAAAAAGCTTTGCTGTGTTTGAGCTACCCCTACCTCCGATTACAACCATAGCATCGTTTATAAGAGAAAGCTCGGCCGCCTCCTGCTGCCGCATTGAAGTTGCATTACATATTGTATCAAAAACTTTCGCATTTGTACATACTTTTTTTAAATTTTTTTGACATTTCTCCCAAATTTGCGCATTAAATGTGGTTTGAGAGACCATAATCAAGTCCTTTTCGGATGAAATTTTGCCCGAATTATATAATTCATCGATATCCGCTTCATTTGAAACGATGATATATTCTCCCTCGCAGTGACCTGCGATACCTATAACCTCCTGATGCTTTGCATCGCCCGCTATTAGAACAGTGCTTCCCTTTTTACTGTGTTCATTAACAATCTTATGAATTTTCGCAACGAAGGGACAGGTTGCATCAGCAATTTGCTTTCCGCTCTGGGTTAGCTCATCATATAGCTTTTTAGTTATTCCGTGAGAACGGATAACGAGTATTTCATCATCCGCCACCTCATCAGGAGATGAAACAGCGCGAACCGACTTCTTTTCTAATTCTTCAACCAACTGGGGATTATGGATAATGGGACCGAGTGTGCAAGCCTTTTTGTTTTCGGCTATTAAATCATATACCATTTGCACCGCTCTGTTTACCCCAAAACAAAAGCCCGCAGTTTTAGCAAGTGTTATTTTCAAATTACTTTCCAAGCCTTTCGTTAACGATACTTAAAATAAGCGCAAGCGACTCATCAAAGGTGAGCGCCGATGTATCGGCAAGGACTGCATCATCCGCTTGTTTTAGCGGAGCCACTGCTCTATGAGAATCGTTATAATCGCGCTTTTTCATATCCTCGAAAACCTCTTCGAAGGTGACTTCGCTTCCCTTTTCAACTAGCTCCTTATATCTTCTCTCGGCGCGAATTTCGGCAGATGCAGTTAAGAAAATTTTAACGGTTGCATTAGGTAAAACAACGGTTCCTATATCTCTGCCATCCATCAAAACATTATTCTCATTTGCTAAATTTCTTTGCATTTGCAAAAGGAAAGCCCTAACCTCTGGCTTTGCCGAAACAGCCGAAGCCATCATTGATGCGGCAGGTGTTCTTATCTCATCATTAACATCGGTATCATCAAGGAAAACGTGTTGCTCGCCACCGATGAAACGGATATCAACCTTTGTATCCGCGAGGATTTTTTCAATATCGCAGTTAAGGTTTTCATCCACTCCTGCTCTTATGAATTTAAGACCGACTGCACGATAAAGCGCGCCTGTATCAACATAGATAAATCCGAGTTCCTTTGCCGCCTTTCTCGAAAGTGTGCTTTTCCCTGCACCTGCTGGTCCATCAATTGCTACTGATATCATAGTTTTTCCTCCACTGATTTTGCGGCAAGATAACCGG
>JAFSIJ010000057.1 GCA_017439845.1 Clostridia bacterium | reverse complement strand
TTGTTAAAATACTCGTTAATCCGTTAGGATTAACTGCGTTTTGTGCCTCGCACATCCAAAAATCCCAAACCTATAAAATTCTACGACCTAAAATGAGCAGAATTTTGTGTGATTTTTGGTGCGGAGGATTTAGTAAGGCTGACGCCTACTAATGACGACAAGCCGAAAAGTGCCGAAATTATGCCATTTTAGGCAGGTTCGGATTATTTGTGTTTGCTTAGGGTGACAAGCGAAATCGTAACCGATTCGACTCTTGTCACCCTAGCGTATTCCCTGGAAACAGGGAATACGCTTAACTTTTAATTTGTTGGCATTTGGGGCAACTCACCTGTTTGCGGTAGATCATCCCAAACACTAAGCCATGGAATATTTATATTTCCACAAATTTGTTGATTAATATTAGTCACTGAAATTGAGGGTATAATGTAATTTTTCATTATTAATCCCCCAAACAACTGTTTGGCTGCAACGTAATTTGTTATAACCTCAACGTTAGCTGCAACGAATTCGAGAACATCTGCATCTGCGAATGTTGCAACATCGCCGCCTTCGGTTACTGCTTCGGTGTAAGTAACTGTTCCGTACTCGGTTGTTCCGTAGATAGCCTTAGCCATCTTCTTTGCAATACCATAAACAGAACGAACTCCAATACCATCTGCAGCTTCATTTTCGGTATAACCTGTGTTGTTAACCTTATTATTGCAGTAGTAAACATATTCATCGGTTCCGTTGGTCCAAATGACATAAGCGGTTCCTGCGATATTTGTTTCGCAACGCAATTGTTTAATTGCACTGTTGGTTAGATTTGCATAGAAGGTTGCTGGAACACTCTCACCCGCATTCAAATCAATCTGTTTGCCCGAAGCATCATCATTAGCAATATCAAGTGTTGCATTTCCTAAAACAGACTCAGGAATAAAGAGTGCGCCATAGGCCTTAACATACCAACCATCAGCCGAGCCTGTTGGAGCCTTATATTCATATCTTAAATCTTGCTTTTCGGGGTCTGCATCACCCTTGATTGTTCCACCCTGAATGGTTGCGCGGAAGGTGTTAACCTTTGCTTCAATATTAGCAATCGCACTCTCAATTGAAGCGTTATCAATATTAAGCGCATCATACTGAGCTTGTTTTTCAGCCGCGGTATTGATGTTTGCAGGTGTTACAACTATATCTCTGATTGACTTATCAAATTCAGCTACCGACTTGAGATTATCAAGAGCGGCCTTTTGTGTTGCGAAGCCTGCCTGCTGTGCAGGAGTTAATGAAGCATAGAATGCAAGTGCTTCATTGATTCTTGCAAGGTCGTTATAATCGATATCGTTTGCCGAAGCGGTGTAAATATCTTCATATTGATCAAATGCAGGTGGTGGTAATTCTTCAACACCGAAATCATCAGCAATGTTCTCGGCAATGAAGTCGTGAGCAGCTTGTGCTAACGATTGATAACCATCCCATGGATGTAAGCCTGCGCTATCATACACTTCTTGATGCGTTGATAAGTAATCATAGGTATCAGCATACAAATCGAAGAAGCCCCAACCGTTTTCGGTTGCAAGTCGCTTTGTAGAAGCACGACGAGCAGGAGTATTGCTTTCGCAAGAATGGAATGTGTGAATAACCGTTGTTGCTACGAAATGTTCTTTTGAAACAACCTTGGTATATTCATCAGCGAGTTTCTCATAGTAATATTCGAAAACTTCACTTGAATTGTTGAGAGCATCATTTGTACCGAATGCAATAATTACAACATCAGGATCAAAGAACAAGCTTTCGAGCATACCGCGTTTGCTATATTCTCCGTCACCATCGTATACACTTTGATAATAGTCGTTAGTTTGTTTTCCTGAAATACCAAAGTTACCAACGAGGAATTTGCCCGCACCGTAAGTTGCATCAAGAAGAGTTTGAAGCCTTCCGGGATAACCTCTTGCAGGTAGCGGATCTGATTTAAGTCCGGCACCCGATTCGGTGTTAGAATCACCAACAAGTGCTATTCTTACAACGCCTGTTGTGTTCTTGTTGATTTCCTTTAATTGCTCGATAAAGGCATCGATCTTTACGCCTTCAGAAGCTAACGCTTCGGCCATATAGGAATCACGGGTAATCTTGTTATATGCATCGTAGAGTGCTACGATATCTGCCTTATCATCATTAGTGATGGTTGCAGGGTTGAGTGCCAATGTATCGGCATAGATTGTTTTGAACTCGGCTAACTTGGCCTCTTTTGTATCGCCAAAGGTGAAGGTTATATCATCAAACCAGTCATCTGCCGAAGCAGAGGTGAGTGAACCAACACCAAATGCGCCATAGTTTGCATTTATATGTTTAAGGAAGGAAACGCCGTTCTCGAAACCTCTTATCCAGGTTAAAAGATTTATCTCAATCGAAGAACCTGTTTCGTTTGTTAAGAGCATTGTTGCTGTTCCGTTAGCATTGTAGGTAATGGTAAACTGAGTAACCTGACCTTCAATCTTAAACTCGGGGTTGCCCTTAATCTTATATTCATAGTAGGAAGCGAGTCTTCCGTCTTCCTTACCGATAAACTTAATCGGCTGACTGAAATCAGAGCCATCGGCATTTTGGAAGTTTGTGAAGTAGATACCACGCCAGTTATCAGCATCCTGATAGCTATAAATAATAACGTTTGAAGGAACTGTAGATGATAACGAGCGTTCAGCTATATACATCTTACCTGTAACAGAAGTAAGTAACTTATCCTGCCAGTACCTGTGTGAATAAGCAACAGGTGCAGAAACTGAACCAACACCGCCGGGTGCGAATACCTTGTTGCCATCAACATCCTTTATAACATTTGCAGGAGCACTGCCGCCTTCTGCCTTCCAGAGATAATCGCCTTCGAAATCTTCTGTATAGGTTGTGCCGCTCATAAGGTCGGCATAGAGTGCATCGCTCATTGCGGTAAGTTTTGCAATCTCATTTGTTAGAAGTGCTTTTGCACCGGATGGTAGAGCATCATAAGCTTCAATAGCAGCAAGGATAGCTGCCTTATCAGTCATTGTTATACTTGCTTCATCTTTAGCAAGAATTCCGGCGTGAGCTGCGAGGAATTCATTTGCAACATCCTCGGGAGCTCTCTCAAACTCAATAGTTAGATTATCAAATCTTGAAGCATTTTGACCGTTACCCATTGCAAACTTAGCTGATTTAGCATCGGTAAGCGCGGGGAATGTGTAGGTTCCGCTCATTGCAGCGAAGCTTTGACCGCCATCGGTTGAAACAAAGGTCTGACCATCACGAGAGGTTCTTGCATTAGAGATAGTATCTAATCTTTCCTGACCATCAAGGCGGAGCTTAATGGTTGCATCATCTTCATAGATAAGCTCAAATGCCATCGGGTTGTTTGTTATACCAGCGATTGAAGCAATATCATTGCTATTCGAATACCAGAAGTAAACGTTTCCTGTTGCGGCATCGGTTGCCTTCATAACAAAGCGAACATGACGCTGTGAACCATTATGCGAATAGAAGCCGCGCCAGTTGTTTGCATCCTTGTAGTAGTAAATTACCAAAGAAGAAAGAGCCGCTGTTCTATAATCGCCGCTAACCTTCTTTAATTGACGAGCAGGCCAATACTTATGGGTATGAACTGAAATATTACCTGTGAGGTTGGTGGAAGCAGCGGGGTAGAATTCACCATCAACGATTGTTGATTCAGCACCACTACCTACCTGAACCCAGTTGTTATCGCCCGAGAAGTCATCGGTAAAGCTATCAGCATTGAACTTCTCAACAACAACCTTGTTTTCAAGAGAATCAAGAAGTGCCTTTTCTGTGGCGAGTAGAGTCTTGGCACCCGAAGATAATTCTTCGTAATCAGCGAGCGCTGTCTTTATAGCTGCCTCATCGCCTGCTAAAACAGTATCAACTGTTTTTGCAAGGATTACTGCGTGTGTTGCTTTATATTCCGCAACAACTTCTTCATCACTCTTATCAAAGTTAAAGGTTAAATCATCAAAGTAGCCGCCGGCGTTAACTGTATGGCCCATAGCGAACTGTGAAGATTTCGCATCGGTAAGAGCCTTAAAGGTGTAGCCTTCAGTTGCGGCTGCGAATGTTTTACCGCCATCGGTTGAAACCTTAAGCTTATCAGCAGCAACAATTTCCTGGCCGCCGAAGACTATTGTGTTTGAAACCTCATCTTCGGTTCCTTTGTAGATGGTAGCTTTAAATTCGATATTGCTATTGCTCTTGTAACTAATATCAAAGTTTACAATTCCATCTGAAGGATAAGCTATAAATCCGTGCTTATTGTTTGTTGTCGAATAATAGTAATAAACCTTGTTCGGATCACTCGGGTCAGATTCCTTCATTATGTAACGGCCGTGTGAACTACTTCCCGACTGGAAGAAGAATCCGCGCCAGTTGTTTGCATCTTTATAGTAATAAATAATTGCCGGTGAGTGATAAACAAGCTTCAATGTTCCCGATATCGAGTTTATTGCTCTGTTTGGCCAATACTTATGAGCGTGAACTGAAGTTTTACCGTTTACAAGGTCGGTTGGTGCGCCGGGATAGAATGCCTCGTTTGTTATTGTACCATTTTCACCATCGCCTACCTGAGCCCAATAGTTATCACCCGAGAAATCATCAGTGAAGCTACTAACATCGAACTGAGCTGCAACAATTTTTTCAGCCATAGCAGAAAGAAGCTCGCTTTCTTCGGTAAGAAGCGCCTTTGCATCGTTGGTTAAAAGATCATAATCAGCAATAGCCGCGTTGATATCACCTAAATCATCAGCGGTTACGGCTACAACTGTTTTTGCAAGAATAGCTGCGTGGGTTGTTCTAAAGTCCTGCACATATTCGGCTGTGCTCTTCTCAAATGTGATAACGAGGTTATCAAGATATGTATCCGCGCTGCTTCCGCTACCGATTGCGAATTCGCAATCTCTTACATTCTCTATTCCTGCGAAGGTATGAGTTTCGGTTGCAGCCTCAAAGGTTTCGCCACCATCAGTTGATACCTTCAAGTTGCCGAGTTTATTTTCAGCAACTGCAAATTCACCTGTGGGAAGAACCTGTGTGTTGGTTAGAGTTGGGTCATCATAACCTATATGAGTAAAGGTTATGGTGTTATCCTCTTTATAATCAAGCTTAAAGGTGGATAACGAGCCTGCCACTATATGATTTTGCCAAAAATATGCTTCCGAAGCTGCCGACTTATAGTAATAAACTATATTGGGGTTTTCGGAATCTGTTTCCTTAAGCAACCAATAGAAGTTTTGGTTGGTCGCCTTTTGCATATAGAAGCCGCGCCAGTTATTCTCATCCTCATAATCATAAACGAAGAGTGAGCCCCAGTATGTATTGAGGTATGTACCCTCAACGCTTACTAATTTACGGTCGGGCCAATTTTTATGAGTGAAAATATCCATCGTTCCCGCAACATGCAAATTGGTGTTGGGTGGGTTGAAACGGCTCATGAGGTAGCTTGCCTCACCCGTTTTCGATTCCCAGTTTTCTGCGCCATCGAAATTATCGATAATAACATTAGAGGGCGTTGCCGCACTTACTGCCGCAAAGGGCACGCTTGCAATAAAAATCGCAAGACAGAGCACTAATGTTAATGCGCGTTTGAAAGTCAATTTTTTCATAAATTTTCCTCCTTAAAAAAGACAAAATTTCGATTAGCCGACATTTTGGCAATCTTACACAATAAAATTATATAATTTTTATAAATAATAGTAAATGATAATAATTTGCTTTTTTGTTCAAATTTAGTGTTCTTTTATTTATATATAAATATAATATATATTGCGCGGATTCATCCGTTCCGTTTGTGTTCACGCGGAATGCATAAATGCATTCCCCACGATGTTTCTATATTATTTTGTTGTAGGGGATGGCGCCCTCGACATCCCGTTTCGGTTTTATGCTAATTTTTTTGTGCGCGACATTGCGGTGTGTCAAAGGTGTCGCACCCTACAAATTTATCAATT
>JAFSIJ010000056.1 GCA_017439845.1 Clostridia bacterium | reverse complement strand
CCGCCGAAATGGAGTTACTGCTATGACCTGTTACAAAAGGGTCGTGCTCGCTCTCACTCGGGCGCATAAAGCCGGATATGCCATCCTTTTTTCTAAGGGTGGAAAACTGTTCAAAACGACCCGTTAAAAGCTTATGGGTATAGGACTGATGACCAACATCGAAAATTATAGCATCATTAGGTGAATTAAAGCTTCTATGAAGAGCAACGGTTAGTTCAACTGCACCTAAATTGGATGCGAGATGACCGCCGTTTTCCGAAACAGTTTTGATTATAATATCTCTTGCTTCTTCACACAGCTGTTTTACTTCATTACTATTTAATTTTTTTACATCTTCAGGACTCTTAATTCCCTTTAAAAGTGTGTAATCCAATTAAATTAACTTCCCTTTTTAATATTTTCTATTGAGCAAATAATCGGTTATAGCAATTAAGCTTGCATTATCTCCCGAAAGCTCAACCAAAATTTCCTTTGCCTCGGCTGATAGCTTTGCCGCAATGCTTCGGCATTCTTCAATTCCATATTTCGAAACGAATGTGGTTTTATTATTTTTTGCATCACTGCCGATAGGCTTGCCGAGCAGCTTTTCATCGCCGATATTATCAAGGATATCATCAATTATCTGAAAAGCAAGACCAACCTTAAAAGCATACTGCCTTGCCATTTTTATTTTTTCATCATCGGCGCCGCCGATGATTGCTCCTATTTCACAAGCCGCCGATAAAAGCTCGCCTGTTTTGAGCAGATACATTTCACGAACGGTTTCGGTTTCGCAAGGGGTGTTCTCAATAGCAAGGTCGATAACCTGACCGCCTATCATACCCGAATACCCTGCATTTCTTGATAAAACACCAATTGCCTTTATTTTTCTATCATTATCGGCAATAGAGCTTGCCGAAACTGTGAAAGCGTGGGTTAAAAGTGCATCGCCTGCGAGAAGAGCAATATCTTCCGAAAACTGCTTATGGCAAGAGGGCCTTCCCCTTCTCATATCATCGTTATCCATGCAAGGCAAATCATCGTGGATAAGCGAATAGGTGTGAATCATTTCGAGCGCAACCGCAAAGGGCAATGCCTCCTCTTCACTTCCACCGAAAAGCTTGCAAAACTCTAAAAGCAATGCAGGCCTTATTCGCTTTCCGCCACCTAAAAAGCTATATCGCATAGCTTCAACAACCGATGAATAGCCTTCGTTTGTTTCGGGCAAAACCTCGCAAAATTTTTCTTCAACTGCCGCGGCAGTATTTTTAAGTAATGCATCAACCATTGTTTTCTTCACCATCACTTGTGAGCGAATTTATCTCTTTTTGAGCCTCATCCAAGGTCTTTTTGCATTCAAGGGAAAGCTTGGTGCCTTTTTTGAAAAGCTCGATAGACTCTTCAAGGCTTACTTCTCCCGATTCAAGTTTTTCAACTATCTCTTCAAGCTGTTTTATTTTTTCTTCAAATTTCAAGGTTTATTACTCCTTACCTATTACGGTGCAATTAACAACACCGTCACTCAAAGTTAAATCTATATTATCGTTTGCTTCAACGCTACCTATGCTCTTAATTACCTTTTCACCTTTTTTAGCAACCGCGTATCCCCTGCCGAGAACCTTTAGGGGAGATAATGAATCGAGCTTTGAAACAAGAACCGAAAATTCGTTTTCGCTTTTTATAAATCTTTTTTCCAAACCTAAGGTGAGCTTTTCATTTAGCATATCAAGGTCTTCAAAGCGTTTGCCGATTATCTCATCCCTTGCACTTTTAAAGCTCTGAGCCGAAATGGCGCTTTCAAGCCTTAGCTTGCATAGGTTATATTTTGAAAAGAGCGCGTTTTTAATCGCGTTTTGCATCTTTTCTATTCTCAAATATATATCCGCCATATCGGGAACTGCAAGCTCGGCTGCCGCGGAGGGTGTTGGAGCCCTGAGGTCGCTAACAAAATCGCATATAGTGAAATCGGTTTCGTGACCCACCGCCGAAATAACGGGAATTGGCGATTCATAAATCTTGCGGGCAAGCTCCTCGCTATTAAATGCCCACAAATCTTCAATGGAGCCTCCGCCTCTGCCTATGATTATCACATCAGCTTCGCCGCTCTCATAAACGCTATCGAGAGCCGAAAGCATTTCGGGAACCGCAAGCTCACCCTGAACGGAAACGGGGCACATAAGCACCTTGGCTATCGGGTATCTCCTTGATAGAATATTCATTATATCCCGAACTGCCGCGCCCGTTGGCGAGGTTATAACCGCGATTTTTTCGGGGAATTTCGGAATGGGTCTTTTGCTTTCTATATCAAAAAGCCCTTCCTTTGCCAATTTCTCCTTTATTTGCTCGAATTTTTTTGCGATATCGCCAAGGCCATCCTCGCGCATCTCTTCGGCATAGAACTGATACTGCCCATCCTTTTCATAAAGGGAAACCCTACCCGTTATCAAAACCTGCATTCCATCACACGCATCGAACTTAACCCTTTGCGCATAGGAACGGAACATAACGCACCGAATTGATGCATCGTTATCCTTTAAGGTGAAATATAGATGCCCACTCGAATAGTGATTCTTAAAGTTTGAAATCTCACCCTTAACGGTTATCCTTAAAAGATTTGCATCCGATTCAATGAGGCTTTTAACATACATATTAAGTTGTTTAACAGAAACAACTTGTTCACTCATAGCTTATCTTTCCTTAGTTGAGAGAATTCCGTTTACAAAGGAAGCATCCTCAGGCAATGCATATTTTTTGCATAGCTCAACCGCCTCGTTTATCGAAACCGAAACGGGAATGCTATCCATAAATTTCATTTCATAGAAAGCAAGCCTTAATATGCAAAGCGCAGTTTTGGAAATTCGGTTTATAGACCAGCCCTTTGCCCTTTCGGAAATAATCTCATCAAGCTCTTCTTTTTTCTCATAAACCCCGAAGAAAACCTGTTTAATATAGTCATCGGGCTCAATATCTCTAACCTCGGTAGCAAGGGACAAAATATCCTCAAGGCTATCGCTGTTAAATTGCTTTTCAAAGATAAGGATAAATGCTTCCTCTCTCGCTTGTCTTCTTGTCATAAAGCGCTCTTCTCCTATAGATAATTATACATAATAAAGTATACTACAACATTTAAGGCATTTCAAGGAAAATATGCAAAAAAATAATGAATATGCAAAAAATATTCGCAATAGAAAAACCTCGGGTTTTCCCGAGGTTTTAAATTTATTTAATTTCCTCTAAAAATTCGCCGATGCGCTTGATTGCTTCCTTGATATGCTCGGTTGAATAGCAATAGGAGGCTCTGATAAAGCCTTCACCGCTATCGCCGAAGGCGGTTCCCGGGACTACTGCGACCTTTTTAGAATAGAGCAGCTTTTCGCAGAATTCTTCACTTGTCATCCCGGTACTCTTAATTGATGGGAATGCATAAAATGCGCCCTTTGGCTCGCGGCAGGTAAGACCTATTTCGTTAAAGCCGCTCACCATAAGCCTTCTTCGCATATTATATTCCTTGCACATTCTTGCAACCTCATCATCGCAGTTTTTAAGCGCCTCCATAGCGGCATACTGCGAGGTGGTTGGAGCGCACATTATAGCGAACTGATGAATTTTAGTGATTTCGGCTAAAATCTCCTTTGGTCCGCAGGCAAAGCCCATTCGCCAACCTGTCATCGAAAACGATTTTGAGAAACCGTTAATCATAACAGTTCTCTCCCTCATTCCTTCTATTGAAGCGATTGAGGTGTGCTTTGTTCCAAAGGTTAGCTCCGAATAGATTTCATCGGATAAAACGATTATATTTGTATCCTTTAAAATCTCGGCTAATTTTTCTAAATCCTTCTTCTCCATAATAGCGCCCGTTGGGTTGCAAGGATATGGCAAAATGAGAATTTTAGTTTTATCGCTTATAGCATTTTTAAGCTGTTCGGGGGTTACCTTAAAGTCATCCTCCGCTTTTGTTTCGATTATAACGGGAACACCACCTGCAAGGCGGGTTATAGGCTCATAACAAACATAGCTCGGTTGAGGGATTATAACCTCATCGCCCGGGGAAACTATCGCTCTGATACAGCCATCAATAGCCTCACTTCCGCCAACTGTTATCAGTATTTCATCATCCTCGTTATACTCAACTGAATATTTTCTGCTTATGTAATTCGAAATCTCCTTGCGAAGCTCGATAAGACCTGAATTTGAGGTGTATTTCGTTTTTCCGTTTTGCAAGGAATTTATACCTGCTTTGCGGATTTGCCACGGGGTTTGGAAATCGGGCTCGCCCACTCCCAACGAAATGACATCATCCATTGTTGCGGCAATATCGAAAAACTTACGAATTCCGGAAGGCTTGATTTCGGTTACACAAGGATTAAGCACCTTACCGTAATCAATCATATCCAGAACTGCCCCCTATCATCCTCACGCTCGCTGATAAGCTCAACATCCATTTCCTTATATCTTCTCATAACGAAATGGGTTGTGGTTGAGGTAACGCTATCAATAGTTGCAACCTCTTTAGCAACAAACTTTGCAATATCGTGAAGGGTTTTTCCCTTAACAACAACATTAAGGTCATAAACACCTGACATAAGATAAACCGACTCAACCTCATCATACTTCATCAGCTTCTCGGCAACCTCTTCAAAGCCGAGACCTGCTTTAGGAACAACATTTATTTCAATAATCGCAGAAACAGAGGCGCTATCGAGCTTCTCCCAGTCGATAACCGCCTTATATCCACGGATAAGACCATCCTTTTCGAGTTCAGCTATAAAGTTTTTAACCTCCCCCTCGGTTATTTCGAGCATAACCGCTATATCCTTTTCGGTGTATCTTGCATTTTTAGCGAGTAATTTTAAGATTTCGTATTTCATTTTTCTTACTCCTTTTCGTTAGGGTGACAAGAGTCGAACCTATCACGCCTGACAAATAATATTTTTTCGTGTTTTCTTGCCTCATCACTTATAATACGACAGTATTACTGCATTCTTCGGCTTCGCCCTACCAAAAAATTATTTATTTGGCAGGTCGAAGAATTTCTCTTGGCCACCTTTTATTGAAAGGTGCAGCGTGAAATTTGCAGTAAGGCTTTCGCCTTACAAAAATAAGCGCAAGAAAGACAGTAAAAGGTGGCAAGTGAAATCGTAATAGGTTCAACTCTTGTCACCCTATACTATTATTATAATAATAAAGTTTAAACCCCAATTTGTCAATAAATTTTGTTTTTAAGCAAGAAAAGACTTGAAAAATTTTTCTTTTGATGTTATATTTATTAGAGTTAAATGCTTTGACGAAGAAAAGTAGAGAGCAAGGCTTCTTTAAGAGAGTGTCCATCGTGGGCTGTGAGTGGGCTAAGAAAACTGCACTTGAAGTTCCCTTCCGAGCAACAACGCTTAATGGTGTGCTTATGGTGACTTAGTAGGCGTTGTCGGTTAGATTCCGTTATAAATCTTAAAAGTGTTTGCTTTGATATTACATTTTAAGCGAAAATTTGGGTGGTACCGCGGAGATTTTACACTTCGTCCCTTGTTATTAGGGGCGAAGTTTATTTTTTTGCCCTAATCATTTTGAAAAGGAGTAGAAACAAATGAAACAGCAACTTGAGGCCATCAAGCTTGCGGCAGTTGAAGCAATAAATACTGCAAGCGATGAAAAGGCAATCGAAGAAATCCGAGTTAAATATCTCGGAAAAAAAGGTGAGCTTACTGCAATTTTAAAACAGATGGGCTCGCTTTCCCCTGAGGAAAGACCGGTTATGGGTCAACTCGTAAACGAGGCAAAGCAAAGTGTTGAGGAGCTAATAGCCGAGAAAAAGGCAGAGCTTTCGGCTGCCGCAACACTTCAAAAACTAAAGGATGAAACCATTGATATCACAATGCCTGCAAAAACCGCCAAGGTTGGAAAAATCCATCCGCTCAATTCGGTTCTTGATGATATGATTGATATTTTTCAATCTATGGGCTTTGATGTTGTTGATGGACCTGAGGTTGAAACCGATTATTATAACTTTGAATGCTTGAATGTTCCTGCCGACCATCCTGCAAGAGATATGCAGGATACCTTCTATCTCGGCGAGAACCTTCTCCTTCGCACACAGACAAGTGCTGCACAGATAAGAACTATGGAAACAAGAAAGCCGCCTATCAGGGTTATTTGCCCAGGTAGAGTTTACAGGGCTGATGAGGTTGATGCAACCCACTCCCCTGTTTTCCATCAAATTGAGGGACTTGTTGTTGATAAGGGTATCACTATGTGTGACCTCAAAGGTGTTCTCGAGCAGTTTGCTCACGAAATTTACGGTAAGGACACCAAGGTTAAATTCCGCCCCTCCTTCTTCCCCTTCACCGAGCCTTCGGTTGAGGTTGATGTTTCCTGCAGTGAATGTGGCGGCAAGGGTTGCCGAGTTTGCAAGGGCAGCGGTTGGATAGAAATTCTTGGCGCAGGTATGGTGCATCCAAGTGTTCTTAAATGCTGCGGCATTGACCCTGAAGAATATTCGGGCTTTGCATTCGGTATCGGTCTTGACCGACTAACCACTACCCGCTATAAGATTAGCGATATCAGACTTCTTTTTGAAAACGACAAGCGTTTTCTTGAGCAGTTTTAAGGGGAGGTAGACACTGATGAAAATTTCTCTTAATCAATTAAAAACTTATGTTGAAATAAATGTTCCCGCCGAGGAAATGTGCGAAAAAATGGTTATGGCAGGCTTTGAGGTTGAAAGCATTGAAAAGCAAGGCGAAAACCTAAAGAATGTTGTTGCCGCAAAAATTGTTGATATCAAACCTCACGAGGATAGTGACCATTTGCAAATTTGCCAGATGGATATAGGCGCAGATGAGCTCGTTCAAATTGTTACAGGTGCTCAAAACATTGCTGTTGGCGATTTAGTTCCTGCCGCTCTTAATGACAGTTACTTACCCAACGGAATGCACATTGTTGCAGGCAAGCTTCGCGGTGTTCCATCAAACGGTATGCTTTGCTCGGGTGAAGAGCTTTGTCTTACCGAGGCTGATTACGAGGGCGCATCGGTTCACGGAATTTTAATTCTTCGTGATGAGTTCCCTGCCGGTACTGATATGCGCGATGTTTTAGGTCTTGATGATTATATTATCGACTTTAAAATCACAGCAAACCGCCCCGACTGCAACTGTGTTTTAGGTGTTGCAAAGGAAATCAGCGTTGTTTTAGGCACCGAATTCAAGGCTCCTGCTACTGAATATAAGACTATTGGCGGAGATATTAAAGATTTTATTGATATTGAAGTTAAAAACTATGAGCTTTGTCCTCGTTATATGGGCAGACTTGTTAAAAATCTTCGTATTGGTCCCTCACCCGACTGGATGCAGAAGGCGATTACCGCTTCGGGTATGCGCCCGATTAACAACATAGTTGATATAACCAACTTTGTTATGCTTGAAACGGGTCAACCAATGCACGCATTTAACTATGATGAGCTTGAAGGCAAGAAGATTATAGTTAGAAATGCTGCTGAAAACGAAAGCATCACAACTATTGATGGCACCGAGCACGCGCTCAACACCGATATGCTTGTTATTGCTGATGGTGAAAAGCCCTCCTGTCTTGCAGGTATTATGGGTGGTAAAGAGAGTGAAATCGAGGATGACACAACTACCCTTTTCCTCGAATGCGCAAAGTTCAAGAGAGATAATATCCGCCACACAGGAAGAGCTCTCGGTATGCGCACCGAATCAAGCGGCAGATTTGAGCGCGGTGTTGACATTAAGAATGTTGAATATGCTATGGAAAGGGCATTAGGTCTTATTTATGAGCTTGATGCAGGCGATATTGTTGATGGTGTTATTGACCGTAACCAAGGTCTCCCCGAGGATAGAATTATCGTTACAACACCTGCTAAAATTTTAGAGCTTATCGGTGTTGATGTTCCAACCAATACTATTCTTTCAATTCTTAACAGCCTTGGTCTTGGCGCAACATTTGATGGCAAAGAAATCACCTGCCGCATTCCCTCAATTCGTGATGATATTGAAGGCAGAGCCGACCTTGCCGAAGAGGTTATGAGAATTTACGGATATGACCACATCGTTGGAACCGCTATGCGCGGCGATGTTATCCGCGGCAAGAAACTCCCCGAAAGAATCAAGAACGATAAAATCAAGCGCACCCTATCGGGTCTTGGAGCTTTTGAAGCAACAACCTATTCCTTTATTTCTTCAAAGGCTATTGACACATTAAATTTAGATGAAAATGATGAGAGAAGAAATCAGGTTAGCATAATAAATCCGCTCGGCGAAGAATATTCGGTTATGAGAACACAGCTTATAACAAGTATGCTCACCGTTCTCTCAACCAACATTAACCGCAAAAACGAGGATGGAAGATTTTATGAGATAAGCAAGCGCTTTGTCGCAAAATCATTCCCATTAACCGAGCAACCCGATGAACTTCCGACAATGTCTATCGGAATTTTCGGAAAGGATGAAGATTTCTTCACACTTAAGGGTATAATAGAAGAGATAATGCATATTTTCGGCGCGCACACTCGTTATGAGCGTTCAAACGAAACCTATTTGCATCCCGGCCGCCAGGCTCGCGTTTTAGCAAACAATAAGGATGTTGCAGTTTTCGGTGAGGTTCATCCGGCGGTTGCGCAAAAATACGATATTGATACTCGTGTTTATGTTGCCGAAATTAAGCTTGATGTTCTCTACACTATCGAAAAGCGAAAGACAACCTACAAACCGCTTCCAAAGTTCCCCGCGGTTGAACGCGATTTCGCTATGCTTTGCGATATTGATGTTCCTGTTGGAAATCTTGAACAGGCAATTATAAGCGGAGCTTCAAGGCTTCTCGAAAAGGTTGAGCTTTTCGATGTTTACACAGGCTCGCAAATCCCCGAAGGCAAGAAGAGTGTTGCGTTCAGTGTTTGGCTTCGTTCTGCCGATTCAACCCTTAGTGATACTCAAATTGATGAAATCAGCGAAAAAATTGTTGCAAAGCTTGAAAAGGCAGGCGCAACACTTAGAAAATAATACTTGAACTTTTATTATTTTCGGTATAAAATAGTATTAGACTTTATTTAGTGAGGTGTTATTTATTATGGATAGAACTATGACCTTTTCAATTGGTGACCAGGCGGAAAGACAAATTAGGGATACGCTGACTGCAGTTTATGATGCTCTGAAAGAAAAAGGCTATAATCCGATAAATCAAATAGTGGGATACATTCTTTCGGAAGACCCCACCTATATCACCACGCATAATAATGCAAGAAATCTTATAAGAAAGATTGACCGAGACACGCTTCTTCAGTCCTTGGTTAAATACTATTTAAGCAACTAATATTTAAAGCCGCTCGGTACTGAGCGGCTTTTCTTTTTTCTTTTGAATAATTTCTCCCGAATTCGCCGAAAATAAAAATGGTGATAAAAATGGAAATTAAAAGAAGAAATATATGTATTATTGCGGTTGTGTTGAGTCTTTGCCTTAGTGTTTTAATTGTTACTGCTTCCTTTGCAGTTAAGGCAGGCAAAGAGGCCGACAAGGACTGTTATTTAGGGCTTTATGAAAATAATGTTGCTCTTTATCTTGAGGGGAGAGTTTATGAGGTATACCCCGATATTATAGTTGATAACCTACCAAAGCAGGATATTGACCAATTAAAAAAAGGCATTGCTTTTTCAACTGCCGAAGAGGCGCAAAATGCTATTGAGGATTATGATGGATAAAAAAGACCGAGCGTAGCTCGGTCTTTCCCTTTAATATTTTCTCCAAACCATTTTATCAACAACGCCTGTATAAGACTGGATAAGCTTTACAACCTTTGTTGAAACATTTTCTTCGATATAATCGGGAACGGGGATACCATAGTCTCCGCTTTCGTTCATTTCAACCGCAGTATCAACCGCTTGGAGTAGAGATTTTTCATCAATACCTGCAAGGATGAAACAAGCCTTATCAAGCGCTTCGGGGCGCTCGGTTGAGGTGCGGATACAAATAGCCGGGAAAGGTTTTCCAATACTTGTGAAAAAGCTTGATTCTTCGGGTAATGTTCCGCTATCCGAAACAACTGCAAATGCATTCATTTGCAGGCAGTTATAGTCGTGGAAGCCGAGTGGCTCTTGCCTTATAACCCTTCTAT
>JAFSIJ010000055.1 GCA_017439845.1 Clostridia bacterium | reverse complement strand
GCAAGGATATCACTAAGGAAGGCATCAATGCTGCTATGAAGGCTGCTTCTTCTGCTTCCTTTGGTTACACCGAGGAAGAGCTCGTTTCTTCTGATATCATCGGTATCACCTATGGCTCTCTCTTCGATGCTACTCAGACAATGGTTACTAAGATTGATGATGATACCTATCAGGTTCAGGTTGTTTCTTGGTATGATAACGAGAACAGCTACACAAGCCAGATGGTTCGTACAATTAAGTACTTCGCTGAAATCTAATTTAAGTTTAGATATGAAAAATCTCCGTAGAAATTCTACGGAGATTTTTTTATTTTATCTTTTAACTTTTAATCACAGCATTCATCTTTCTTAACCGGTTTTGTGGGCTTTGGTGCGTTTTTTACATTATCGCCCAAACCTGTTGTTTCAGTGAATATTGCGTTATTTGTAACAGTATTAACAGCATCGGTTGGAATTATAAGCTTGGCTGCGGTTCCGTTAGACATATTAACGAGAGCCTCATACTTTTTAAGCTCTAAAACTTTGGCATCAACGCCTGCCTCCATAAGCGCTTTAAGACCATCCGCCTCGGCTTGCTTTGAAAGTAAAATCGCCTTTGCTTCACCTTCGGCACGGGCAATTCTTGCATCACGCTCACCCTCAGCCTCTAAAATCATAGCCTGCTTATCGCCTTCGGCTCTTGTTATAGCCGCAGCCTTATGGCCCTCTGCTTGTAATAAGGTTTCGCGGCGGTCACGCTCGGCCTTCATTTGTTTTTCCATCGCATTTTGGATTTCAACGGGAGGAATAATATTCTTAAGCTCAACTCTATGAACCTTAATTCCCCACTTATCAGTTGCTTCATCCAAAATCTCGGTCATTTTAACATTTATTGTATCTCTTGAAGTAAGTGTTCCGTCAAGTTCAAGCTCACCAACCAGGTTGCGAAGGGTTGTTGCGGCAAGATTAGAAAGCGCTGAAATTGGGTTAACTGCACCATAAGCATAAAGCTTAGCATCATAAATTGCATAGTAGATAACGGTATCAATTTGCATTGTAACATTATCCTTAGTGATAACGGGTTGCGGGGGTGAATCAAGCACCTGTTCCTTAAGTGTTATCTTCTTTGCAATTTTTTCGAGTAGCGGAATCTTAATGTGAAGACCCGCAGACCAGGTTGTTTTATACTTTCCTAAAAATTCAATAACATACTCGGTTGCCTGCGGAACGATTTTTATATTTAGTATAATAATCACCGCAATTAAAAATAAAATAATAAGCCACATAGAAAAATCCCCTTTTTATATTAAATTATTTTAACATAGTAGTTTTTAATTTTTTATTTGATTTAAACGAAATTAAGAGATTTCCAAAGCTCTGCAAGAAATGATTATTTACCGATAGCATTTCATAGATATTGTTTTCCACCGTGCTATCATCACAAGCTGCCGCGCAAAGCAAAGCAAGCTCGGCATTAACCGCTTCCTTATCGCCATGAACATAGATATCAGCGAGCAAATCATAAATCTTCTTAACCTGTTTTTTATTATTCTCCAACATAACTCCTTTTATCAAAGGAGCTACCTTTTCACCAAGGAAATGGAGATATAAAAAGTTACCGTTTGTTGCAACGTGAACCTTATATTCATCCTTAAGAGTTGGGAAAATATCAAGAAGTTTCTTAGTAAATCCTGTTACGGTGATACTTCCGCTCTTATTCATACTTGGGAGATCAACATCTGCAACTGCGTTGCGTTTAGGTTTAATTCCCAAGATGTTTCTAATACTTGCAGTGAAATCAATACCAACTGCTTCGGCATCCTTAGCATTTTGAGAATCATCAAAAAGCCAAGCATCAACCTGCGCAAATTCACCCATCTTACCATCTTCAATATCAGCGGCAAGAAGAACATACATTTGCTTTTCATCGTTATATTCAACCTTAAAGGCTTTGCTTTCTCCTGTGAAAACATTACCCTCGCCGAATTTAAAACCCTGTTCGGATAAAAATCCGTTCATTTCACCTGTTACTTTATCAATGTATTTGTTATCCACTTTAAAAGACACCACCAAAAAATATTATTGCATATATTATACTACATATTTTTCCTTTTGCCAACTAAAATTTTCTTGAAAGATTCTCATCTTACTTGTATAATAAAATTATTAAATAGCGGAGAGTGTTTAAATGAATCTTGCTGATATTAAAACGGTTGAAAATTTACTCAAAAGCAAAGGCTTCACCTTTAAGAAATCTCTTGGGCAAAATTTTCTTATAGACAGTAGCGTTTGTCCTCGTATGGCGGAATCTTTTTGCGATGAAAATTGCGGTGTTTTGGAGATAGGCCCCGGCTTTGGGGTGCTGACTGCCGAGCTTGCAAAGAGAGCGAAAAAGGTTGTTGCCATTGAGCTCGATGAGAGGCTTCGAGAAATTTTACCTATAACACTTGGGGAATTTTCAAATGTCCAAATCATTTTTGGAGATGCTATGAAGTTAGATATTGCTAAAATCATAGAAGAAAAGTTTTATGACTGCGAGAGCGTCAGCATTTGCGCTAATCTGCCCTACTATATAACCTCACCGCTTATTATGATGCTGCTTGAAAAGAAGCTTCCTGTTAAGTATATTACAGTTATGGTGCAAAAAGAAGCTGCCGAGCGCCTTTGCGCCGAGGTTGGAAGCCGAGAAAGCGGCGCTGTTACAGTTGCGGTTGATTATTATAGCAAAGCAAATATTTTATTCGGCGTTGGAAGAAACAGCTTCCACCCTGCTCCGAATGTTGATTCGGCGGTTATTCAGTTAGAAATTCGCAAAACACCACCGATAAAACTCAAAAATGAAGAGTTTTTCTTCAAATTTATTAAAGCATGCTTTGCTCAAAGGCGCAAAACCCTTGTTAACACAGTTTCAAACACACTTGGTATCGGAAAGGATAAAATCAAGGAAGTTCTTTCGCTTTGTGGCTTATCCGAAACTGTTCGAAGCGAGCAACTAAAAATGGAAGAATTAGCAAGTATTTCGGATTCACTTTTTAGGAAATAGATATGATAAGAGAATATGTTTTAAACAAAGATACTAATCTAAAATTTGAATTTTTAGATAGTGTTGATTCAACCAACACCTTAGCAAAGCTGCGCGCGAAGGAAGGCGCCGATGAAGGATATATAGTTATCGCCTCTCACCAAACCGCAGGGCGCGGCAGACTTGGGCGAAGCTTTTCCTCCCCTGATGGCACAGGAATTTATATGAGCATTATATTAAAACCCGCTCTGTCCCCCGAAAAAACAGTTTTAATAACAACTGCGGCGGCGGTTGCGGTTAGTCAGGCTATTGAAGAGTTAAGCGGCAAGCAAACCCAAATTAAATGGGTTAACGATATACTTATAAACGGCAAGAAGGTTTGCGGAATTTTAACTGAAGGCAGCATAGATCCGCAAAGCAAAAATCTTGATTTTGCAGTTCTCGGCATTGGAATAAATGTATTCCGCCCCAAAAACGATTTTTGCGATGAGATTAAAGATATTGCGGGTGCAGTTTTTGATAAATATAATGAAGAGATAAAAACTAATCTTATCCTAAAAATAATAGAAAACTTTTTCTATTATTATAAGGTAATTGAAGAAAAAACATTTTTCGATTATTACAAAGAAAAGTGTTTCGTTATAGGAAAAAAAGTTAATATTATTAAAAATGGCAAAATTATATCAAACGGTGAAGTTTTAGATTTAACCCGTGATTTTTCTCTTATGATAAGGAAAGAAAGTGGCGAAACCGAAAAACTTTCATCGGGTGAAATAAGCATAAGAACTATATAATATAAAGGAGAAAATCATGCAAAAAGAGGCTTTATTTAAACTTTCATACGGACTTTTTGTCCTCACTTCAAAGGATGGAGATAAGCAAAACGGATGTATTGTTAACACCGTGGCGCAAGTAACGGATACTCCCCTTCAAATATCAGTAACGGTAAACAAGGCAAACCTAACCCACGATATGATATTGAAAAGCGGCCTGCTTAATGTTTCGGTTATCTCCGAGAGTGCCGATTTTTCCCTCTTTGAGCACTTTGGTTTTAAGAGCGGCAGGGATACCGATAAGTTTGAAAATTTCGAAAACTTTATAATTTCAAAAAACGGTGTTGCCTATGTCTATGGTGGCATAAATGCAATTATCAGTGGTGAGGTTGTAAACACTATTGACCTTGGCACCCACACGCAGTTTATTTGCAAGGTTGTTGATAGCTTTTCGCTTAACGAAGAAAAATCTATGACATATCAATATTATTTTGATAATGTTAAACCTAAGCCACAGCCTAAGAAAAAAGGTTATGTTTGCAAGATTTGCGGCTATGTTTATGAGGGTGAAGTTTTACCCGATGATTTTATTTGCCCACTTTGTAAGCATCCCGCAAGTGATTTTGAACCGATAGAATAAAATAAGAGCAAGCTCTGCTGAGCTTGCTCTTTGTTTATTTTCCAACACAAAATCTTCTGAAAATTTCGTTTGTTACTTCATTCGTTACCCTCTTGCCCGTTAATTCAAAGAGAGCTGCAAGGGCATCATCAACACAAACGCCGACTGCATCAACTGTGCAACCAAGAGTTAACGCTTCGCTTGCGGCTTCAACTGCCAAAAGGGCTCGCTCGGCACAGGCACGTTGCCGCTCCCCTATTAAAACTGCGGAATCGGGATCAAGATTAGCGGTTCCTGTTATTTCGGCTATTGCGCGGCAAAGCTCATCATAGCCATCACCGTTTTTAGCGCTTGTTTTAACCGTTATCATACCATCAAAGATACCTAAATCGGCATTCATTCCAACATCCGCTTTATTTATAATCGCAATAGTGTTTAGCGGCTTCACTCTTTCTAAGAGTGCATAATCATCACTATCAAGAGGTTTTGAACAATCAAAAACCGCTAAAATAAGCTCCGATTCACTTATTCGGCTATCTGCACGCTCAACACCGATTTTTTCAACCTTATCCTCGGTTGAATGGATGCCTGCAGTATCCGAAAGGTGAAGAACTATATCACCAACACTCACTGTATCCTCAACTATATCCCTTGTTGTTCCTGCAACATCGGTTACTATCGACCTTTCAACACCGCTTAACATATTCATAAGGGTTGATTTGCCAACATTGGGCTTTCCGACAATGGCGGTTGTAACGCCCTCGCAAATAACTCTTCCTGCATCATAAGATTTAAGCATTTCGGTTAATGTTTCTTTTGCATCATTAAGCATTGCCGAGAAGTTTTCTTCGCTTAATCCCTCAATATCCTCTTCGGGATAATCGGAATATGCGGCTATTGATGCGGCGGCAGTTGTTAACTTTTCTTCTATTTTCTCTATCTTTCCTGCAAGCTTGCCTAAATGCGCGCTTCGGGAAAGTCTTAACTGAGCATCGCTCTTTGCCGAAATAAGCCCCATAATGCTTTCGGCTTTAGTGAGGTCGGTTTTTCCGTTCAAGAATGCCCTTTCGGTGAACTCACCGGGTGCTGCATGGACAGCTCCTTTTGCAAGAATTAGCCTTAACACCTCTCTTGCTATCAGCCTTCCGCCATGGAGAGAAATCTCAACAACATCCTCACCGGTATAGCTTTTTGGTGCCTTGAAAACGAGAGCAACACCATCATCGAGCACTCGATTTTCATCCTTAACTTCACCATAGGCGGCGCTATATCCAGATAGCTCCTTTAGCTTAACCCCTGAAAATGAAAAGAAAATTTTATCGGCAATTTTTATCGAATCCTCGCCCGATATTCTTATAACCGAAAGCGATGCTTCACCGAGCGCGGTTGCTATTGCGGCTATTGTTTTTTTGCTCACTGTTTTCCCTCCCATTTTCATTTACAAATAATTTTAACACAAATAAACTTTTTTTGCAATTATTGATTTATTAACAATTTAAGTATATAATATAATAAAACCAAAGGAGGTTTAATGATGAAAAAGAAAAATATTGTTATTATCGCAGTTGTTGCTGTTGTACTCGTACTCATATTCTCGGTTATCGGCGGATATAACGGTCTTGTTGATATGCGCGAGGGTGTTGAAAGCGCTGCATCAACTATTGACACACAGCTTCAAAGAAGAGCCGATTTAATCCCCAACTTCGTTAACACAGTTAAAGGCTATTCTGACTATGAGCAAGAAACCTTTAAGGCTGTTACTGAGGCTCGCACCGCAGTTCAAAAGGCAAACGGAGTTACCGAGCAGGCTGAAGCTAATGAGCAATTAGATGGCGCTATTTCCGTTTGGGTTAATGCCATAACAGAGGCATATCCTGAGCTTAAAGCTAATGAGCAATATAACGCTTTAACCGATGAGCTTGCAGGCACTGAAAACCGCATAGCTGTTGCAAGAAAAGACTATAACGATGCCGCAAGAAAATATAATGTTGCAGTTAAGCGCTTCCCCAAGAGCATAATTGCTTCGCTTTTCGGTTTCGAGAAGGCTGACTATTTCGAGGCAACCGAAGGTGCTTCGAGCGTTCCGCAGGTTTCGTTTGACTAATTATGAAAAGATTTATTTGTATTCTATCGGCAATAATTATTGCCCTGACACTTTGCGGTTGTAGTGTTGATGATGGATACCCAAAGCCTACCAATAAATTTTTCATCAATGATTTTGCCGACATCATTTCCGATTCGGCAGAAAATGAAATCTACACTAAAAATGCCGCTCTTTTTGATAAAACCACTGCGCAAATAGCGGTTATCACTGTTGATAGCATTGGTGGAGAGGCAATTGCCGACTATGCTCTTAACATAGGTCGTGAATGGGGCGTTGGCGATGAGGAAAAGGATAACGGAATAGTTCTTCTTTTGGCCGAAGAGGAGCGAGAGGTTTATATTGCGGTTGGCTATGGCTTAGAGGGTGCTTTGCCCGATAGTAAGACAGGTCGCATTTTAGACCGCTATGGTGTTCCCTACTTCTCGGAGGATAATTTTTCGCAAGGGTTAGTTGAAGTTAATAAAGCTCTTGTTAATGAGGTTTATATTGAATATGGGCTTTCTGCGGATGAGGGCTATATTCCGATAAATCAGCTTCCCGATGCTAATGAAGAAACTGGCTCAACCAAAATTTTAGGTTCCTGGATTATTTTGATAATATTTGTTATCGTATATCTTTTCCTTTTCAGAGGAAGAGGAATTATATTCTTCGGCGGACCACGCGGCTTTGGTGGTGGCGGCTTTGGTGGCGGTTTCGGTGGCTCATCGGGTGGCTTCCGCGGTGGCGGCGGCTCCTTTGGAGGCGGCGGCGCAGGCCGAGGATTTTAAAAAAATAAAGTATTAAAAAACACGAGGTTTAACCTCGTGTTTTTTGTTTTCTATTCATACCAAAGCTGTTCGTTTTCTATATATTCATCAACCATATTTTTGAATATATCATTCATAGCTGTTGGAACATTGTAAACCTTGTGCTCCTCATCATAATTAGTAACAAGTGTATAACTATCTTCATAAATATAAACATCGCATAAGCCTTTATAAAAAAGGTTGTCTTCACTGCTATATTCAACGGTTACTATATAATCAAAAAGGACATTCATATTATCAGCAAGCACTTCGCCTTCACCTGATAATACAGTTTTCATAGCTTTAAGCTCTTCGTTTGTTAGGGTGCGCCTAATCCACTTTCCTGCATAATCATCCTCGGTTATTTTATAATAACCATAGCTATATTTATGCGGCTTGAAACCGTTTTCAATTTGGTTATTTGCTTGCTCATAATAATCGCTTCGACAATATGTGATATTTTCTTCATTAGTCAATAAAATACCATTATTTGTGAGCATACAAGGCTCACCCACTATAGCACTAAGCAATACCGGAACATCCTCTTCAACCACAAAAACATCCTCATAGCCTGCGTTAAAATCAGCGTAAAGTGTTTCGCAATAAGGAATCCTGATATAAACATTATCGCCAAGCTTTATATTTGAAGAATCGGTTGTATGCGCCACACTGTTTCTTAACTCATCCAATGCATTACATCCACAAAAAAGCGAGATAATCATTATAAGTGTGAGCAAAAGCGATATAAATTTTAGTGTTTTTTTCATATCTTCGCCCCCCTATTCAAGATTGAGCTTTCGCTTGATTATAAATCTTATTATAAAGAAATATGCAAGTGAAAAGACTATGCCGAGTACTATAATTGCGGCTGCTATCCAATGAACTGCAGGCAACGGATTCTTTGCTATAATATCAACTAGTTTTTGAATATTAAGAGTATCATAAAGGGCAGTTCCTGCAACCATAATAGTGGTTTGAATTGCTTCGGTTACAAGGTAATATCCAAAATATACACCAACTGCCGCAAAAATCCTGTTTTTGTTAAACAGCTGACCTGCGGTTATACAGGTATAAAGCAACAGAACTGCAGAAATAGAAGCGACTATAACAAGCAACACAAACTCTATGATATAGAAAATTCCATGTGTTCCAACATATTCGAAAGCCATGTTCAAAAGATATTTTGCCGCCTTTATTATTTCGGTTAAAACATCGCCTAATGTAGCAATAACACCTGCAATTATAAGGCTTAAAAGAGTGAAAAAATCAAAAATAGTTGCGGTTATAAACTTCACTAAAATATGCTGTGTGGCAGTTACGGGCAAGGTGTGTGTTAAATACCCTTCACTGCTAAACATATTTTTATAAAATCTTGTAACTATTATAACAGTTGTCAACACAACGCTTGCAACCATACCCATAATGAGCGCAATAAGCGATGAAATGAACACTATTTTATAGCCTACACTGTTATTTTCAAAAAGCTGAACTGTTCGGTTTAATACCGAAAGACATATTAAAATAATTTGAACAGGCAAAAGTGTTCTCAAATAAAAGATAAATTCGTGTTTAAATAATTTCCTTACCATTTGAACACCTCCCTGAAATGCTCATCCACACTAACACCGTTTTCTTCCCTTACTTCATCAACACTCTTATGAAGAACGATGCTACCATTTTTAATAAAGATAACCTCATCTAACACCTGCTCAATATCGGCGATAAGATGGGTTGAAATGAGCACGCTCGCATCGGGGTTATAGTTGTTTATAATTGTGCTTATAACATAGTCTCTCGCCGCAGGGTCAACACCTGCAATCGGCTCATCAAGAACATAAAGCTTTGCATTTATGCTCATAGTGAGAATAAGGCAAACCTTTTCCTTATTTCCCTTTGAAAGTGTTTTAAGCTTTTGGTCGGGAGATATATCTAATTTATAGAGCATTTCGTATGCAAGCTCGGTTCTGAAATCGGCATAGAAATCAGCAAAAAATGATACTATTTGCCTCACTGTCATCCAGGTATTAAGATAGATGTTATCAGGCAAATAGGCGATTTTTGATTTGCTGTTAACACCTATTGGCTCACCCTCAAAAAGCACTGTTCCACTGCTTGCGGTAAGCAGCCCGTTAAGTATTTTTATAAGTGTTGTCTTTCCTGAACCGTTAGGTCCCAAAAGACCCACTATTTTGCCGCTTTCAAGCGATAGATTAACATTAAAAAGCGCAGGCTTTTTTCCATAGCTTTTATAAAGCGACTCTAAGCGAATAAGTTCACTCATTCTTCCCACTCCTCTATTATTTTCTTGATTGCCGCAAAGCCTAAACCTAAGGCTTTCATATCCTCAAGATATTCGGCAGTTTTTTCGATTATTCTACTATCTAAAACTTCTTTTGCGATATCGGTTTGATTCGCAACAAACCACCCCGAGCCTCGAACGGAATATATTATCCCCTGCCTTTCGAGTTCCTCGAATGAGCGCTGAACGGTATTGGGGTTTACCCCTGCCGCGAGCGCTGTTTCTCTCACCGATGCGATTTTCTCGCCTGCTCGGTATTCACCAAGCGCGATAAGGGTGCTCACCTTTTCGCATATTTGTGCAGCTATTGGTTTATTTTTATCAATTTCCCAATGCAAAAAATCACCTCTTTTTAACTGTATTAGTTTACTAATACAATAATACAATGTTTTTTTAACATTGTCAATAGAAAATTTAATAAATTGACTTTAAAGCGATTATTGATATAATATATTTGAGGGGTGATGCTATGCTTAATCAGTTTTCAAGAACCGAGATGCTAATAGGAAGCGAAAACATAAAAAAACTTAAAAACTGCCGCGTTGCAGTTTTTGGAATAGGCGGTGTTGGAGGGCATACGGTTGATGCACTTGCGAGAAGCGGAATCGGCACTATTGACCTTATTGATAATGACACCTTTTATATCACAAATATTAACCGACAAATTTTTGCAACGCTAAAAACTGTTGGCAGAAACAAGGTAGATGTTGCGGCAGAGCATATTGCCGATATCAACCCCGAAATCAAGGTTAAAAAACATAATGTTTTCTTCTCCCCTGAAACCTCAAATTTGTTTGATTTTTCAAGTTACGATTACATCGTTGATGCTATTGATTCGGTTACTGGGAAAATCGAACTTGCACTAAAAGCCAAAGAGGCCGGTGTTCCGATAATAAGCTGCCTTGGAACAGGAAATAAGCTTAACCCAACCGAATTTTGCGTTGCTGATATTTATGATACGAGCGTTTGTCCCCTTGCCCGAGTTATGCGAAGTGAACTCAAAAAAAGAGGAATTGAAAAATTAAAGGTTGTTTACTCAAAAGAGGAGCCGAAAAAGCCGCTATTTGCACCGCAGGAAAACGAAAATAAGCGCCAAATTCCTGCGAGTTGTGCCTTTGTTCCCTCGGTTGCAGGTCTTATAATCGCAAGTGAGGTTATAAAGGACCTGATTTCATTGGCAAAATAAACAAAAATTTTTTCAAAAAAAACACTTATTTATATTTGACTAAATAAAATAAATATTATATAATATACACATACAATTTGAACCGTTTTGTAACTGACGGAATTTATGGATTACCATAGGGGAGCAAAATGAGTTGTTATGTGTCGACCGTCTGGGCAATTCTATCCCTTGAAATTCAGGGATAGAATTGCCCTTTTTTGTTTATCACAACACAAAAATCAGGAGGAAATAAGAATGAAAAAAATCGGTATTGTAATGGGTAGTGACAGTGATTTACCCATAGTTGAGAAGGCAGTTGATGTTTTAAAGGAATATGGTGTTCCTTATGAGGTGCATATCTATTCCGCTCACAGAACACCCGAACAGGCTCGCGCTTTCTCGATGAATGCAAGAAAGAACGGATTTGCCGCAATCATTGCAGCGGCAGGAAAGGCTGCTCACCTTGCGGGCGCTATCGCCGCTAATACTACTCTTCCCGTTATAGGAATTCCGATTAAGTCCTCCACTCTTGACGGACTTGATGCTCTTCTCTCAACAGTTCAGATGCCATCAGGCATTCCTGTTGCAACCGTTGCTATTGATGGCGCGGCTAATGCGGCACTTATAGCTCTTCAAATTTTAGCGGTTGAGGAAAAAGAAATTGCCGATAAGCTCGAAAAAGCAAGAGAAGCGGCTCGCGAGACTATTCTCGCTAAAGACAGCGCACTTAATATTTAGGAGGATTCTTTAAATGGGCGGTTTTTTCGGAGTTGTTTCAAAATGTGATGCTATACCCGATGTTTTTTTTGGCACCGATTATCACTCGCATTTAGGAACTCGCCGCGGTGGTATGGCGGCATATGATGAAAATATTGGTTTACAAAGGGATATACATAACATTGAAAATTCTCCCTTCAGAACAAAGTTTGAAAATATATTTGATGAAATGACCGGTAATTCGGCTATTGGTTGCATAAGCGATTCGGACCCACAGCCGCTTATTATCCGTTCCAACCTTGGATGCTATGCAGTTGCAACTATTGGTATTATCAATAACGCAAAGGAACTTATTGATAAATTTCTTTGTTCTAACGGTGGACATTTCGGCGCTGTTATGACAGGCGGTAAAATCAACACGACCGAGCTTGTTGCGGCTCTTATAAGTCAAAAGCCATCCTTTGCTGAGGGAATCACCTTTGCGCAGGATGTTATTGAGGGCACTGCAGCAATAATGATATTAACCGATAAAAATTCCATTATCGTTGCAAGGGATAGGGTTGGTAGACTTCCTCTTTCAATCGGCAAAAACGAAAACGGTTACTGCGCAAGCTTTGAACAGTTTGCTTTTAAGAAACTTGGATATGCACTTGAAAAGGAATTGGGGCCATCGGAAATTGTTGAAATCACCTGTGATGGATTAACAGTTCTTGAGCCTGCAAGGAAAGAGATGAAAATTTGTTCTTTCCTTTGGACCTATTACGGATATCCTACAAGTGAATTCGAGGGTGTTACGGTTGAGCAAATGCGTTACCGCAACGGTGAAATTATGGCAAAGAATGATTTAAAAAATGGCTTCACCGATAAAATTGATTATGTTGGCGGTGTTCCCGATTCGGGCACACCCCATGCGATAGGCTATGCAAATAAAAGTGACATTCCTTTTGCGCGACCGTTTATAAAATACACACCTACTTGGCCTCGCAGTTTCACCCCTGCAAAGCAGGTTGATAGAAACCGTATAGCCAAGATGAAACAAATCCCTGTTCACTCGCTAATAGAGGATAAAAACTTATTGTTTGTTGATGACTCCATAGTCAGAGGAACTCAACTTCGAGAAACGGTTGAATTCCTCTATGAGAACGGAGCCAAGAGTGTTCATATGAGATCGGCTTGCCCACCTATTATGTATGGTTGTAAATACCTTAACTTCTCCCGCAACACAAATGATATGGAGCTTATAACAAGGAGTACCATTTTTGAGCTTGAGGGCGAGGAAGGCTTTAAATACATTGATGAATACAGTGATTCATCAACCAAACGAGGCAAAAAATTGCGCTCTGCAATTTGCGAAAAGCTTCACTTTGCTTCGCTTGAATTCCAATCGCTTGAAGGTGTTATTGAAGCAATTGGCCTTGATAAATCCAAGCTTTGCACATACTGTTGGAACGGAAAAGAATAATTTTTAGGAGAAAAAGATATGAAAAATTCACAATCGGCTTCTTATGCTGCTGCAGGCGTTGATATAACAGCAGGCTACAAGGCAGTTGAACTTATGAAAAAACACATTGCAAGAACAAAGAACGAGGGTTGCCTTGATGATGTTGGCGGCTTCGGTGGTTGCTTTGGACTTCCAACAGGCATGGAAGAGCCTGTTTTGGTTTCGGGAACAGATGGCTGCGGAACCAAGGTTAAGCTTGCAATCCTTCTTGATAAACACGACACCATCGGTATCGATGCTGTTGCTATGTGTGTTAATGATATTATTTGTGTTGGTGCAAAGCCACTCTTCTTCCTTGACTATATTGCTTGTGGAAAGAACATTCCCGAAAAGATTGCCCAAATTGTTAGCGGTGTTGCCGAGGGCTGTGTTCAGTCGGGCGCGGCTCTTATAGGCGGTGAAACTGCCGAGCATCCAGGAATGATGCCCATAGATGATTACGATTTGGCAGGCTTTGCAGTTGGTATTGTTGATAAGAAAAAAATTCTTGATAACTCAACCGTTAAGGAAGGCGATGTTATTATTGCTCTTCCATCAAGCGGTGTTCACTCAAACGGTTTCTCTCTTGTTCGCAAGGTTTTCGATGTTGAAAACAGTGATATAACCTCCCCTTGTGCCGAGCTTGGCGGCAAATCAATTGGTGAAACACTTCTCACCCCCACAAAGATTTATGTTAAGGCTTTGCTTTCTCTTATTGAGCAGGTTAAGGTTAAGGCAGTTTCGCATATCACAGGCGGCGGCTTCTATGAGAATATTCCGAGAAGCTTGCCAAAGGGCTTTGGCGCTAAAATTGATAAGAGCTCGGTTAAGGTACTCCCCATCTTCGACCTTATCGCAAAGGTTGGAAACATTCCCGAACGCGATATGTATAACACCTTTAATATGGGTGTTGGTATGAGCATTGTTGTTGCCAAAGAGGATGCCGAAAAGGCTCTTGAAGTTTTAAAGGCCGCAGGCGAAGAACCTTATATCATCGGCTCGGTTATCGAGGGCGAT
>JAFSIJ010000054.1 GCA_017439845.1 Clostridia bacterium | reverse complement strand
ATGGGGATACATAAATAAAAATGGATTTATAGTTGAAGTATTAGTGCTATTGTGTTAAAATAAGAAAACCGCCCCGTTTTTACAGGGCGGCTGTCAACAAAAAATGCAAACGCTTTTTAGTTAATTGTTTGTTGACATTTATAGTGTGAACATAAAATATAAAATTATTTTAGGAAAAATATTCTAATCGGAGTGAAAAAAATGGCTCGAGGGTAGATACTTTCATGCAAAATGTGAAAAGGATAAAGAAACTTATACAATAGTTATCCCACCACCAAATATAACAGGTCAGCTTCATATGGGTCATGCGCTTGATAATACTTTGCAGGATATTCTTATCCGCTTTAAGCGTATGCAAGGGTATGATACCTTATGGCTCCCAGGTACCGACCACGCATCTATTGCAACCGAAGCAAAGATTGTTGAAAAAATGCGTGAAGAGGGCGTTACCAAGGATGATATAGGAAGAGAAGGCTTCTTAGAGCGAGCTTGGGAATGGAAAAAGCAGTATGGCGGAAGAATTATCGAGCAGCTTAAAAAGCTCGGCTCTTCTTGTGACTGGGAAAGAGAACGCTTCACCCTTGATGAAGGCTGCAATGCCGCAGTTAAAGAAGTTTTCGTAAAGCTTTATGAAAAGGGACTTATCTATCGTGGCGAGCGTATTATTAACTGGTGCCCCCATTGTAAAACATCCATTTCGGATGCCGAGGTTGAGTACGAGGAGCAGGCAGGCCACTTCTGGCATCTTCGCTATCCTTTTAAGGATGGAAGCGGATATTTAGAGCTTGCAACAACCCGCCCTGAAACCTTGCTCGGCGATACTGCGGTTGCGGTTAACCCGAACGATGAAAGATATAAGGATATGGTTGGCAAAACCCTTATTTTGCCGCTTGTTCATAGAGAAATTCCCGTTGTTGCCGATGATTATGTTGAGGCAGATTTTGGAACAGGTGTTGTTAAAATCACACCTGCTCATGACCCCAATGACTTTGAGGTTGGTCTTCGCCATAATCTCCCCGTTATCAATGTGATGACCGATGATGCAAAAATCACCGAGGATTATCCGAAATATGCAGGAATGGATAGATATGAGGCAAGAAAGGCTATCGTTGCTGATTTAGAGGCCGAGGGCGCTCTTGTTAAAATCGAGGATTATACCCATAATGTTGGAACCTGCTATCGTTGTTCAACAACCGTTGAGCCTCGCGTTTCAAAGCAGTGGTTTGTTAAAATGAAGCCTCTTGCCGAGCCGGCAATTAAGGCGGTAAAAGAGGGTGAAACCAAGTTTGTTCCGCAACGCTTTGAAAAGGTTTATTTCCATTGGCTTGAAAATATTCGTGACTGGTGTATCTCTCGCCAACTTTGGTGGGGTCATCGAATCCCTGCATGGTATTGCGCTGATTGTGGCGAAATAACTGTATCTAAGGAAGATGCCAAGTGTTGTGCTCACTGCGGCAGTAAAAATATCGAGCAAGACCCTGATACACTTGATACATGGTTCTCATCGGCTCTTTGGCCATTCTCAACTCTTGGTTGGCCCGAAGAAACCGAGGACTTTAAGCACTATTATCCAACTAACACCTTGGTAACAGGCTATGATAT
>JAFSIJ010000053.1 GCA_017439845.1 Clostridia bacterium | reverse complement strand
GCTCAAACGGAAAAACAATTTCAAAGAGCTATTATACAGTTAAGTATGCAAGTGGAAGAAAGAATGTAGGAAAGTATAAGGTAACTATAACCTTTAAGGGTAATTATAGCGGAACTAAAACACTTTACTTCAAGATTAATCCTGTTAAGACAAGTATAACAAAGTTAACAGCCGCTAAGAAAGCATTAACTGTCAGCATATCCAAGAAGACAAAACAGGTAACGGGATATGAAATACAGTATGCAACAAATAAGAAGTTCTCAAAGGCAAAGAAGGCTACAATAAAGAGTTATAAGACAACCAAGACAACATTAAAGAAGCTTAGCTCAAAGAAGACCTACTATGTAAGAGTCAGAACCTATAAGACTCTGGGTAAGACAAAATACTATTCAGGTTGGTCGACTGTGAAGTCTAAGAAAACTAAATAAAATTAAAAACCTCGGTGAATTTCACCGAGGTTTTTTGTATGTGGATTTAGCAGCCGCAGCCGCAGTTAGTGTCGCATCCGTTGTTGCCGCCGCAACCGCCGCAGCAGAAGAGGATGAGGATTAAAACGATAATCCAAAGACAACTGTTACCACCAAAACAACCGTTATTATACATATAAAAACCTCCTTTTGTTTCTACACCACATACTATGTGAACACTAATATTTGTGTTACAAAAAATATTTTTAAAATAAATTATTGACTTTCCCTGACTTTTGTGTATAATTAAAGTCAGGAAAGGTCAAAAAGGTGACTATTATGAGAATGAGTGATTTAATAACAAAAGAGATTATAAGAATGCTTAACGATTCGGAAGGGAACATCGCCGAAATTCAACGAAATGAATTTGCGAGCCTTATGGGATGCGCTCCAAGTCAGATAAACTATGTTCTTTCTTCGCGTTTCACTCCCGAGCACGGATATATAATCGAAAGTCGCAGGGGCGGTGGAGGATATATTAGAATTAAAAGAGTGGTTCTCAGTCATTCCTCGGCTTTAATGCACATAATAAATTCAATAGGTGATGAAATTGATTCTATGACAACGAGAATCGTTTTGGAAAATTGCCTTGAAGCAGGTCTGCTTGATGAGAAAAACGCGAGGATAATGGCTTCGGCGCTTTCTAATCACGCTTTGCAGTGTCTTCCTGTTATATTGAGGGATTCGGCGCGAGCTTCAATTCTTAAACAAATGCTTTTATCATTATTGTAGTAGGTGAAAAATATGATTTGTCAAAAATGTGGAAAAAATAACGCAACAACACATATAAAAACTGTTGTGAACGGTGTTGTTCACGAGAAAAACTTGTGCGGATACTGTGCGGCAAAAGAAGGGTATAACAGTATGTCGCATAACAGTCTTGCAGGTATGCTCGTTTCAATGCTTGGCGAGGCGGCAGGAGTTAGAACAGCAACAAGCGCTAAAAAATGCCCTAACTGCAACAGCACCTTTTCGGATATTGCCGAAAAGGGATTGGTTGGTTGCGGCGAATGTTATAAGACCTTTTATGAGGAGCTTTTGCCATATCTTAAACGAGTTCACGGTGCCGCAAAGCACACAGGAAAAATTCCTAACAAAGCTCCCTTAATGGTGAGACCAAAGGAATTGAGTCTTGATGATTTGCGCTTAAAGCTTATCGAGCTTGTTCGTGAAGAAAAGTTTGAAGAGGCGGCAATAGTTAGGGATAAGATAAAGGAAATGGAGGGAAAGGAAAATGTCTGAATGGTATATGAAAAAGGGCGATGCAGTGGCAGTGAGCACGAGAATTCGCCTTGCTCGAAATCTATCCGAGTTTCCTTTTTGCTCTCTTATGAATGCGAGTCAGCTTGCCGAATTGAACGAAAAGGTTAAAGCGGCTATTTTGGATAGCAATATGCCTTTTTCAAAGCAGCTCAAATTTATATATATGGACACAGTTCCCGAAAACGAAAAATATGCAATGGTGGAAAGGCATATAATAAGTCCTGAATTTGCGGCAAACTCATCGGGAAAAGCTATTGTGCTTTCGGATGATGAAAGTATTAGCATAATGGTTGGCGAAGAGGACCACCTTCGTATTCAAATTATTAAAGAGGGCATTTGTCTTGATGATGCTTATGATATCGCTGAGCGCCTTGATACAATGCTTTGCGATAAGCTAAACTTCGCTTTTGATATTGAGCTTGGTTTTTTAACCTCTTGTCCCACCAATTTAGGAACAGGACTTCGCGCATCGGTTATGCTTCATTTACCGATTTTAGAGGCAAACGGAAAGATTTCAACGCTTGCCGATTCGGTCAATAAAATAGGCTTCACAGTTCGCGGAATGTATGGCGAGGGAAGTAGAGCTCTTGCATCCTTTTATCAGATTTCCAATCAAATAACTCTTGGAATAAGCGAAAAGAATGCTCTTGATAACTTGAAAGCAATTGCTATGCAGCTTATCGAAAAAGAGAATGAAGAGAGGCAGTCACTTAATAAAATTAAGTTAGAGGATATGTGCTATCGAGCAATAGGAACTCTTATGAACGCCCGTTTATTATCGGGTAATGAGATGAATAATTTGCTTTCACAGTTTAAACTTGGGGCAGATATGGGCATAATCTCTTTGGATGTTAATCCACTAAAGATAATGGTTGAGGCTCAACCATATATGCTAATGAGAAAATTTGGCGAGATGGGCCCTGATGAAAGAGATATTTATCGGGCAAATATGGTTAGAAAAGAATTTGAAAAGAGGTAGATAAACTATGAAATATAATTTTAACGGTTTCACTGCAAAAGCATCTGAGGCGTTAAATCAAGCAATAAATTCGGCAGAGGTTTTAGGCCACGTTTATGTTGGAAGTGAGCATTTGCTTTTAGGACTCTTGCGTGTTGGCACAGGGGTTGCGGCAACACTTCTTAATAAGCATGGTGTTACTGCTCAAAAAATAGAAGAAAAAATTCGCGCGGATATCGGTTGCGGAACACCCACCAAGCTTTCGCCAGATTATTTCACACCGAGGGCAAAGCGTGTTATCGAAAATGCTGTTAACGGAAGCCGAGAGCTTGGCAAAAAATATGTTGGCACCGAGCATTTGCTTATCGGTATTTTAAGCGAAAGCGATAATTATGCGGTGAAATTTATCAGCGAAACGGGTGCCGATGCCGCCCTTCTCACCACCGAAGCGTTAAAATCAACAGGTATAAATTTATCGGCAAATGATAATCCATCAGTTAAAGCAACTTCACTTGGAAAGAACGATGGCAACACAAAAACACTTTCAAAATATGGTCGTGATTTAACCGAAGAGGCAAAGGCAGGCAAGTTAGATCCCGTGATCGGCAGAGAAACCGAAATTGAAAGAATAGTTCAAATTCTTTGCCGAAGAACAAAAAATAACCCTTGTCTTATAGGTGAGCCGGGTGTTGGTAAAACTGCAGTTATTGAAGGTCTTGCGCAAAAAATCGCCGATGGCGATGTGCCTGATATTTTATGCGATAAGCGTGTTTTCTCGCTTGATTTAACGGGTATGGTTGCAGGAACTAAGTATCGCGGAGATTTTGAAGAGCGAATTAAGGCGGTTGTTGATGAAGTAATAAAATCAAAAAATATCATTCTCTTTATAGATGAGGTGCATACCATTATCGGTGCGGGTTCGGCTGAGGGCTCAACCGATGCCGCTAATATTTTAAAGCCATCGCTCGCACGTGGCGAATTTCAACTGATTGGCGCCACAACGATAAATGAATATAGAAAAAACATCGAAAAGGATTCGGCACTTGAAAGGCGATTCCAACCTGTAACTGTGGCGCAACCAAATGAGGAGGATACCGTTTTAATTCTTAAAGGCATTCGCGATAAATATGAAGCGCATCATAAGGTATCAATAACCGATGATGCTATAGAAGCGGCGGTTAAGCTCTCTTCAAGATATATAACCGATAGATTTTTGCCCGATAAGGCAATAGATTTAATCGATGAGGCGGCATCACGAGTTAGACTTAAAAATTCAGCCACAGCACCCGAAATTCGCGAGCTTGAAGAAAAGATTACAGCTATCGAGCAAGAAAAAGAGGATGCTATTTCGGCTCAGGAATTTGAAAAGGCGGCAAAGCTTCGTGATGATGAAAACAATCTTCGAAAGCAGGTTGAAGATTTTAAAAATAAGGATACAGGGGCTGTTCGCAATGGCGTTGTCAGTGAAGAGGATATAGCGCAAATAGTATCGCTTTGGACCGGTGTTCCCGTTGTTAAGCTAACCGAAGAGGAAAGTGAAAGACTTTTAAAGTTAGAAGAAGAACTCCATAAAAGACTCGTTGGACAAGAGGAAGCGGTCAAGGCGGTTTCTAAAGCGATAAGGCGCGGCAGGGTAGGACTGAAAGACCCGAAAAGACCCATCGGCTCGTTTATCTTTTCAGGGCCAACGGGTGTTGGTAAAACCGAGCTATGCAAAGCGCTTGCCGAGGCTATGTTCGGTAGCGAAAATATGATGATAAGACTCGATATGTCCGAGTATATGGAAAAGCATACCGTTTCAAAGCTTGTTGGCTCGCCTCCCGGATATGTTGGCTATGATGAGGGCGGTCAGTTAACAGAAAAGGTTAGGAGAAATCCTTATTCAGTTCTTTTGCTTGATGAAATTGAAAAGGCGCATCCCGATGTTTTTAATATGCTCTTGCAAATTTTAGAGGATGGAATTTTAACCGATTCACAAGGCAGAAAGGTTGATTTTAAAAATACGGTGATTATTATGACTTCTAATGTGGGAGCAAAGCTTATCACCGAAAAGAAGCAGGCATTCGGCTTTGTTGAAACCTCCAAGGAAGCGGCTGATGAGAATATTAAGGAGCTCGTTATGGGCGAACTCAAAAATGCCTTTAAGCCCGAGTTTTTAAACCGAATTGATGATATAATTGTTTTCACGAAGTTATCCCACGAGGATATTAAGCAAATTGCAAAGAACCTGCTTTCAAACCTTGCAAAAAGGCTTAATGCTCTTGAAATTTCAATTGAGTTCGATGAATCGGTTAGTGATGCATTAGCTACCATCGGTTTTGATGAAACCTATGGCGCAAGACCGCTTCGCAGGAAAATTCAAAATGAGATTGAAGATAATCTTAGTGAAAAAATTCTTGAAGCAACAATTAAAAAAGGCGACAAGGTAATTTGTTCATACAAAGATAATGAATTTATTTTCACAAAATAAATAAAAGGTTCAAGGAAATTTTCCTTGAACCTTTTTTCTTTTATTCACCAAACGGGAAATCAAATGTTCCGCCACCTGAGCTTCCGTTATTATCTTCGCTTTTAATGGATTCGGTTGTGTAGCTTGATTCGCCAACATTCGGACTTAAGACAACACTATAATCATTCGTTTTATTGTTTTGAGTAACAACCGTAACTGTAATAGTATCTCCTGCGCGGCTTTCTTCAATAACATCAAGAATGATAGTATCGTTAATGATTTCAATTCCGTTAACATGAGTTATAACATCCGATGCCTTAACCTTACCATATAGTGCGCTATCCTCACTAACCTCGGCAACATAAAGGCCAACATGGTCGAAATTGTTAATTTCCGCCGCAACCGAGTCGATTGCCTGATAGGATATACCGAGCTTCGCTCTCGAAGTAACCTTTCCATCGCGGATAAGCTCTTCAACAATTCTTTTAACGGTAACTGTTGGAATAGCGTAGCCTATGGCATCATATTCAACGCCTGCGAGCTTTGAAGAGGTTATACCAATAACCTGACCATACATATTTGCAAGCGCTCCGCCCGAGCTTCCGGGGTTAATGGCGCTATCGGTCTGAATAAGGTTTGCAGAATAACTTGAGGTTGTTTGAACTCGCCTATGAACTGCCGAAACAATTCCCGAAGTTATGGAAGAATCATCGGTAGCATCATTTGGTCGGCCTATTGCAACAACGTGTTCTCCGTGGAAAAGCTCATTAGAATTACCAAAGGTAGCAGGGGAGAGCTTTGCGTTATCAACCTTTAAAACAGCCAAATCGCTTATTGTATCGCCTGCAACATATTTTGCATCATATTCCTTGCCATCGCTTGTGTAAATCTTGAATTTTGCGGCAGGAATTTCGGAATAAATATGATCGTTTGTAACAATATATCCATCCTTCGAATAAACAACACCGCTTGCCTGGGATAACTTTCCATCAGAATTATAAATATAAATACCAACAATAGATTTGTTTATCATCTCATAAATTTGAGCTTCGGTGTATTCATCGGTTTTAGTTGGCTTTGAAGCGAGATTAACTTCCGCTCGCTTTGTATTACCTGTAACGGTGCTGTTCTTTCCGACAAAATATCCGCCAAGACCAACACCCGAGAGAGCAATAAGCAAAGCAAGGATTAGGGCGAAAATTTTAAGCCCCTTACTCATTGGCTTGTAGTCTCCGTAAGGTTTAACCGGTGAATACTGAATTGGATTTGAGAATAATTCAGGCTCACTATCAAAGTTATCCTCAACACCAAAATCCTCATTGAGCGGTTCGTTAGTATCGAGGGGTTCTTCGGTGGGGGCAGAGGTTTCTTCTATCGGTTGACTTTCTTCCAAAGGTTCAACTTTTTCGTTTGTTTCATTTTCGTTATAGTTGTTGAATTCTTCCATAATTTTCTCCAATCTATAGGGGTAGGTTTATAGTGAATGTTGTTATTTCATTTTCTTCGCTTTGCGCGGAAATTTTGCCGCCATGCGCGGAAACAATATTTTTGGCAATATAAAGTCCGAGTCCTGTGCTGTTTTTGTTAGCCGATCTTGATTTATCTGCCTTATAAAATCTTTCAAAGATATAGGGGAGATCTTCTTTTGGAATACCTCTTCCGCTGTTAGAAATTTTGAGTGTTAGCTGCTTTGAATCTCGAGTAAGTAAAAAGGAAATTTTCCCATTTTCAGGTGTGAATTTAACAGCATTATCAACCAGATTATAAACAACCTGATGAATTAAATCCTTATCTGCTTTTAGTGAAACACTCTCAATAGCATCAAGCCCACTAATTTCTATCTGCTTATGCTCGATTTGTTGCTCCTGACTTATAGCGATTGTGAAAAGCAGCTCTCGCATATCAAACAGCTCGGGTTTTAAAACATATTCTCCCGATTCGAGCTTTGACATATTGAGCATTGTTTGCACAAGGCGGGAAAGTCGCTTAACCTCTTCGGAAACTATTCCGAGATAATAGTTCTGTTTATCCTCTTCAATGGTTCCATCAATAATTCCATCTATGAAGCCTCCAATGGTTGTCATAGGAGTTTTAAGTTCATGCGAAACATTTGCAACAAAGCTCCTTCTCATGCCCTCAAGCTGAGATAGGGAATTGGTCATAAGGTTAAAGGAAACCGCAAGCTCGCCAATTTCATCATCACTCGTAACAGGGATTCGCTTTGAAAAATCACCCTTTGCCATCGCCTTTGCCGCATCGGACATAAGCCTTAAAGGTCTAACCATTCTATAAGACATAGCAAAGATGGCGAAAAACATTATTATAATGGGGATAATAGCCGAAAGCAAACAAAAACGGAAAACGGTTGTTATAAGTGTTTTAACCGAATTAGCCGAGGTGGTTGAAAACACGATAGCTTTAACAGTTCCGCTTTCATCAAAGAAGGGCTTTGAAACTGAAAAGTGTGCGTTAGAATAAACATCCAGTGTTCCAAAATCAAGGGATTCTTTAACCTTTGATTTATCAAGAATTCTTTTTGGGATATATTTTCCAAACTTTGTGCATTTCTCTCCGCTTGAGCATTCATTGCAACTGCAAATCGAAATTTTACCATTGCTGTCACATATAAATATATCAATATCCGATACCTTTGAAACGGTTGACATAAGCGTGAAAATATTTTGTTTGCTATTCTCAGTTTGCTCATTATTAAGATAATCAACAACCGAATTGCAGCTTTTGGAGAGAACTTCATATTTAGAGTTAGAAAGGAAATTATTGAAAATGAACACCAATGTCAGCATCATAACAATTAAACTTATCAGAATAATGAGCGACATTGAGAAAAAATATTTTTTAAATAGTTTTTGTTTCATAAAGGTTATTTAACCTCAAACTTGTATCCAACGCCCCAAACTGTTTTGAGCGACCATTTATCCGATACATTCTCAAGCTTTTCACGAAGGCGTTTAACATGAACATCAACTGTTCTTGAATCGCCATAATAATCAAAGCCCCAAACCTGATCAAGTAATTGGTCACGCGTGTAAACTCTGTTTGGATTGCTCGCAAGATGATAAATCAATTCAAGTTCCTTCGGGGGAGTATCAATCATTTTGCCATCAACAACCAGCTCGTAATTAGTGATGTTAACAATAAGCTTATCAAAACGAACTTCGTTAACCTTATCCTTGCTATCGTTATCGTTTGTTCTGCGCATAACCGCTTTGATACGAGCCACAACTTCTTTAGTGTCGAAAGGCTTGCTTATGTAGTCATCAGCACCAAGCTCAAGACCAAGGATTTTATCAAAGGTTTCGCCCTTTGCGGTGAGCATAATAATCGGCACATTGCTTGTCTTTCTGATTTCTCTGCAAACCTGCCAGCCATCAAGCTTTGGAAGCATAATATCAAGGAGAACTAAATCGGGGTTATGCTTGCTTTCGAACTCAACTGCTTGCTCGCCATCGTTGGCAACAATAGTGGAAAAGCCATCCTTTTCAAGATATAAGCGCAATAATTCGCAAATATTTGCATCATCATCAACAATCAGTATTTTATATTGGTTCATTATAATTCCTCCAAATTAGGATTATAAGTAGAGAATAATATAATTATATTACAAAAATGTGAATAATTGCAATAATAAATGTAAAAAAAGGTCCCAAACGGGACCTTTTTTTAATTACTCTTCTGTTGCTTCTACTGTTTCTTCAGCAGCTGCAGATTCTTCTTCTTTGATTTTAGCGAAGCATTCACTGCAATAAACAGGACGATCGTCGCGAGGGATAAAAGGAACCTTTGCTACACCGCCACATGCTGCACAAACAGCCTCGTGCAACTCTCTGGGACCTCTGCCTGCGTTCTTGCGCTTGTCACGGCAGGGTTTACAGCGCTGTGGCTCGTTTACAAAGCCTTTGGACTCGTAAAACTCCTGCTCTCTTGCAGAGAATACGAATTCTTCGCCGCAATCTTTGCAAACTAGTGTTTTGTCTTCAAACATGTTAAGTACCTCTCTTGTTTGATATATATTTTTTTTACCCCGGACGGAATCGCACCGACATCTTTGTTAACAACGCTCTTCTTCTTGAGCTACAAGGGCATATAAAACGGCAAAAGCCGTTATTTGAGTTTTTTACGGATGCGCGAAAGGGCATTATCAACCGCTTTGGGCGCAATACCAAGCTTATCTGCTATATCTTCATAAGATAACCCCGATAAAAAGAGGTTGAGAACTTTAAATTCAAGATTTGAAAGTTCTAATTTAATATTATCGGTGAAATCTTTAAACTGCTCTTTATCAAGAAGAATTTTTTCAGGGCTGTTAAAATCAGGAACCTGAATATTATCAAGAGGTTGAAGGAGTTCCTCGGGAATGTCTTTTTTACGATTTGATTTTTTTATGTAGGAAATAATAACTCTTTTAATAATGGTGTTTGCAAAGGTTGCAAAGGATGACTTCGTTTCATCAAAAGAATTTATGGATGAATAGATAGAGAAGGTGACATCCTGAACGATATCATCGCGAACGAAGGCAAGTCCATATTTGTTGCAAAAAAAATCAACAACATATATATAACGGTTTACGAGCACCGTTAAAAACTCATACTTGCCATTTTTTATGTTGGAAATTAACTGAATATCGGACATATTCTCATAGTTTTCGACAAAACAATTCATAATTCCAACACCAAAACCATATTCTACACCATAATACGTTATTATAATACTACCTTTTTCGTTAAATGTCAAGAAAAATTATCAAAAAGTTAATAATTTTTAGTGAAAATAACATATAATTATCTTGTTGACAACTCTTAAAAATAATTATATTATAAATATATAAGAAATATTTGGAGGCTAATTATGGTTGAAAAGCAATATTCTTTGTGGCTTGAAAATGCCGTTATGGATGAAGATTTAATTAAAGAACTAAAAGAAATGCAAGGGAATGATGAACTCATATCCGATGCGTTTTATAAAGATTTGGAATTTGGAACTGCAGGTCTTCGCGGTGTTATCGGTGCAGGAACAAATAGAATGAATGTGTATACTGTCGGCAAAGCAACACAAGGTCTTGCGGCATATGTCAATTCTATCGCCGCAAACGGTAAGGTTGCTATTGCTTATGATAGCAGAATTAAATCAGATGTTTTTGCAAAGATTGCGGCTCAAATTTTCGCTGCGAATGGTATTAAGGTTTATTTGTACAAGGAGCTTATGCCAACACCAATGCTTTCATTTGCGGTTAGATATCTTAACTGCGATGCAGGTGTTGTTGTAACTGCAAGTCACAACCCTGCAAAGTATAACGGATATAAAGCATACGGACCCGATGGTTGCCAGTTAGGTCCCGAGGCTGCTGATTATGTGCTCTCTATAATGAATAAGGTCGATATTTTCGCTGATATCAAATCTATGGATTTCGATGAGGCGCTTTCTTCAGGTAAAATCGAATATATCGGCTCTGAAGTTATATCGGCTTATCTTGACAGAGTTCAGGCTCAAAGGGTTTCACCCGAGCTTGATTTAAGCAATCTCAATGTAATTTACACACCATTACACGGAAGCGGTAACAAGCCTGTTCGTACTATACTTGATAGAATAGGTGCGAAGAATGTTACTGTTGTTAAAGAGCAAGAGTTGCCCGATGGCAATTTTCCAACTGCACCTTATCCCAATCCTGAAATCAAGCAGGCTTTCGAGTGTGCTCTGAATCTTGCAAAAACAGTTCCTGCTGACCTTTTGTTAGCAACCGACCCAGATGCTGATAGAGTTGGTATCGCAATTTCGCATAATGGCGAATATAAATTATTGAGCGGAAACGATGTTGGCGCATTGTTGCTTAATTATGTGTTATCAAGAAGAAAAGAAAGTGGCACATTGCCCGATGGATGCGTTGCGGTTAAGACAATAGTTTCAACCGAAATTTGCAAGAAAATTGCCGAAAAATACAATTGCAAGTTAATTGAAGTTTTAACAGGCTTTAAGTTTATAGGTGAGCAAATTTCTATCCTCGAAGAAAAGAACGAAGCATATAAATATGTATTTGGCTTCGAGGAAAGCTATGGCTATCTTGCAGGAGACCACGTTCGCGATAAGGATGCTGTTGTTGCATCGATGCTTATTTGTGAAATGGCGGCTTACTATAAAGAAAAGGGATTAACTTTGCTTGATGAGCTTGATAATATTTATAAGGAATTCGGATATTATTATTCGGTTCAAAAGAGCTTTACCTGTGAGGGACAAAGCGGTATGAAGCGCATCGAGGAAATAATGAAAACATTGCGAAGCAAAGCGCCAACAGAAATTGGCGGTAACGATGTTGTTAGATTCAATGACTATAAAACCTCAGTTTCGGTTGATAATGTAACCAAAGAGTCGGAAACACTAACGCTTCCGAAGTCAAATGTTTTGTGTTATTTCTTAAAGTGTGGCAGCTCGGTTATTGTTCGCCCTTCGGGCACAGAGCCGAAAATCAAGATTTATATAAATGCAGTTGGCAAAACATCCGCAGATGCTGATAAGAAGAGAAGCAATCTGCTTGAAGCAGGAACTCAACTGTTAGGATTTTAATTGGAGCAAGATTTAGTATGGATTATAATTATCATACCCATACCTTCCGTTGCTATCATGCCACAGGAGCAGAAGAGTCATATGTTGATTGGTCTATTGAAAATGGAATAAAATATATGGGCTTTTCGGAGCATATGCCTTTTAAGGGTCCCGGTGGCTTTGAATCTAATTACCGTATGCCTGAAAGATTAGCACACGATTATGGGTATAAAATAAAAGAACTAAAAAAGAAATATAAGGGAAAGATTGATATAAAGCTCGGTTTTGAAATGGAATATTATCCAAATAGCTTTAAGTATATGTTAGGAAAAGCTATTGAATATGGAGCTGAATATCTCATCCTGGGTCAACATTTTCTTGATGAAGAATATCTTGGCGGAAACTATTCGGGAACAAAATTTTATAAGCGGGAAGATTTGGAGAAATATGTTTCGCGCGTTTGTGAGGGTATGAAAACAGGGGTGTTCACCTATGTTGCTCACCCTGATGTATTTAACTATCTCGGTGATAAGGATGAATATTGCGAAGAGATGCGAAAGATTTGTGTATTATCAAAAAAATTGAATGTTCCACTTGAAATTAACTTCTTAGGAATAAGATATAAACGCCACTATCCTGTGAACGAGTTTTGGAAGATTGCAGGGGAGGAGGGCTCTCCCGTAACCTTTGGTTGTGATGCTCATGATGTCCTCGGAGCATATCATAAAGAATCCCTTGAAAAAGCCAAAAAATTGGTTAAGAAATATAATCTTAATTATATAGGAAGGCCAAAATTAAAAAGGATAAAACACAAAATTTTTTAAATTACACAAAAGCTCTCCTTATTTGCGTAAACAAGGGAGAGCTTCTTTCTTATTAAAGTTGTTAAAAAATTAACAAGAAAAACAATAAAATTACGTGTTTTTTAAAAATAATTGTGAAATTCTTAACAAACCTATTGACAAAGGTAATATTAGTGTATATAATAGAGTACAATGTATTATTTGGAGGTAATTATTATGGCAAGAGTTTATAATTTTAGTGCAGGTCCTTCGATGCTTCCTGAAGAAGTTTTGAAAACTGCGGCAGCTGAAATGATGGAGTTTGGCGAGTCGGGTCAATCCGTTATGGAGATGTCTCACCGTTCAAAAGAATATCAAGCAATTTTCGATGAGGCAGAGGCAAATCTTCGCGAGATAATGAACATTCCTGAAAATTATGAGGTTCTTTTCTTGCAGGGCGGTGCTTCAACTCAGTTTGCTATGATTCCGCTTAACCTTATGACCAAGAATGGTAAGGCAGATTATATTATCACAGGTCAATGGGCAAATAAAGCATATAAAGAGGCTGCTCGTTATGGCGCAGCAAGAGAGGTTGCTTCTTCAAAGGATAAGACATTTAGTTATATTCCTAAGACAACTGCGGCTGATTTTGACCCCGAGGCTGACTATGTTCATATTTGTATGAACAACACTATTTACGGAACAAAGTATAACACCCTTCCTGAGACAGGGGATGTTCCGCTTATTGCTGATATTTCAAGCTGCATTCTTTCGGAGCCGATTGATGTTTCAAAGTTCGGTATGCTTTATGCAGGTGCTCAAAAGAATGTTGCTCCCGCAGGTGTTACCATTGTTATCATCCGCAAGGATTTAATCGGTAACGCTATGGATATAACACCTACTATGCTCAACTATTCAACCCATTCTGAGAATGGCTCTATGTTCAACACACCGCCTTGCTATGCAATCTATATTGCAGGTCTCACATTTAAGTGGATAAAGAAGATGGGCGGCCTTGAGGCTATGAAAGCTCTTAACGAAAAGAAGGCTAAAATTCTTTATGATTTCCTTGATAACAGCAAACTCTTCAAGGGCACGGTCGTTCCCGAGGACCGTTCTCTTATGAATGTTCCTTTTATCACAGGAAACGAAGAGCTTGATGCAAAATTTGTTGCTGAATCTAAAAAGGCAGGCTTCTATAACCTTAAGGGTCATCGTTCAGTTGGTGGTATGCGTGCATCTATTTATAATGCTATGCCAATCGAAGGCGTTGAAAAGCTTGTTGAGTTTATGAAGAAATTTGAAGAGGAAAATGCGTAATGTATAAGATTAAAACATATAACAAAATTGCAAAAATCGGTCTTGATATTTTTGATGATAAGTATACAGTAGGCGAAGAGGTAGAAAATGCTGATGGCGCGATTGTTCGCTCGGCATCTCTCCACGAAACTGAATTCCCTGCAACACTCAAGGCTATTGCTCGTGCAGGTGCAGGAACAAACAATATTCCTGTTGATAAATGTGCTGAAGCTGGCATTGTTGTTTTCAACACCCCCGGTGCTAATGCTAACGCAGTTAAAGAGCTTGTTCTCGCAGGTCTTTTCATTAGTTCTCGCCGTGTAATTTCGGGTATTGAGTGGGCTAAAACCTTAAAGGGCAACGGTGCCGAGGTTGGTAAAATGGTTGAAAAGGGCAAGGGCGCATTTGCAGGCCCCGAAATCAAGGGTAAGAGCCTTGGTGTTATCGGTCTTGGTGCTATTGGTGTTATGGTTGCCAATGCCGCTAATTCTCTCGGTATGAAGGTTTATGGTTATGACCCTTATCTTTCGGTTAAATCAGCTTGGAACCTTAATCACAATGCTATTCACATTCAGGATATAAACGAAATCTTTGAGAACTGTGATTATATCACTATTCACGTTCCGCTAACCGATTCAACTAAGAATCTTGTTAATGCTACAACCATTGCAAAAATGAAGGATGGAGTTAGAATTCTTAACTTTGCGCGTGGCGGTCTTGTTAATAACGATGACCTAAAGGTTGCGCTTGAATCGGGCAAGGTAGCTTCTTATGTAACCGATTTCCCGGATGATGATGTTATAGGTGTTGATGGAGTTATCGCCATTCCTCACCTTGGCGCTTCAACTCCCGAATCGGAGGATAACTGCGCAACAATGGCAGCCAAAGAGCTTATCGATTATATCGAGAACGGAAACATTGTTAATTCCGTTAACTTCCCTGAGGTAACAATGCCAAGAAGCGGAAACCATAGAATTTGTGTTATCCATAAGAATATTCCCAATATGATAACTGCAATCACAGGCATCTTTGCCAAGGATAACGTTAACATTGAGAATATGATAAACAAATCTCGTGGCGACTATGCTTACACACTTCTTGATGTTTCTTCGGAGAGCGCTGAAACCGTTGCTGAGGATATTCTCGGAATTGATGGTATTATCAAGGTAAGAGTAATTTAATATCTTTTAAAAAAATTTAGAGGCAATCGTTCGATTGCCTCTTTTTTTGAGCATTTAATTAAAATTGACAAATTAAAGCCAAAAAAAGAAAGTGATTTGGTGAAAATGGTCAAAAATGGTGCCGAAAATCAAAAAATGAGAATTGAAAAGGTTATCAAGTAATTGTAAAATTAAACTGTAAGATGATATTTTAATCTAAGAAAGGTGATTAAGGTGAAAAAAAGATTTTTGGCAATAGTTATGAGTTTGGTTATGCTCATAACTATAGTGCCAATTTCGGCAATGGCAACAAGCGCTACAACAAAATTTACAAGCACTGAGTTCGATTATGCGAGCCAATCGGAGTTTGATGCCGTTTGGGAAACTGTAGAAGGAAACTATAAAACAAAGACTAATCCTGTGGCTTCTACACCCGCATCGGTTATAACTACTGAGGATGGTAAATCTGCAATTTCGGCAGCACTGAGTGGTACAAGAGCATCTATGATGACCACGCTAAAGTCGGATTATTTTACCACTGACAAGCGCATTTCAAGCATCACATTAAAGATGAAAGCTGATACAGATTCAACCGGTGCATTAACTAATGGTGATGGTGCACCCGGTGTATATGCTATGCATATCAACACTTATAAAAGTGCTGTTTTGCAGTTGGGCAAGTATTATAATAAGAATAATGCTGAGGATACAAATAACGGACATATAACACTTCAGTGGTCTTTCTTCTATGATGATAACGGTGCTACTACAAATGGTTGTAGTAACAGCATTATTGACGCTGACAACAAGAACACCCGTAAGCATACCTCACTTAATGCTAGTGATTGGATAACCATAAAGATTACCTATGATTATTCTGATATTGTAAATAACAGTTTAAAACTATCCGCATTAGTATCCGATGAATCGGGCAACAGTTATACATCTGATTGCCGAGTTGCTTTCGATGTAAGCGGCAACAATGCTTATAAAGAAGGCTTTAAGGTTGGTTTATCATCAACTTCAAGTGTAAAACTTCCTGCATACTATGATTATTTTGCTATCGAATTTGAAAAGTCAGCAAGCGAGTATGTTTCAGAGTTTAAATTAATTCATGCTGATGCTCTTGCTCTAACAAAGGAGACCTTAAAATTAACCGATAAAGATATTGTTAAGGCGGCTCTTAATGATTATAATTTGCTTTCAGAAGCTGCTAAAGAGGCTTTAGCAACGGAATATGAATTGCTTTCTTTACTTAATTCTCAGTTTGTTATTCTTGAGGTTAAAAGCGGACTTTTAACCGAAGATTTCGAAGGCGGATTTGATAATTGGGAGGTTTTGAATTCGGTAGGCGGTGAAACAGGAGGAAGCACCTTTACTGATGCCGAAGGTGGAATTGCTTCTAATCCGTTATCAAGTGATATAAATGCAAGCGAAAATGTTCTTAAAGCTGATGGTGTTTCGGGCGGTACTTCCACAACTGCATTCCAAAGAAATGTTACAATTTATAAGTTGAAGGATAGTATTCTTGCGAATGCTGAGAAATTAGTTGCAGTTAATGGTAAGGTTTACCAAAAGTCCGGCAATTATAATCAGGCAATTATTTTAGAATATACCGATAGTAATAACTATGCAGGTATACTTTTCAGTTCCATTTCGGATAGCGGATATGGTTCCTATACTCGTGGCGTTCGTGCATTTAAATATGTTGATGGTATGGGAACACAATATGCAAGCGCAAGTTATGCAAAATATATGCTCGTTCAACAAGATTGCCTTTCTGATTGGCAGCATTTCACTGTGGAATATTTAAATGATAGGGTTCGTTTTGCTTTCACCGATGAAAATGGTTTATATGAAGAAAGTTCTTCCTTTGAGATTTTATATGGAGATACTTTTGGCTCCGATACACCTGTATTTACAGGCGAAAACCCATACTTTTCAGTTAGTGGTTGGAATTCGCATGGTAATTCAATCCCTTATTTTGATGATTTAGAATTTGCTTTTGCGAATTCTGACTATGCGGATGCTTCGGGCTTTATTAATAAACATTTCGAAATACTTAGCAAAAATGTTAAAACACTTACAAATGCCGATACTGATGATATTTCGGATTTAGTAACTGACAATAATGCTTTAAGCGAAACCGCAAAAACATATCTTGGTCTTTTAGGTAAAGTCGCAGTTCTCGAAGCTGCCGCTTGGAGTGATAATGCAGTTACTGAATATACTGAGAAATACTCTGAGCTTATCAATGGCGAAATTGATGTTGATAATGCTAAAGAATTTGAGGCTGCTTGGAGCGTAATCAATCGCCTTTCAGCCGATGAACAAAAAGAACTTTCATCTCTTCGAGCAGCATTAATTTCAAAGCTTACAGCATATAGCGGAACTCTCGAGTTAACCGATAAAATCAAGGTTAATGTTATTGGTGACAGTATCACATATGGATATGGATTAGATGGCACTGCTACTGTTGCTTGGCCTGCAAGGTTACAAACTGCCATAGGTGATAATTATAGTATAAATAATTTTGCTATCTCGGGCTTTAGAGTGGTGGGAGATTATGAGACAGGTGCTGTTCAGTTCTTAACCGATAGATATAGTAACACTCGTAAATTGGTATTTGATAAAGATGCGGATATAGCTATTATTGCTCTTGGAATTAACGATTCTATTCACATTGCTGCCGACCCCGAGGAACGTTATCCAAAGCTCGTTGAAGGTTATAAGACCTTGATAAATAAATTCCTTGAAACAAACACCTGCTCAACAGTTATAGTTTCGGGTGCGCTTTGGGATTATGATAATAAGGGGGATGACTGCAACGCGGTAGTTTGTCAAGCAGCAAAAGAGGCTTGCGAAGCAACAGGAGCTGTATATGCAAATCTTTACGATTATCTTGCAAAGGAAATCCCCGGTAAAGAAACAACATATCTTCAAAATGATAAACTTCATTACACCGAAGAAGGCGAGCAGTTAATTGCTGATTATTGGATAGAGCTTTTCAAAAATAGAATGGAAATAGTTTTCCGCACTGAAAATGCTTCATATTTCAATGTAGCTGAAAAAACAGTTCAGCCAAAAGCAGAAGCACCCACAGTTGATAGTGTTACTGAAACAACCGTAAAACTCGCTGCTGTGGATGGACACGAATATAGCATTGATGGTAACATTTGGCAAGATTCAAATGAATTTACAAACTTAACTGTTAATACCGAATATACCTTCTATCAAAGACTTGCTGAAACTGCAACAAAGTATGCAGGCGAAGCAAGTGAAGGAACTCCCGCAAAAACAAACAACCATAACTTTGCAACCGAAAAATATGATGGTGTTTATCATTGGAACGAGTGTGCTTGCGGTGCGTTTGATAGCAAGGTTGAGCATAACTATGAGATTAGAAAGTTTGATGAAAGCCATCACTGGTTTGAGTGCGAGTGTGGCGCAATCGATAGTGAAAATGTTTATGGTCACGGATATACAAGAGTAACCGATGCAAACAACCATTGGTTGCAGTGTGCGTGTGGTCATATAATTGAGTTTGAAGCACATGATTTTGAATGGAAAACAGATAAGAAAAACAACTGTGGAACGAATGGTGTTAAGCACGAAGAATGTAAAGTTTGTTTTGATAAGCGCAACGAAAACACAAGTATTGCCGCAACAGGCAATCACTCATATACCAATAATTGCGATACCACCTGTAATGTATGCGGCACAGTAAGAAGAATAACCCACGCATATAGAGATTATGTTACGAAAGCAACCCTTAAAAAGAACGGTAGTATAGTTAGAAAGTGTAGCGTATGCGGAAGCGTATATAAAAAGACCACCGTTTACTATCCAAAAACAATAAAACTTTCAGCCACAAGCTATACTTATAATGGTAAAGCAAAGAAACCAACAGTCACAGTTAAAGGCTCAAACGGAAAAACAATTTCAAAGAGCTATTATACAGTTAAGTATGCAAGTGGAAGAAAGAATGTAGGAAAGTATAAGGTAACTATAACCTTTAAGGG
>JAFSIJ010000052.1 GCA_017439845.1 Clostridia bacterium | reverse complement strand
TTCAATACTTTTTATCAAGTCCGTTATGAACACCCGCACCAAAAACAAGGCAGTCTTTCGACTGCCTTGTTTTTTTATTCTTCGCTCGCTTCTTTAAGCTTTTTGCCTGCTGTGAAAATTATTGTTCCACTTGCGAACATAGCCGCCAACCATGCATAGAGATTTGTGCTATCACCTGTTTTGGGTGATTTATCTTCCTTTTCAGGAGTGGGTTTTGGCTCTTTTTCGGCCGGTTTTGATTCCTGAGTTGGCTTTGACTCTGGGGTTGGTTTTGGCTGCGGAGTTGGATCGGGTTCCGGTGTTAGATTTGACTCCGAAGTGGGACCTGGTTGTGGGGTGGGCTCTGTATATTTATTTTCAAATACGATAGTATCCGCAATAGAACCATTAACAACATTGCCATTAACCTTAACCTCAGCCACAAGCTGACCATTACCATCATCAGTTACAGCTATGCTTATATTATACTGTGTTGTATCAACAGTAACACCGTTACCATCTACCTCATCCTCATATACAACATAATCATAGATGCCTACTTTATCAAAAATGAGATCCTCGAAAACAATATTTCCATTAGCATCGTTTTTTATATCGTTTTGCACAACTTGATTACTGTTTGCATCCTTTAGATCGAACTTAAATTCATTTGCTACAAGGTCACGACCTGTGATTGTTTTTGTTGCCTCGATTGGAACATTAACATTAGCTACGGTATAAACATTTGTTACATTAACAATATACACACCATTGCTTATGTTAGCAATATTTGTTGTTGCGCTTATTGTTCCATCAAGATTATCTTTAACTGTTACGGTGAATGGAATATCCTGAGCATAGGTTATGCCACCGAGTCCGGTGTTGTTTTCCTTAATTACATAGTTATAAACCTTATCATTCAAATAATCAATACCGTTTGCATCATAGGTGAATGTGAACTGCGTTTTGCCCTCGGCATCCGTGCCATGCACAGCGCTTACACGCTCTCCTGCAGCATCATATATAGCAAATTCAAAATTTTCGGGGCCATATACAATATTATCAGGAGTATCAACTATCTTGTTGATTTCTATATTCACTTCGGCAATGCCGCCTGCTTTATAGGTGTTCACAAACTGCTCGGCATCAACAACAAATGCATTACCGTTTTTCGTAACATCAACTGCATTAGATTCCTCTACATTAGCGATTTCAAGCTTACCATCAGTGTTAGTATCGCTAACTATAACAGTGAAGATTCTATAATGTGAATCGTAATTGATACCATTCGCACTGCTACCAGCAAGTTCACGCACCATATAGTGATATTCGCCAACCTCGGTGAACACCTGTGCCTTCATAGCGGCTGTGAGCGTTGCACCAAAGTTTCCTGCTGCATTTATTGCTTCGCGGGCGATTTCAACATACTGTGCTGCATGCTTATCGTAACGATAAAGAGCAAATTCAAACGAATCATTATTCCAAGGTCTACCATTTAAAACCTTTGATGCGTTAATAGTTATATCGGCCGAAACCGAATCAGGATTATAGCTATTTGTAAACACATATTCAACATTTGTTGTTGTGGTTACAGTTCTGCTATCCGTTACATCGGTTTTATCAAGGGTGAATCCATCGGGCATATTGGGTTGTTCGGTAACTTCAGCTGTCCAACCATCTTTAACCTTGATAACTATTGATTGATTTCCCTTAAGCTCAATACCCTCAATCTTATTATTTACAACATCAAGCTCAAATTTAGCGTTCGGGTTCGTTGAATAGAACGCCTCAACCTTTGCATCGGGGTATGCTGCTCCACCGGCGCTTAAGGTTGCCTCAAACTTAAATGTATGATCGTTCATACTGTTAGGCACCGTTGCAAACGGATGTGTGATATGCTTTGCAATTATGAGATTACCGCTCTGTCTGATAGCGTTTTCAAAGGTTGCAACAGACAAATGATTTTCTTCAATTGTTCCAACATTTCCGCTTTGCTTTGAAACCTCAAAATTTGCGCCTGAAGGGATTTCTTCTTCTATAGCATAAGCAGTATTTGCAGGGATACCAACTATGAGCGCTGTCTCGCCGGGAACCAATTTTATGATGCCCTTACCATCAGCATCAAGCGTTATTTTTTCACCAGCATCAACAAACTTTCCGAGTTCGTTTTTGCGGATAACGCTATAGTTTTCGGCGCTATCACCTATATCAACATTAAATGTATATTCATCTGTGTTGCCTTCAAGCGAAGCATCAAGAGTTTTTGTGATACTAATACCTGTTGCAGGTGTTACGGTGAGCATACCGTTGTTGCCAAGAACTGCATCAGCATAATAATGAGTTCCTTCAATATGCTCAACTGTCGGGAAATATGAATAAGGCAATGTGCCTGTCACATTAGCACCTGCGGCTTTTGGAGTTTCAACCTCATCGTATACACGATGAATTGTTTCTTTTTTGATATTCCAACCATCGCCCTGCTCATTCTTTTCTACGCGGGCAATTGCTGCAGCTGAAATTCTCTCAAATACTGTATCCTTTATTGCCTCATTAGAATTGCCTGTGAGCTTGAATATGTGTATCGGACGATAATATTCATTTCCATCATTCGCTGTTGGCATAGTGGCAGAAGAATATTTAACATAATCACTACCCTGTTTCACATAAACCGGAGTAAGCTCATTATAGTAATAACGCTCGTTTTCATAGCTGGGTTCAAAATATGCCACTGTATTGATGGCTTCGGTTGGGTCAACATATTGCGTGTTGTTTTTATCAAACTGTTGCGCACTCCAATCGTTTGTATAGAACACATATTTACCATCGGCAGTGCGGTTATTGTTGGCCAAAGCTGCCTCAATATTATATTCATTGATATCATCACGAAGGCCAACTTCAAACAAAAGTCTTATAGGCTCTGCATCTTTGATATTCATTGTGATGTTTCTTGCATCATCATAACCTGTTCCCTCGAGCTCAATCTCATAGGTAACAACAGGGATAAGCGAAGCAGGAATACGGAATATAAGCTGCGCGTGGCCCGGCATAATAACATCAATTTCACTTAAATTGAATCTCTCTTTGGGCACGATTTCGGTATGAACCTGAATTGATGCATACATAAGGTCGCTTGCAATATGGTCACCGGGAACCTCGCCCAACATACCATAAGATTTGTTTATATATTTTGCATTATCAGGTATATCTTTATAGGTATGCTTGTCGCTCCAGAATCCAAGATATTTGCCGTTTTCATCAGCATACCAGCCAATATAATTTGAGAAAGTAACATTGGAGCCTGATTTGCTATAACTCAACTGTCCGTGAGTGTAAGCATTTGTAATGAGCTCGTGTGCTATTTGAGTATCGGCAATACCAAGGCGCTCTTGAACCGCCCAAACCAAATTATCACCGAGTGCATTTGGATTTTCAACAGTTCCTAATTCTCCGCCGCCTGCCTGGAAATTCTCGCAAAGCTTTTCACCGGTGAAGAGCTTATCGCCAATCATTATGCCTTCAATTTCCTGCACCTTCATATAGTCATCTATATCATCAATAAATTCAATATAGCCTTCCATATTAGCATCGTTCTTTTGAACCAAAGTAGGACGATATAGCGACTGAATTATGATTTCATGAACAATTTTATCAAAGGCATCTTCAAGTGTGGTATTGGTATCCGCCTGATAATATGCATCATTATAAACTATATCGTTAACCTTGCCGCTCTTTCTAATAGTCACGGTCTCTCTGCCGCTTCCTATAACCACATTAGATCCAACACTTGCAGCATTATATGTTTGCCAGAATCTTGCAAGCGCTTCGGTTGAGTTTTTAGGATCCAATACACTTCTCGCGGTGGCATCATTGCCGATTTTGAAGCCTAAGGTGTAAAATAATGTTTCACTGTTATTATAATAGTCTGTTATATCTTCTTTAACTGCCGAAGCTGTTAGCTGAGTTAAGAAAGAGAAGTTATTTGTTGTGGTTCCATTCAAGCCTATTGTTGATTCCTCGGGATTAGAATAGCTTGTGGTACCATAAGAAGGCGCACCATCAGTCATAAGAACAACAACCGGTTTGCGTTGTGTTCCTGCTTGGAAACTATCGCCGTTAATCATAGTATCGCCGGCATCGCTTTTTGCCTTGAACATATCAGCCGCAAGACCGAGACCACCTTGGATATATGTTCCCGACTGCACCCTTTGGGTTCTGGTTGTTACATTGCCGCCAGCACCGTTCTTTACTCCTCGTGAAATAGTAATCTCATTTCTCGCAGAGTTTGTTTCAAAGAATTTTAATACATCGGAGCCTGCCGAAACCTTATTTTCAGTTGTATAGCGGTCAATGGGTAAAAATGTGGTAGTATTAGCCCAGTATAAAACAACGCCTATACGGTTATTATTGTTTATGGCAAGCAGTTCGGTCATAGCCGAGTTTGCAGCGGCAACCAACTCTACAATTGCATCATTGTTATGCGCCTGGTAACCTGGGCCCATTGAGCTTGATACATCAAGCACCAACACGGTATCTGTTGGGATGTGCGAATAACCAACGATTGATTTGTTCGATGCTATCGCTGAAAGCGCAACCAAGAAGCTATCATCATCAACGGTTGGAACTATCGCATCACCATAAGCATCGGTAAGACCCATAAATTCCGAATTATCAACAAAAACCGACTTATCAGTCCATACGCCACCTGCGTTTTCAGTTGTGGTAGTCTGTGTGCCTAAAAGTTTTTTCCAGCCATTTAATGTTGCGCTGTCCGAAATCTTGCTGAAATGCGGATTCGGTGTGGCAGCACTAACAGTAACTCCCAACATAGAAAACATGGAAAAAACAATTGTTAATACCAAAAACACGGATAAAAACTTGTTGATTTTTTTGTTTAGATTGTTCATTACTTTTGTTCCTTTCTGAGTTTATCGTTGTCGCAAACGCCTATTAAATCTCCGGGATGCTCACACTTGTAAAACCTGCACGAGCCACAGTCCCGATAAATTTCATCAGCGTATGGGCAATCCTCCTTGGTAGCATTTACCCAAGGTCTGCCGCAAGGTGTTATTCTGGGATTTTCATCAAAATCAGGATAACTTCCAAAATATCTGTCTTGCGATGCACTATATGAAAAAAGTACATCTACTTTATCATCATATAGAACAAACTGACGATTTAAGCTCTTAGCCATGTGTCCCCTCCTTGCAACTAAATTTATCTTACAAATAAAGTATAACCGCAAGGTTTTAATTTGTAACGGGTAATTCCCTTTAAAAAATAAATGTAAATTTTGAGGCCTTTTTACCTTTAAAATTTAAGATATTTTACGGAATACTAACAAATTGTTATTAAATTAAAGATATTTTTCTTCTTTTTGTTCGCCTAAACGAACATGTTTTAACGGTTCCGTTCGCTTAAACGAACAAAAAATAAAGACGCCTTGTTCGTTTTAACGAATTAGACGTCTTTTGCTTTAAGTTAACAGATATTTCCCAAGTTCTTTTCTTCCGTTGATATTAAGTTTTTCATAAATAACCTGTATGTAATTTGAGACTGTGCGTTCGGATATATGCATATGTGCCGCAATTTCTTTTGCGCGCCAGTTTCTTGAATAGAGCATAGCAATAGTAAACTCTATTGGAGTAAGCTCGTTTGAAACGGTCCTATCGGTCTTTTTATTATATACCTGATACCACGCAATATTATATGAACGTGTGAATTCAATAATCTTATTATAATTATCAGGATCGAGTTTTTTGAAATTATTTTCAAGAAGACCTTGCAAAATACTGTAATGCTCAACAAACGGCATATAGATTTTATGCGGGATAGCAAGCTGCCATGCCTTTTTTATATACTCCCCTGCCTTATCAAGCTGCAAAAGATTCACACAATCTATAGCGCAAATTATATTGCAGTATATAGTTGGCATTGGATATTGCATTGTTGCTCCATTCATCGCCGCTTGCGCAATACCAAGCGAACGGCTGTAATCCTTGGCAAGATAAGCTTTATATGATGACAAGTAAAGCGATATCATACGAAGGCCTTCGGGTAGGTATTTTATATATTCCTCAATTTGTGGAACCGTTTCGAATGGTGTATGTAACTGTGTTTTTAGAACTACACCCGCAAAAACCTTTAATGCGTTTTCACTGATACAGGTCTCATCGGTTAAGTCACTGTCTTCAATTTCCCTTTTTAAAAGCTCGGCGGAAAAATGCACCTTATGAAGATGCCCTGTAATCATACTGTTAAATGTGCTAAAAAGTTCCGCAGATAAGCGATAATTTAAATTATCAGAGCCGACATACAATTCAGCGATCTCTTCGGATTTTTCGAGCTCACCTATGAAATAATAATACTCTATCAAGTATAAATTGCGTTCATCAGGATCGTGAATCTTATTTATAAATTCAAGAATATCGCCCGAAAAATAAGGTAGTTGAAACATCGGGAACGCCGCATCAAAAACCTTTTTTGTATCCGTTCGCACTGTTTGTTCAGTCTTAGCTTCAGTAACAACCGCTCCAAAAGGTACCATCCAATCGCGACCCATTTTTTGAGCGCCCTCAAGCTTACCCTCTTTCGCCCATTTTTGAACTGCACGCACAGTAACACCTAAACGCGCCGCCGCCTGAGCTACTGTTTCAAAGTTCATATTTTTCATCACCCTAAGTGTAAATATATATTATTACTTATATTATAATATCTTTACAATAAAAAATAAAGGAATTTTTGAACAACTTGCAAAAAAGTAAGGCAGTCACTTTGAGTGACTGCCTTGCCTTTTACTTTTTCTTCTTTATTTTGTTTAGTTTAGCATTGAGGTCTAAAAGTTCTTCCTTGGTAAACTTAACATCCATCATTCCGCCCATAAGGGTGAAGAGTCTGAGCACGGTGAAGCCATTCATCATGGTCATCATCTCGGGGCCTACCTCGAAGCCCATTGCCTCCATCTTACCATCCTTGCCTTTGCCGCCCATAAGCTTGCCCATCAAGCTCATAAACAACATTTTACCTTGAAGTGTTGCAAGAACATCACCCATCTTATCATTAAGCGAGAGATAGCCTTCCTTTTCCTCTATATCGAACCAATTAAGAATAGCTCCCTTTTCTACCAGGCGATACTCCTCGTTAAAGGTTTCAACCTTGCGGATTTCGCTTTCATCCCTGCAATCGCCTGCAACAGCAACGAGTTTAGTTACATCCTTATTTGGTACATTGAAATAGAAGAAGTGATCAGCCGCCTCAAGCTTTCCAAGGCTTTCGCCATTTGCAAACAGCTCAACCTCGGGAAGATTCGAATAAACGGTTACCTTTGTTACATCCTCTACTCTATCAACATAACGCTTTCCGCAAATATGAACAAAGGGTTCATCAGAAAGCCAAGCCTTATATGCATAGAAGGAATCCTTCTTATACTTACGGTCGAAGGTTACAAGACCCTTATGATTTTGTCCATTCTCGCCGCCCTCATTTCTTGCATCGGCGCCGAAATCAAACATATTCCAAACATGTGTTGCCCACATATATTTTCTACTGAAGAATTGCTTAATAAGCTCTTCGTGGTAGTATGCTTGATATTCCTCGGTATAGTCGCCCTGCTTGGGGTCCGAAGTGTGCCAATTAAGAGCCTCACAGCCATATTCACTACAACCTATCGGAATATTCGGGAACTTCTTATGGAACTTATCAAACCAAGGCCCGTTCATATCAGTTTCGCCGCCATACCAACCAAAATAGTGGTTATATGAAACAACATCGGGAATTTGCAGATACGGGTCATCCATTTTACACATAGAAACTGCGGCGATAGTTGTCAAGCGGGTTTTATCCATCTCGTGACACATATCATTAAGAATTCTATGGTTTTCAAGAAGGTCCTCATCGCTGCCGCCGATACCGATTTCATTTGAAAGACCCCAAACAACGATACACGGGTGGTTATAGTTTTGAGTTATTAACTCCTTCATTTGAGAAATTGTATTCTCCCTGCCAGTTGGCATATGCTTTGAAATATATGGAATTTCAGCCCAGATAACAAGACCCTTTTCATCGCATAAATCATAGAAATATTGGTCGTGCTGATAGTGAGCAAGGCGGATAGTTGTTGCGCCCACTTCACAAATGAGTTCTATATCCTCTTTATGATGTTCAGGAAGTAACGCATTACCAACGCCCCATCTATCCTGATGGCGAGAAACACCGCGAAGCGGATATTCCTCTCCGTTTAAGATAAAGCCATTCTCGGGGTCTATCTTAAAGGTGCGGCAACCAAAACGAGTTGAAATATTATCTATAACCTCGCCATCCTCAAGAAGCTCGGCAGTTGCTGTATAAAGATAAGGGTCGCGTTTTCCGTGCCACAAATGAACACAAGGGATATCAATGCTAACTGTTGTATCACTTGCGATAAGCTTATCCACTTCGTTTCCGTTAGCATCAAGAATTGTATAACGAATTTCCTGACCCATTTTGCTGTTTGTAATATAGGTCTCGATTTCAACCTTTGCATTTTCACCTATAATTTCGGGTGTTACCTTTATACCGGGGCCACCATAATAATCAAGGTCAAAATGAGATTCGCTTACGCAAATTATATTAACATCTCTATAGATTCCGCCATAGAAGGTGAAATCTGCCATTTGGGGATAAACGGTTTCATTTGCCGCATTATCAACAGTTATGGCAACAATATTAGTAACATTAAGAGAATCGGTGATATCAACTCTGAAGGTTGAATAACCGCCATCGTGATGAGCGAGCTTTTCACCATTCACATAAACATCTGCGCTTGAATTAGCACCCTTGATTTCGAGATAATAACGCTCGGCCGCAGGCAAATCGGTTTTGTTGAAGCTCTTTGCATAGCAACAAGTTCCGCGGAAATAATCATTATCTCCATCCTGCCCATCAATAGCGTTCCAGCTATGCGGCAAATTTACAAAATTCCATTCGGTTGGGATAACTGCAGGAATCTCGCTTACTGCCTTGCCAAAAGCCCATTTTGCGTTAAAGTTAACTATTTTTCTCATATATTTCCTCCGTGAAATAAAAGCGCTTGATTTTCGACAATCAAGCGCTTTTTTAATATTATGCTAAACTGTCAGAATTCACTGTATCTTCATTTCTTCCGAGCTCATCATTCATTTTAGCCAAGGTTTTCTTATCAAGATTATAGATTACACCAAGACCAATAAACTGAAGAATTGCAGAGAACATATAGGTAGCAGCAACGATATAGCGCATATTTATTGCAACTTCCCAAGTCTGATTTCCTTCATTAGCGCCAACATAACCGAAAGCAACCATTATGATGAGAACAAGCGAGGGACCAATACCCTGTGCTAACTTTCTGAAGAAGGAATGAAGTGAATAAACAGTTCCCTCTTCGCGCTTGCCGGTTTTCCACTCGTTATAATCGATAGCATCACCCATCATAGCCCAAGAAACTGTTGAATAGATGCCAAGACCAAGCGAGAATATAAGCTGACAAACAATGTAAATAATAAGGTCAACATTTGTGTTATTAGGTGTTACAATGAACAAGCCAAGACCCGAAACGATAGAAACTATCGAGCCAAAGGTTGCAAGCTCTTTCTTACCAAACCTTGCAACTGCCTTACGAGCAAGAGGTGTGAACACAACTATCGGTATCATAGCGAAAAGCTGAACGATACCCGAAATTTGAACATTCTTGAAGTAAGACTGGAAGATAACGGTTACCGCGGTTGCAGCACCCTGCATACCGATAAACATACCCATAGCGGCAACGGTTGCGCCAACTGCGGGGCGGTTCTTAACAAAGTTTCCAAATGCCTTTAATACGTTGAACTTCTCTTTCTCCTCGCTAAGCTCAATATTTTGCTCAACACGAATTTCAGTGTTCTTAATCATAAACTGGAAGCAGAAGA
>JAFSIJ010000051.1 GCA_017439845.1 Clostridia bacterium | reverse complement strand
TGATTCCTCCTTCGTCTTTTTGTTGTGGTTGGCAAACCCACTTCTATTTTAGACGAAGGAGGATTCTTTTTCTATGCATAGCTAAAGCTTTTTGGAACTACCAGCACAGCTGGTAGTATTCGTTACACAATAAAAAAACAGGTGAAACCCCTCGTTTCACCTGTTTTTTTGTTTTATTCCTCGCCATTCTTTATTGCGGCTGCGTGTTCAGCCTGAATATTGGCATCATAGGAAATCATAGGCTCAATCTTCTCGCCCTTTAGCTTACGTTTAATATAGTTAGAGGTAATCTTCATAACAATCGGGCAAAGAACAACAACACCGATTAAGTTTGGAAGCATCATAAGACCGTTAAAGGTATCTGAAATATCCCAAGCGAGTGATGAGGTCATAACCGCACCGAATATAATTGTTATAATATGTATAATCTTGAAAACAAAAGTGCTCTTGGTGCCAAATAGATATTCCCAAGCCTTTGAGCCATAATGCGACCAACCGAGAACGGTTGTGAACGCAAAGAGGAACATAGCAATTGCTATAAATCTGCTACCGATATTTCCCCAAGAGAAAACACTGTTAAACGCATCACCAACGAGCGTTGCATCAACACCCTCAGCGGCAGCCTTGGTATAATCGTGAACACCCGAGGTTAGAACAACAAGCGCTGTCATAGTGCAGACAACCATTGTATCGGCAAACACCTCGAATATACCCCACATACCCTGCTTAACAGGTTCCTTAACGCTGGAATTAGAATGTACCATAACCGAAGAACCAAGACCTGCTTCGTTCGAGAAAACGCCACGCTTGAAGCCCTGTGTTACCGCAACGATAACGCCACCGATACCGCCGCCGACAAAGGCTTCGGTTTCAAATGCATTTGCAAATATTGCCTTGAAAGCGGGAATGATGTTATCATAGTTAATGCCGATAATGATAAGGCTGCCAACAACAAAGGCAACTACCATAAAGGGAACAATTTTCTCAGCAACGTTAGCGATTCTTTTAAGACCACCCAAGGTAATCATAGCAGTGAGCGCCATAATAACCACGCCGATAATAACATTATATAGAGAAATTCCACCAAAAAAGGTTATGTTTGCAAGAGCATCAACCTTGAACGCTTTTGAAACGTTGGCAACGATTTTATTTACCTGGCCCATACTTCCGATACCAAAGGAAGCAAGAATGGTGAAGATGCAGAAAAGAACTGCCAAAACTCGACCTATCCACTTGCAACCCTTCTTTGCGCCAAGACCATCACGGAGATACCACATAGCTCCGCCCGACCATTCGCCATTTTCATTCTTGCGGCGGAAAAAGATACCTAAAACATTTTCGGAATAGTTGGTCATCATTCCGAAAAATGCTGCAACCCACATCCAGAAAACTGCACCTGCGCCACCAATACAAATAGCGGCGGCAACACCTGCGATATTACCCGTTCCAACGGTTGCCGCAAGGGCGGTACACAAAGCCTGGAAGGGAGAAATTGTGCCCTTTTCCTTTGTGTGACCGATAACATCCTTTTTAAACATACTTCCGATAGTGTTCTTCCACCAATGTCCAATGTGAGAAACCTGGAAGAACTTTGTGAGAACGGTCATAAGAACACCTGTTGCTATAAGCAGAATAAGACCTACTTTAACCCAAACAAAATCGTTAATGATTTTGTTTATCTCGGTTAACTTCTCCATAAAACCACTCATTTTAAAACCTCCTAAAAAAATAAACGACCGACTAAAATCGGTCATCAAAAGAAAAAGAGCGGTTATTTTGCCTTTGTCCTTTTGCCTGAGAGATTTTAGCCCCTTCGGCACCCGATTTAACGGGATTCTCCAAAGATATTTAAAAGTGATTGAACTCATTATATTACAAACAAAGACAAAAAGCAACCCTTTTTTATAATTTAATTGATTTTTGCTTTGTTTAATGATAAAATATACAAGGTAATTTTATTGAGGAGGACTCTTTATGGCAAGAGAAAAACTTGGCAGTCGTTTGGGCTTTATTTTGCTTAGCGCGGGCTGTGCCATAGGAATAGGAAATGTTTGGAAATTTCCTTATATGGCTGGGCAAAACGGCGGCGGACTGTTCGTTCTTTTATATCTTTTATTCTTAATCGGCTTTGGCGTTCCCGTTATGACAATGGAATTCGCATTAGGCAGAGCCTCACAAAAGAGTATTATCAAAATGTATGACGGGTTGGAGCCTAAGGGAACCCGTTGGCACCTCTCGGCTTATGCCGCTATGGCGGGCAACTATCTTCTTATGATGTTCTATGCGGTGGTTTCGGGTTGGATGCTTCAATATTTTATTGATACTGCCTCCGGCAAATTTGCAGGCCAAACTCCCGATGGTATCGCAAAGCTTTTCGGCGAAATGCAGGCCGACCCCATAACGCAAACTATTTATATGGCGATAGTTGTTATCCTCGGCTTCTTTGTCTGCTCGTTCTCTCTTCAAAAGGGACTTGAACGAGTTACTAAGTTTATGATGATAGCGCTTCTTATAATTATGGTTATTCTTGCAATAAACAGCATTTTCCTTGATGGCGGCGCTGAGGGACTTAAGTTCTATCTTCTCCCCGATGCAACTAAAATAAAGGAGGTTGGTCTTGGTAATGTTATCGTTGCCGCAATGAATCAATCCTTCTTCACGCTTAGTCTTGGAATGGGTTCAATGGCAATTTTCGGCTCCTATCTCGGAAAAGAACGCTCCCTTATGGGTGAATCGGTTAACATCGCAGTTCTTGATACCTTTGTTGCGATAACCTCAGGTCTTATCATCTTCCCCGCCTGCTTCTCGTTTGACATTCAGGTTGATGCAGGTCCCCCACTGATTTTCGTAACACTTCCAAACCTATTTAACAATATGCCTCTCGGCAGACTTTGGGGAAGTCTTTTCTTCGTGTTTATGACCTTTGCCGCCTTCTCAACCGTTCTTGCAGTTTTCGAAAACATTCTCGCTTGCTGTATGGACCTTTTCGGTTGGTCAAGGAAAAAGGCTTGCCTTATAAACGGAATTTTATTGCTCATTCTTTGTATGCCCTGCGTTCTTGGTTATAACGTTTGGTCGGCATTCAAGCCCTTTGGTGAGGGCAGCGCGGTTCTCGACCTTGAGGACTTTATCGTTTCAAATATAATCCTTCCGCTCGGCTCACTTGTTATGATTCTCTTCTGCGTTAACAAACGTTATGGTTGGGGTTGGAAAAACTTCACCGAAGAGGCTAATACAGGCAAAGGCTTAAAGGTTCAAAATTGGATGAAAGCATATATGACATTTGTTCTACCCGTTATCGTTATTGTTTTATTCGTTATGGGAATTGTTTTAAAATTCAAATAGGTTAAAATTATAAACGGGAAGGCACAAAGACCCTCCCCTACAACATCAAAAAAGCACCTCATTTCAGGTGCTTTTTTCTTTTTTAAATAAAATTAACAAAAACGGAATAAGCAAGCAAAGGGCAACAAGGGCGGCGAGGAATATATTTGCGTTAGGCAAAAACGAGGTTGTTCCATCGCTGTTGGTTATAGTTTCGGCACCCTTTAGAACTCCTGCGCCAATGGCAGGACCGATAACCCCCGGGATAAGCACCTGCGAGAAGATGCGAAGCCCCTGGAACATTCCTGCTTTATTTTTCGGAATGTTATCCCTTATTGCAGCGCCGAACACCGCCATACCCGAAAGATAGCCGCACATCATAAGAAACGAGCCGATAAATACCGGTATCATTCCCTTTGTGAAAAACAAAATGATATATCCGAGCGCTAAAAAGATAACCGAAAAGATGCTGCTGAATTTAAACCCTTTCTTATCATAAAGCTTGCCCCAGAAGAATGTGCAAATAGAGGCGAGAATAATAGCAGGAGCCATAATAAACACATAGTTTGCCATTTTAAGCGATTTCTCATAGTAGATAATGAGATAGGGCATAAAAACTTGAATTGAAATATTAAAGACCGCAAAGGCAACAAGAAAAACATAAAGCTTTTTATTTTGCTTAATGGTTGAAGCCCTGAAGCCATAAAAGATATTATAAAAATATCCCGTTTTGCTTGGAATTATCTTTGGCTCCTCAATTATGAAAAAGCCCAAAACACCGATAACGATTACAACTGCGCCTATGGCGGCAAAGATAACCGTCCAACTCGAAGCCAGTTTCAAATCAAAGAACATAAACGAGCCAAAAACAACGAGAATTGCAACAAGCGGCATCATCGCATTTATTCCCTCGGCTATTCCTCTGTTTGAAGAATCAGCGCTATCGGTAAGCCAAGCATTAAATGCCGCATCGTTAGCGGTTGAGCCAAAAAAGGTCATAACACAGTCAAGAATTATCGTGAGTGTTATTCCAACCGCAGCAGCCGATGCCGCCAACGGAAAAGCCTTACTTATTATATCGGTTTTAAGCAGGGTAAAGGAGAAAATTGAGATTCCCCAAAGAATATATCCTGCGCACATAAATATTTTGCGTTTACCAACTCTATCCGAGAGCGCCCCCATAAAAACGGTGGTTAGCGTTGCCGCGATGGCGGATGCGCTCACCATAAGGGAAATATCCTCGGCGCTTGCCGAAAACATATTATAGATAAACACATTGAAATACATATTCTCCACAACCCACGCAACCTGACCAATAAGGCTAAAAAGCGTGAGCGTTAAGAAAAATCGGGATGAAAGGCCACTCTTCATAATTAAAGAAGATATGTTGGCATATTATCTCCAACATGAATCATTTTGAATTTTTCTTCGCGAACGGTATCCTTTTTAACTTCGCTCTTCTTTGGTGCGGTGTTGGTTTTTGGCGCCGACTTTGGTGCGCTCGGCTTTTTGGGAGCCGATTTTTTAGTTGCCGCAGGCTTCTTCGCGGTATTCTTTTTAGGAGCCGCCTTTGAAGTTTTGGTTTCCTTTTTAGGTGCTTCTGCCGGAGGGGTTACCTTTTCCTCAACAACATCCGCTTTTTTTGTTTGATTTTTGGGAGCAGTTTTGGTTGCTGCTGCCGCTCTTTCGATACTGTTTTTACCTATTGACAAGACTAATTACCTCCTCGGCTAATGCCTTATATTCTTTTGCGCTTCTTGCGCTTGGTTTGTAAACCGCAACGGGCTTGCAGTTATCCTGCGCCCATTCTATTGAGCTATCAACCCTTATGTAATTCTCGAAGAGATAAACATCGGGGGTTTCGCTTAAATATTCAACAGTTTGCTTGAAATAGTTCTTTCTCTCATAAACCTTGGTCACCGCAACACCCAAGAGGTTAAGCTCGGGCGATAATTCCTTAACGGTTGCAAAAAACTCGAACATATTTGCAAGGCCAAAAAGTCCCCATGGGCTTGCCTCAACGGGAATTATAAGGTGGTCACTCGCACAAAGCAGGTTCATAACCCATCCGCCAAGTGTTGGAGGAGCATCAAGAAGAATGAAATCATAAACGCCGCTCTCCTTAACATTCTTAAGGCACTTTCTCAAGATAAATTCTCTTTGCCACTTGGTGAAAAGCTCATATTCAATAGAGCTCATAAGGGTTGAAGAAGGAACTAAATCCAAATTTTCATAGCCTGTGTTTAAAATAAACTCTTTAATATCCTTTTGCTCTTTAACTGCGGTATAAAGATTTTCGCCATTCTTTGCAGTTTCAAGCACCCTATCCTCATCTAAAAAAGAGAGGGATAGATTCATTTGCATATCGCCATCAATAAGCAACACCTTATATCCCATTTTGGATAGCTCATAGCCAACATTGGCGCAGGTGGTTGATTTTCCGCTTCCGCCCTTATTGTTAGCAAAGCAAATTGTTATGGTTTTTTTCATTTTAAACACCTCTTAGAGATTAAAATACTCTTTTAATATCGGGGTTAATTTCTCCGCCGCAATTTTGTGGCCATCACGAAGAGGATGAAGCGGCTCCTTTGGAAGCCAGCCTTCAGTATCAACAACCTTGATATCGGTTCCGTTCTCCTCGTTAAATTCCTTAACAACGCTCTTGATTTCCTCGTTAAAGCAGTTATAGAAAGGAACCATAGCGGCGATTTTTGCATTTTTGTGCATATCGGTAAGCATATAAAGGAATTTTTTATATTCCGCCGGCATTTGCCCTATCATTTGCTCGTTCCATTTATCATTTGTTCCGAGATTTATAACGATATAATCGGGATGATAGTTAATCGGGCAACCATCAAAGCAGTACGGATAGGAATATTCTGTTTTTGGAACCGAACCCTGACCGCTGCGCGTTAGCCCTACTGCGCCATACCCCATAATAATAGGCTCAAGGCCTAAATTCTTCGCCGTTATATAAGCATAGGTTGCAGTTGAATCATCCTGAAAAGCACGGTTTTTGCCTTCGTAGGTTTTATCGGGCGCATAGGATGCATCAACAAGAACACCCTCGGTGATACTATCTCCCACAAACTCGATAATCTTCTTGTTATTTTCGGGCAAGGTGGCGCTCCCTTGCGCTTCATATCCCTCAAACTCAACCTTTGCAACGAGTGGCGCAAACCACCTTTGCTGAGGCTCAACCGAGGATTTCATAATGATGGTTATAACGTGCTCGGCATCCTCCTCGCATTCAACCCTCATATATCTTGCCACCTCAGCCTCAACCTTGGCGCCGCCATCAACACTTATCCACAAATGCGGAACAAAATCGCAGTTTTCCGCCATATTGAAATGAAGAATTGCCATATTCCCACGAAAAGCGATTTCTATTTTAGAGCCATTCGCAGTTGTGGCTATATTTCCTCTGTATTCGCCCCATCTGCCGATAAGGCGCACCGATTTATCATCAAACTTATAAAAATTCATACCTTACACCGTATATTTCTTTTCGTAAGTACTAAATTCATCCATAAATCTATCAACCGCGTTGCTCTTGATTTCGCGCAAGTATTTATGAGCATCAAACGTGTCACCACGAAGCTGCATGGTATAAACCGCGATGTTCGAGCAGTGGTCAGAAATTCTTTCATAATTAGAAAGCAAATCAGTGAACACAAAGCCAAGCTCGATTGTGCATTCACCGTTTTGCAAGCGCTCGATATGGCGCTTTTTGAGTGTTTTCTTGAGTCCATCAATAACCTGCTCAAGCGGTTCAACGTGAACTGCAAGCTCGGCATCATCATTTGCGAATGAATCAACCGTCATATTAAGTATTTCAACAATAGCCGCAGTAACGGTCTTGATTTCTTTTGTTGCATTCTCGGAGAACTGAATTCCCTTAGTATGCATCTCTTCTGCAACCTTGCAAATGTTGAGAGCGTGGTCACTCATTCGCTCATAGTCGCCGATACTGTGAAGAAGTCGGGCAACTCTATGAGAATCAAGCTCTGAGAGCTGATGGTTAGAAAGTCTAACAAGATATGTTCCAAGCTTGTCCTCATATTTATCAATAAGCTTTTCCTGTTCTCTTATTTCCGCAGTTTTCTCTTCATCATAACCCTTTAAGAGTTCGATTGAATCAAATATTGCAAGGCGGGTTGCGTTTGCCATTTCAACCGCAAGTCGTGTACACTCGCTGATAGCAAGCGGAACATTGTTGAAGATACGCTCGTCCAAAAATACGGTATGTTGTTTTTCCTCTTTGTCGGGAACAACAACCATACAGAATTTTATAATCAGTTTTTTTATTGGAAGAAGTATAACGGTGTTAATGCCATTGAAGAGAGTGTGAATAATAGCAACTCCAACCATTGCGATTTCGGCAGTTAAAATCGAAACGCCAAATGCCTTTAACACATACATAATTATCATACAAACTATCGAGCCGAAAACATTAACCGAGAAATGCATAATAACAACGCGCTTTGCGTTTTTGTTAGTGCCGAGAGCTCCGATAAGCGCAGTAACACAGGTGCCGATATTAGCACCAAGCACAAGCGGAATAGCCATTTCCCATGTAATACCACCGCCCGAAAGCGCGAGAGCCTGAACAATACCGATGGTTGCAGCGCTTGACTGAATAACCCCTGTGAAAACAGTGGAGATAAGAAGCGCTATAATCGGGCTTTTAAGGGTTGCAAGGAAGGTATCAAAGCCGGGAAGCGTTCTAACCGAAACCATAGAATCGCTCATAAGGTCCATACCAAAGATAAGAATTGCAAAGCCTATAAAAATATTGCCGAGGTCTTTTTTCTTATCGCTCTTTGAGAACATTTGCATCACAATACCAATGAAAGCGAGTATTGGCGCAAAGAAGCTCGGATTTAGAATTTCTATGTACCATTTACCCTCAAGACCTGCAAGGCTTAATAGCCACGCGGTTAAGGTGGTGCCCACATTCGAGCCCATTATAAGACCGAAGGTGTTGCTAAAATCTAAAAGTCCCGAGTTAACAAGGCCAACAAGCATTACGGTAAAAGCCGATGATGACTGAATAGCAACAGTTATGCCGGCGCCCAAGAAAAAGCCAAAAAAGTCGTTTGAAGTAACCTTTTTCATTGTGCGTTCAAGTCCGCCGCCCGCCATTGTTTCAAGACCGCCCGACATTACGTTCATACCGAACATAAAGAAGGTTAGTCCCAAAATAAGCGGAATTACCATTGTTGTTAAAACTGCCATAATTTTTTCTCCTTGTCTCCTGAATGTGACAGCAAATCAATTAAAATTCTATTGCTTTTGCAATATAGTCTTTAAGCTCGCTGATTGCTATTCTTTCCTGTGCCATTGTGTCACGATTACGAACGGTAACACAGCTATCCTCTAACGAGTCAAAGTCATAGGTGATACAAATCGGTGTTCCGATTTCATCCTGTCTGCGATAGCGCTTACCAATGGAGCCTGCCTCATCGTAATCTATCATAAAGTGTTTAGAAAGCTCGGCGTAAACCTCGCCTGCCTCATTGGATAACTTTTTCGAGAGCGGAAGAACTGCCGCCTTAAAGGGAGCTATCGCAGGGTGGAAATGCATAACATTTCTTGTTTCACCCTTCTCATCCGTTTCCTCATCGTAAGCCTCGCAAAGAAGCGCAAGGGTAACACGGTCGGCGCCAAGAGAGGGCTCAACAACATAAGGAATATATTTTTCGTTTGTTTCGGGGTCAAAATATTCAAGCGGCTCGCCCGAATGATTTGCGTGTTGAGTTAGGTCATAATCAGTTCTATCAGCAACACCCCAAAGCTCACCCCAACCGAACGGGAAGAGATACTCAAAGTCGGTTGTTGCTTTAGAATAGAAGCAAAGCTCATCTTTATCGTGGTCACGAAGCCTTAAGTTTTCTTCCTTGATACCAAGGTCTAAAAGCCACTTTTTGCAGTATGCTCTCCAATATTCAAACCACTCAAGGTCGGTTCCGGGCTTGCAGAAGAATTCAAGCTCCATCTGTTCAAACTCGCGGATGCGGAAGATAAAGTTTCCGGGAGTTATCTCGTTGCGGAAGGATTTACCGATTTGCGCAACGCCGAAGGGTACCTTTTTACGAGTTGTTCTTTGAATATTTTTAAAGTTTACGAATATACCCTGTGCTGTTTCGGGGCGAAGATAGAGGGTTGATGTGCTATCCTCGGTAACGCCCTGGAAGGTTTTGAACATAAGGTTGAATTTGCGGATATCGGTGAATTCCTTTGATTCGCAGTTAGGACAGCAAATTCCCTTCTCCTTGATATAGTTCATCATTTCCACATCGCTCATAGCGGCAGGATTATCCGAAAGACCGTTTTCAGCAACATAATCCTCAATCAGCTTATCAGCTCTATGTCTTGTTTTACAAGATTTACAGTCCATAAGAGGATCGGAGAAGCCGCCCAAGTGACCCGATGCAACCCAGGTTTCAGGATTCATAAGAATTGCGCTGTCAAGTCCCACATTGTAGGGGCTTTCCTGAACAAACTTCTTCCACCAAGCCTTTTTGATATTATTCTTAAGTTCAACGCCCAAGGGGCCATAATCCCAAGAGTTTGCAAGGCCGCCATATATCTCACTACCGGGATACACAAAGCCTCTGCCCTTGCAAAGCGCTACAACTGTTTCCATGCTTTTTTTAGTGTTTTCCATCTTTATTGTCTCCTTTTCTGCCCTTTGGAATCGGCACTTTTCTTCTTTGCCAACCTTCCATAAAAAGCCAGATTTCTACAAGTATTATATTACCTTAATTTTGTCAAAAAGTCAATAAATTACTACTTGTTAAAACCCCCAATTTTTGCTTGACTTAAGCCGCACAAATTGGTATTATATTTATATGCAAATATTTGCCCCCTTAGTTAAATGGATATAACAAGCCCCTCCTAAGGGCTAGTTGCGTGTTCGATTCACACAGGGGGTGCCAAAAAGAAAAGTCACACATCGTGTGGCTTTTCTTTTTTGTACTTTTAACTTTTCTCTCTTCATTTTTCACTCTTCTCTAAACAAAAGTGACTTTTCCGGATAAAAGATAAGAGAGAAGAGATAAAAGAAAAGGTGTGGCTTCGCCTAATGTTTTTGGATCAAACATCGCATCATTTTCGGCGTAGCCGAATACATCATATTTGCGGAGCAAATGCATCATATCGCCAAAGGCGATGCTTCATTTCATCTTGCCATTCCGCCGCTTTTATGATACAATTAACATAAAATTTCAAGGGAAGTGGCATTATGAAAATCAAACTTATGACCTTTAACACTCAACATTGCTTGAATTTTATCACGCAGCAAATCGATTATGATGTTATGGCAAATGCGATTAAGGCTTGCGATGCCGATATTGTTGCGCTAAACGAAATTTATGATGAGGGACCCGCTGACATTTTTGAAAATCAAACAAAAATCCTTGCGCAAAAGGCAGGATATAAATATTATTATTTCGCCCGCGCCATTCTTTTTGGCGGCGAAAATCCATACGGGAATGCCATTCTCTCAAGATACCCCATAACCTCGCTCGAAACGGTTTCAATTCCCGAACCTGCAATTCACCAATATGATGGCTATTATGAGGACCGTTGCTTGCTAAAAGCCACCCTTGAAATCGGCGATAAAGAGCTTTCCGTTTATGTTATACACGTTGGCCTTAACCCCGATGAAGCGCAAAACGCAATTTCCGAAATTTTGAGAAAGCCAACACCTGAAAATTTAGTTATTATGGGCGATTTTAATCTCACTCCCGATGATGCCTTAATTAAGAAAATGGGCAAACACTTCTTTGATGCCGCGCAGCTTTTTGACAAGGAGAAACTGACCTATCCCTCCGATGCTCCCGAAATGAAAATAGACTATATTTTCACATCAAAAAACATCAAGGTGCTTTCCGCCGATGTTCCCGAAATTATAGCATCAGACCATCGCCCACATATTGCAGAGATTTCGCTTTAGCCTTTTCTCTCTTGTTATTAACCGCAAACTGTGGTAAACTAAAAATATAAATTTTGGGCGGTGATGATTTGGAGCATAAAGAATACAAAAGAATACGCAAAATTTCAGACACTGCCATTTTATTCATTCACGGAATTGTGGGCACTCCGAACCATTTTAACGATTTTTTGCCTTTGATTCCCGAGCACATTTCGGTTTACAATTTGCTTTTGGATGGTCACGGAAAAACCGTTAAAGATTTTTCAAAAACCTCAATGAAAAAGTGGGAAGCACAGGTTTCTTCCGTTGTTGAAGATTTATCTCTAACACACGAAAAAATATATATTGTGGCTCATTCTTTGGGAACGCTTTTAGCGATAGAGCAAGCCACGAAAAACAACAAGATTTGCAAACTGTTTTTGCTCGCTGTTCCACTGCGTTTGTTTTTAAAGCCTAAAATGCCAATCAATTCTTTGAAGGTTTATTTTGATAAAATTCGCCCAGATGATTTCGAGGCATTGGCCGCTAAAAAATGTTATGGCATTCAAAAAGATATGAATCCTTTCCATTATATCGAATGGATACCGAGGTTTTTTGAGTTGTTCGCAAAAATGCGGCAAACTCGCAAAACTATAAAGCTTCTCAATACACCTTGCGTGGCATATCAATCGAAAAAGGATTAAATGGTTTCAAGGCGAAGCCTAAAACTTTTAGAGCAAAATTCGTGCATTACCGCGAGCGAACTCGAAAATTCGGGACATTATTATTACAGTGAAAAAGATTTCGATTTTATTTTGACCGAGTTTAAAAATTTGCTTAATATTTAAAAATTTACGGGAGGAGGGTTTTTGTGTCAGGTTTAGTTAGCGTTATTATGCCCGTTTACAATGTGGAAAAGCTGCTCGCTTTAAGTGTAAGTGATGTTTTATCGCAGACCTATCGCGATTTTGAGCTAATCCTCGTTGATGATGCTTCGCCCGATAACTCCCCCGCCCTTTGCGATGATTTTGCAAAAAAAGATAATCGTATTCAAGTTTTGCATTTGCCCGAAAACAAGGGTGTTTGGAATGCACGAAACGAAGGTCTTCTTGCCGCAAAGGGAAAATACATTCTTTTCCTTGACAGTGATGACCGTATTTCCCCCGACCTTCTCTCCCTCTCGGTTAAATCAATGGAGGAAAACCCTTGTGATGTTGTTGTTTTCGGTCTTATAGAGGAATATTTTGATAAATCCGCTCGCATATATAAAACAAAAACCATTTCGCTCGAGGAGAAGGTTCTTAAAACAAAACGGGAGGTTCGCCAAGAGCTTTTATATTTAGAGGAAACGGGAGTTCTCGGTTACCCCTGGAACAAGCTTTTTTCAGCCGAGCTTTTAAAAAACAGCGGCGCTAAATTTCCGAAAATGGCATTTAATGAGGATATTATTTTTAATATTGATGCCTTTTCTTTCGCCTCCTCCTGCAACATTCTCTCTATTACCCCCTATCGCTACGCGAAGCGAAACACAAGCACCACCGGAAAATTCATTCCAACCTATTATGAAGATATAATGGTTAAGGTTGATAGACTTTATAATAAGATTTGCGAGTGGGAATTAGGCGAAAAGGGGCTTTCATTAGTTGCAAGCCGATATGCCCGCTATTTCTTCTCCGCTCTTGAGCGAAGCTTTGATAAGCGCAGCGACTTTACCGCAAAAAAGAGAAAAGCCTTTTTTGATAGAGAGCTTTCACTTCCCCGATATAAAGCGCTCTCGCCCTATATGGCAGGCGCCGGTCTTTCGGGCATTATGGCAAAGAGCTTTAAAAATGGGAACCGTTTTTCTTGCCTTTCAATAGCAAGAATCATTAGCTTGGTTAAAAGGCTTTTTCCTAAAATTTTTGAAAAGATAAACTAAAAGCAAAAGCACCCGAAAAATCGGGTGCTTTAATTTTATTTTGCTTTGCTTTGTTTGTATCTTATCCACAATACCCACAACGGACCGGAAACAAAGAGCGAAGTTACAGCACCGCTCACGATACCGAATGCCATCGGGATAGCGAATGTGCGAAGTGAGGTAAGACCATAAAGCTCGGAAACGACAACAATTGTCATAACAGCAAGGAAGGTTGTTACAGTTGTGATAATATTTCTTATCGCAACCTTGTTGATACTTCCGTTTACGAGGTCGCCGATTTCCATATCGGGATAGAACTTGCGGTCCTCTCTGATTCTATCGTACATAACGATAGTATCGTTAAGCGAATAACCGAGAATGGTCAGTATAACTGCCATATAGTTCGAATCGATTTGCAAGCGGAAGAACACGCAAATGAAGAAGGTGATAAGAACATCAAGCACAAGCGCTGCAAGAGCGGTGAGTGCCGCCGAGATACCACCGATTCTTCTAAATCTGATACCAACATAAACCACCACGAGAATTGCAGTTATAAGAACTGCAACCAAGCTCTTTGCAAAGAAGGTTCCTGCAATGGTGGGGCTAACCGAGTTTGAATCATAAATATCAATCTCGTTATCCTTGAAATCCTCTTGAAGTGCTGAAATCATTCCCTCCTGTGTTTCAGCAGGGAGTGACTGTGCACCTACAAGACTAATTGAAAATGTCTTTGTGTCACCTGCGAGAGATTCGCTCATATCAACCTTGAAATCACCCTCGATAACATCCTCGAGACTGCTTTCAATTTTTGAAGAATCTATATCGCCTGTGTAAGAATAGGATACTCTTGTTCCGCCCTTGAAGTTTATATCAAGGTTAACTCCGAAAACGCTGGCAACGATTATACCTGCAACGATAATTGCAGCGTACACGATAAGAACTTTAACGAGAGCTTTGTTGAAATCTATTTTTAACTTAGCCATTTTTCTTACCTCCGTAAAGCCAGGGTTTTCTCAAGAACTTGAGCTGTGAAATACTCTTAAGCATATACTTTGAAGCAAGAACGCCCATTATAAGGTTGAAGATAACACCGATAAGAAGTGTATATCCGAACGAATAAATCGAACCGGTTATCGAAGAACCTAAGAGCGACATAATGGGTGAGAAGATTTTTGCGATTATGCTATCGGGAGTTCCGAATGCGCCCATAAGAACTAACGACACGATAACGATGGTTACGTTACCATCGATAATAGCGCTCAAGCTGTTCTTAAAGCCGCTATCGATAGCGCCATCAATGGTCTTGCCCTTTTCAAACTCATCACGGATTCTCTCGGATGCGATAACATTACAGTCAACACCAACACCGATAGAAAGGATAATACCTGCAATACCGGGGATGGTGAGTGTAAAGCTTTCGGCATTCGGGAAAAATCCCGAAATACAGGCAATAGAGCCTGCGAGCTGACCAAGAAGCGCAATAGATGCAACAAAACCGTTAAGGCGATAGCGCAATATCATAAGCAAGCAAATGATACCAAATGCAATAGAGCCTGCAATAAGCATAACGCTCAAAGCATCTGAACCGAGTGTTGGCGAAATGATTTGAAGCTTGCTATCATCAACAGTTAGCGCAAAAGGAAGCGAACCTGCATTGATTTTATCAGCCAAATCCTTTGCGGCCTCTGAGCTTTCCATACCATTTATGTATGCAGTACCGTTAGTAATTGCCTCGTTAACGGTTGGAGCGCTGATTTCGGTTTCATCCATCCAGATGGAAATCTTTTGACCAACAAGCTCCTTTGTTGCCTTAGCAAACTTATCGGTTCCTTCATCGGTGAAATAAAGGTAAACAACATAAGCTCCATTCTCATCAACGCCCGGCTCCGCTCTTTCAATATCCTTTGAACCGCTAAGGATAACATCCTTGCTATCTTCATTGCGGCAGAAGGTTAAGAGAGCTGTTTCGCCAAGCTCTTGAACTGCGGCTGTTGCATCAAATTCGCTTTCATCAGCAGCCCAGGGGAAACGAACTATAATTTGATGGTTATCAACATCGCTATAAACCTCATAGTCGGTTATGTTGTTGTTTACAAGTCTGGTTTCGATAATCGCCTTTGCGGCATCCATATCGTTTTCGGTGATTTTAGCATCAGCCTTATCGGGCGAGAACACAGCCTCAACACCGCCGCGGATATCAATACCCCAACGAATATCGTTTGCTCCTTTAATGTAAACCTGTCTAGTGTCTCCATAGTAGTTTTCAATTCCAAAGAAGGCGCAAAATGTTAGCGCCAAAATCAGAAAGAACACCACAAAGAACACCGGTTTTGCTGTTCTTTTGGATTTCATAATAATCCTCCGTTTTTTATGTTTTTAAGTTTAAAAACTTAAACTTGTTAACTATATTATTATACCTTTAAAATAGCATATTGTCAACATTTCTATTTTTGTAAGAGTTTCTCAAGTGCAGCATATTTAACTGCAACACAAAGCACCTTTGCCGCCTCGTTTATTTCCTTAACCGATGGGTAAGATGGCGCTATTCTGATGTTGGTGTCTTTGGGGTCCTTTCCATAGGGGAAGGGCGCTCCTGCAGGGGTTAAAATCATACCTGCATTGGCACAAAGCTCAACCGTTCTTTTAGCGCAACCCTCTAACACATCAAGGTTGATGAAATAGCCACCCTTTGGCTTCATCCATTTAGCAATTCCCTTGCCTGCAAGCTGACTTTCCATTTCATTCAGAACGCTATCAAACTTTGGCCTTAAAATCTCGGCATGGCGCTTCATATGAGCCTTAACATCTGCAAGGTTCTTGAACATTCTCGCATGGCGAAGCTGATTAAGCTTATCAGGACCGATGGTTTGGAACTTCATTCTGCCCTTTATCATCGCAACATTGTTAGGACTTGCCGCCTGAGCCGCAACACCTGCGCCCGGGAAGGTGATTTTCGAGGTTGAAGTAAACATTATAACCAAATCGGGATTTCCCGCTTTAACACATTCATCGTATATATTGAGAAGCTCATCGCCCTCATCATAAAGGTCATGCACCGCATACGCGTTATCCCAGAAGATTCTAAAATCTGCCGCGGCAGGCTTTAACCTTGCCATTCTTTTTACAACCTCATCACTATAGGTTATACCCTCGGGGTTTGAATATTTAGGAACACACCAAATTCCCTTTACCGAGCTATCCTTAACAAGCTGCTCAACCTCATCCATAACCGGTCCGTTTTCATCGGTTGAAACGGGGATAAGCTCAAATCCGAAATGTTCTGTTATTGCAAAGTGGCGGTCATACCCCGGAACAGGGCACAAGAACTTTCTTTTCTCCTCTTTGCACCAAGGCTCGCCGCCCATTCCGTGAGTCATACCCTGAGCAATAGTATCAAACATCATATTAAGTGAGGAATTTCCTCCAACTATAATTTGATCGGCAGGCATACCGAATATTTCACTGAAAAGATTTTTCAGCTCATCAAGGCCATCAAGGCCGCCATAGTTTCGACAATCGATTCCACTGATGTTTTTAAATCCTGTGTCATTCCCAACAAGATCAAACATCTTTTCGCTCAAGTCCATATTATCAAAACCGGGCTTTCCTCTCGACATATCGAGCGAGAGATGAAGAGAGCAAAGATGCTCATATTCACTTTTTACAGCGCCGAATTCTTTTTCTAATTCTTCACGCGTAAGTTCACTGTATAAAGACATATTTTTCCTCCTGAAAAGGCTACTAACCCATATTATATATTGCGTAATATATAATATAATACATATTACGGATAATTTCAAGAAAAAGTTAATAATGATTGCAGTTTGTCGAAGTCTAAAAGCGCTTCGACAAACCATAACCATTGTAAAAACCCCAAGTCAAAACTTGGGGTTTTAGTTTAAGCTATTAGTTTGCTCTGCGATTTTCTTGTTATGAGCTGAAGAACGAAAACAATTCCAACAAGCGCAACACCGATTATATCTGTCACGGTGCCGGGATAAATAAGCAGTAATCCACCGATAGCGCTGACAATTCGCTCATACCACCTCATATTATGAAGGAAGTACCCCTCCAGCGCCGCCGAAACCGCAAAGATACCAACGAACGAGGTGATACAAATAAGGATAACCTCAATAGCATTTGTATCAATAAAGAGCATTGCCGGGTTAAGCGCAAACACATAGGGCACTATAAATGCGCCAATAGCAAGCTTGGTTGCAGTGATAGCGGTTTTCATCGGGTTTGCCTGAGCAATAGCCGCGCCTGCATAAGCCGCAAGGGCAACAGGCGGTGTTAAGTCGGCAACAATACCGAAATAGAACACGAAGAAGTGCGCCGCAATATCGGGAACACCCATCTTAATAAGGATAGGCGCGCAGGTTGCCGCCATAATGCAATAGTTTGCAGTGGTGGGAACGCCCATTCCGAGAACAATACAGGTAAGCATTGTTAAGAACAGCGCAATTATAACCTTATCTCCTGCAAGTGCTAAAATTCCGTTGATAAGCATGGTTGCAAGACCTGTCATTGTGATAGTTCCTGCAATAATTCCGGCCACACCGCAAGCAACCGCAACGGTTATCATACCCTGACCGCCCGCCGCGAGCGCCTCAAATATTCGCATAGGTGTAATGCGGTTTTCCTTGTTGAAGATGCCAACTATTATAGTTGTTACAATAGCAATAGCCGCCGCATAAGCAATCGAGCGAGAGCCCGAGCTTACGAGAACAATAAGGATAATAAGCGGAAGCATTAAATAAGACTGTTTAAGAAGGGGCAAAAATCTTGGGAGTTCGTCCCTTGTAAGACCGCGAAGTCCCTCTTTTTTAGCCTCTAAATGAACGGTTACAAAAACGCCAAGGAAATATAAACAAGCAGGCAAAATTGCCTTTACAACTACATTGCTATACGAAACACCAAGGTTTTCAGCCATAAGGAATGCTGCCGCACCCATAATCGGCGGCATTATCTGTCCACCCGTTGAAGCCGAGGCTTCAGCCGCAGCGGCAAATTCGGGCTTATAGCCCGTTTTCTTCATAAGCGGAATGGTAACCGAGCCTGATCCTACGGTGTTTGCAACCGAGGAGCCCGAAACCATACCCTCGAGCGCGCTCGCAACAACAGCAACCTTTGCAGGTCCGCCCGAGAAGCCGCCAACGATAGAGTTTGAAATCTTGATAAAGAAATCGGCAATACCCGTCCTCTCAAGGAACGCGCCGAATATAATAAATATCGCAATATACTTTGAGCAAGTGTTAACAGGGGTTGATAAAATACCCGAGGTAGTAGTATAGAAGAGCTTACCAACAAGACCCTCTACTCTCTTGAACATATCGGGATTTGTAAGTCCGAAAGTTAACGCATAAACAATAAATGCGCCCGCAACAACGATAATCGGAATACCAACACAACGGCGGCAGAGCTCTAAAAGACAAAGAATGCCGATAACACCGATAATTATCTGATAAAGCTCAAACTTGTTGCCCTGCTGGATAATGGTCATCGCATCAAAGGTGTAATAAAAGAATGAGCCTGAGCCCAACACCATAAGAATCACATCATACCAAGGGATATAATTCGTTTTTTGAGCTCCCTTTTTTGCAGGATAAACAAGATACCCTATAAACATTATACAACCAACAAAGCTTGAAAGTCTTATCGCATCAAGCCAGGTTGCAAAAAAGGTTACATAAATACAAAACAGAGAAAATATTGCTAAAAGGCAGTTCACAATGATTTTTGGAGTGCCTTCCCAAACACGTGTGTTTGATTCTCTGTCAAACTTCTTCATAACAGCATCCAAATCCATAGGTTCATTGGTTTCGGGTGCCTTCTTTTTTGAGAAAAACAACGTTTTGCTCCTCACTTTCAGAAAAATATCAAAGTAGCTGCGGTTTGACCGCAGCTACTAAACCTTTAAAGATTAAACTTTATGAGTTAATTATTTAACCTCAACTTCAATTCCTTTTTCTTTAAAGTATTTTGCTGCACCTGCATGGAAAGGAACAGTTAAGCCATCGGTTGCGTTCTCGAGGCTTAGTTCAGCGCCCTTTGCATGCTCCTTGGTGATGGAGTCAATATTATCAAAAATAGCAGCGGTTAAGTTATAAACATCATCCTCGCTTGCATCAGCGCTAACGATTAAGGTTGCCTTAACTGTTACGGTTAAAACTTCCTCAGCCTGACCCTTATAGGTTTCAGCCGGGATTTTGTATACCGAATAGAAGGTGTTATCCTTCATAAGCTTTTCAGCAATATCACCATCGATAGGAACGATACGGGTGTTAGCATTTGTCATGCTAAGCTCGGTGATGGCGGGTGTTGGAGCACCTGCAACGATGAATGCGGCATCAATCTTGCCATCCTTTAATGCATCAGCGCTCTCATCGAAGTTCTGATACTGAGGTTTAATATCCTTTTCAGCAATGCCTGCAGCAGCAAGCACATCCATAGCATTGAAGTAAACGCCCGAACCGGGAGCGCCGATAGAAACCTTCTTACCCTTTAAGTCAGCAACCGACTTGATTTCAGGGTTAACAGTTACGAGTTGAACTGCCTCAGCATAAAGGCCTGCAACTGTGCGGAAAGAAGAAATAGCGCCATCCTCTTCAAAAGAACGGTTACCATTCCAAGCATAATGCATAACATCAGACTGAACTGTGCCGAGCTGATAGTCGCCTGCATCAATACCCTGGATGTTATCCTTTGAACCGCCGGTTGAAACAGCGTTAACGGTTACGCCTGCATTGTTGGTGATATACTGACCAAGAATGCCACCGTAAGCATAATATGTACCTGTAGGACTACCTGTACCCATTGTCATAGTGGTAGCGCCGCCACCACAAGCTGCCATCACGAAAACAAGTGCAACAGCTAAAAGAAGTGCAATAATCTTTTTCATTTGTTTTTCCTCCTAAAAAATAAACAATGTAAATTTTTTGTCATTTTATATTATACAGGATTTTCCTTTCTTTTGCAAGAAAAAATTTTATGCCCGCAAAGTGAAGCTTCACCTTGCGAGCATTTTTTATCTTTATTTACATTTATTTTTCTTTGCACACTCATCAGCATAAGGGCAGCCGATACACTTCTTTCCCTTTTTCTTTTGCTTATAAATATAGAATGCCGCGAGTCCTGCAATTATTAAAATAATAGCAACTATAATATAATTTTCCATTTTTAGACCTTTACCTTTGTTTTTTCAGCTTTAAGAGCATATTCAGCCTTTAGTTTCTTTTCGGAATTTATGCAAAGAGCCGCAATTATTGCCGCCATAACCACAACAGCAATACCGCCGCCTATTGCACCGCCTATGTTAAGTGCCTTGGCATCAGTTATGAGTGTTCCAATGGTGTAAACAAGATAGCCAACCGTAAAGCCAACCGATAACTGAAGTCCTATTCCGCCCCAAAGCCATTTTGCGCTCTTCATTTCGGCATTCATGGCGCCGATAGCCGCAAAGCAAGGAGGTGTGTAGAGGTTGAACATAAGGTATGCTAAAGCGGCAACCTTTGTTATTGCCATAATGCCGGCAACCTCGGCTCCTGCGCCCTCCATAAGAGCGAGCTCCTCGGTATCAATAAGATTTTCAAGTCCAACAAAGCAAACCGCAAGTGTTCCAACAACATTCTCTTTTGCGATGAAGCCTGTGATAGCCGCGGCGGCAAGCTGCCAGCTGACAACACCGACAACGGGAACGAGCAAATAAGCAAAAGGTGCTCCTATCGACGCAAGAATTGATGCATCGGCGGTTTCGGCAACCGTTAATTTCCAAGTGAATGTTTGCATAAGCTGAACCGCCATATTGCAAAGAAGGATAATTGTTGCCGCCTTTACTATGTATGCCCAACCACGACTGCACATTGACTTGAATGCGCCCCAAAGGGAAGGAACCTTATATTCGGGAAGCTCGATTATAAAGAAGGATTTTCTTGCCTTGTATGCGGTGATTTTATTAACAAGAAGCGCTGAAAGGAATATAAGAACTATACCCATAAAATACATTGTGAAGCTAACCCAGCCCGCATTATCAAAGAATGCGCCTGCAAAGAGAGAAATTACAGGAATTTTTGCGCCACAGGGCATAAAGGGAGCTATCATAGCGGTGGCTCTGCGCTCGCGCTCATTTCTAATGGTTCGGCTTGCCATAATACCGGGAACCGCGCAGCCTATACCAATAACAAAGGGTATAACCGATTTGCCCGAAAGACCAACCTTTTTGAAAATCGGGTCAAGAACAACCGCAACGCGTGACATATATCCGCAGTCCTCAAGGAGAGCCAGCAAGAAATACATAACCATAACAAGCGGCAGAAAACCAACAACCGCAACAACACCGCCTATGATACCATCAACGAGAATTGCCGAGAGTAAAGGATTTGCATTTTCAAGCAAGCCGCCAACAAAGCCCTGAAACGCTTCAAGCCAGGCAACCAACAAATCGGCAATGGGTGTTCCAACCCAAACCTGCGAAATTTGGAACACAAGGAACATAACAACCGCAAAAATCGGAATACCTGCCCATTTATTAGTTAAAATCTCATCAATTTTATCGTGGAAATTCTTTTCATTCGTTTTCACCTTGCGGCGCTCAACCTCAGCTACAAGACCGTTTACAAACTTAAATCTCTTTCGGTCGGCCTTTTCAACCTCCGCCTTATTTGTAAGGTCAATATCCCCCTGAACATAAGGTGCCGCCTGGGCTTTGCCCGCGTTTGCAACAGCGATTTTAATAATCTCTGCAAGACCTTCATTCGTAGTTGAAACAGTGTTAACAACAGGGCATCCAAGAAGCACCGAAAGCAGTTCGGCATCTATCTTTGTTTCCTTTTTCTTGTTTATATCCGCCTTGTTGAGCGCAACAACAACAGGAATTCCAAGCTCTAAAAGCTGAGTTGTGAAGAAAAGGCTTCTGCTAAGATTTGTGGCATCAACAATGTTGATAATAACATCGGGATTTTCCTTTTTAACATACGAGCTTGTAATACTCTCCTCACTCGTAAAGGGCGACATTGAATACGCGCCGGGAAGGTCAACCGCGATAACATCCGTATCACCTGCATAAGCCTTTTTGATCTGATGCTCCTTTTTATCAACGGTAACACCCGCCCAGTTTCCGACCTTCTCATTGCGACCGGTCAAGGCATTAAACATCGTGGTTTTTCCGCTATTGGGATTTCCTGTTAAAGCAACTCTCATATTTTTCCTCCAAAACAATAATTTTGTTTTATAAAACGAAATATAGTTCAGTTAGCCTTTGCTAACCAACCGATAAAAAAGTAAAACCTCTGCTCTTTTAAGAGATTTTAAATGATAATAGCATCCGAAAGCTCGTTATCAATCGTGTATCTCGCATCCTTAATCGAAACAACACAGCTGTTTTTCTGGCGGGAAACAACAGTTATCGGCTCGCCGCTATAGCAACCGAGCGAAAACAAGAACGCATCGAGCTCACTATCATCGGTTTCGATGTTCTTTATTATGTATTCTATTCCCTCTTGAGCCTCTCTTAAAGTCATCGGTTTTCTCCTTTAATATATCGCCTTTAAACCTTTTTTCGCGAAGTCAAATTAGCCGCCGCTAACTTCTTCTGCAAAATTATGGTTAGCCGCCGCTAACCGCGATATTATATTACCACTGCTATCCATAATTTGTCAAGAGTTTTTCAAACTTTTTCGTAAATTTTTGGGTGATTTAAAACATAAAGCTTAATTAAATTTACAATTTGTTTACTCTTTTTGCAAAAATATAAAAATATTTTATAATAACATAAACCTATCATATATCAGGAGGTATTTTTGTGAAAACCCTTATTTCTTTAATTGTTTCATTTGTTTTGTTGCTTTCAGCGATGCCCTATGCAGCGGCACTAGAAAACAGCGAAAGCACAGTTATCGAGCTTTCAAGCAAAAAGTCTTCAAACGGATACACACATTCCGTTAAGGTTGATGGAAAGCGTGTTAACGAATATGATTATGTGTGGCATATTGACCCTGCCTCCATACATAACGAGGTTAAAAACTCGCCTGCCGAATATTACACAGGCGCCAAGCCGAAGGAGGATACGATTTATATAGCCCACGATATTTATTATTATCCAATGCTTGAGCAATCAAAATTTAAACAGGTAAATTACGATGGCGAAACCGAATGGGTTTATCACTATCAGTCGGAGGAATATAAGAATTTCATATTCTCAACCCTCCCCATTCTTAAAACAGGCTTTCCCGAACAAATGATGCATTCCGCCGAGGATGCCTATCAAAATGCGGTTTTACATATCACAAAGCCGGGCAACTATACCCTTAAGGGCGAATGGCACGGACAAATTAAGGTTGACCTTGGCGAAGAAGCCTTCGCTGATGAAAGTCAAAAGGTAACTCTGATTTTAGATGGAGTTAATATCACCTGCGATGTTTCTTCAGGCATCATTTTTGAAAATGTTTACGAATGCGACAACACTTGGGAGGAGCGCGACAAATATTCTCAAAAGATAGATACCTCAGCCGCCGGCGCTAACATTGTTATAAAGGACAATAGCGAAAACAATGTTTCGGGAACAAACATTTTCCGAATTTTAAAAACAAAATATAAGGATGAAGCCTCAAACGATGAATATCCCGCGCAAAAGAAGCGTTTAAAGGTGGATGGCGCGCTATATTCCTATCAATCGTTGAACATTTCGGGTGAGGATAAAGGAACAGGAATCCTTAATATCACCTCGGGATATGAGGGACTCAACAGCGAGCTGCACCTAACCGTAAATGGCGGTAATGTTAATATTTTTTCGCAAGATGATGGAATAAATGTTAATGAAGATGGCGTTTCGGTGCTTACGGTGAACGATGGCAGGGTTCATATATGCGCAGGACTTGGCGCCGAGGGTGATGGTGTTGATTCAAATGGTTTCGTTGTTATAAACGGAGGAACATTTATTTCAGCCGCTAACCCTGCTTCTGATTCCGGGCTCGATTCGGACTGTGGTTCATTCGTAAACGGTGGCACTGTTGTTGCGCTCGGCTCAACAATGGATTGGGCGAAATCAGATGACAACCAAAACAGCAGACAGGCTATTCTTAACCTTCGCTTTGCCTCTTCTATATCGCAGGATAATGATATCATTATAACCGATACGAAAGATAATGTTGTTTTCGCATATTCACCCGATAAGGATGAGGTAACCTCTGATAACCTCCGAAGCTTTAGCGGAGCTATCGTTTCGTGCTATGCCTTAAAATTGGGCGAAAGCTATAGTCTTTATCTTGGTGGTGAGATAACAGGTGAAGAAATCGGCGGAATTTACGATGTTTCCTCCATTACAAGCTTTACCAACGCCGAGATTCAGTGTTATTCCGAAAATTCACTCGTTGGAAATCGTTTTGAAAGACCCGAAAATGCACAAAACATTCGCCCCGAAAACAAAAATGGCGAAATGCAAAACGCAGGCGAGCAGCCACCTGAGCCTCCACAAGAAGGCAACGCGCAGTTTGATAACTTTAAGGATAAGAACGAAAACATTGATTTCCCTCACAGTTTCTCGGAGCAAGCGCTTTTTACCTGCAACGGAAAAACTGATTTCACATTAAGTGAAACCGTTAATGCCTTTTCTAACATTTCCACCTTTAAACACACCCTCGAAAAATCAGATAACAGCGAGCATTATACTTGTTCGGTTTGTGGAAAAACCTTTGCCGATGAAGATGGCAAAAAACAAATCAAAACCCTCTCCGACTTCAAATATTCAACCATAAGCTATGTTTTAACCTTCCTTGGCGGCGTGTTAATCACCTCTATTGTATTTTTTGTGATTTTGTTGTTGAAAAATAAAAAGCAAGTGTTTGTTGACTAATACTCTTATTTTGTATATAATTATCTTGTCGAAAAAAGCAAAAAGGGGTATTTTTATGAAATATTGTGTTAATTGCGGCAAAGAATTATGCGATGAAGCGGTTGTTTGTGTTCAGTGCGGAAGCTCTGTTGGAAATATAAATGCTAAAAATGCAAACGATGCTCCAAATTCAGGTTTTGCAGTTCTTGGCTTCTTAATTCCGATTGTCGGCTTAATTTTATATCTCGTTTATCAGGATAGCTCGCCGCTCAAGGCAAAATCTGCCGGAAAAGGCGCTCTAATCGGTTTTATCGTTTCGATTGTGATGGGAATCATTTTCGGCGTGATCTACGGAGTTCTAATCGGCGGCATGATTGGCGGCGCGCTTTATTACTAATATAATTGAATTAAAAAACATAAATTTATAAAAAAGAGTAGCAATTCTTTTAAAATGCTACTCTTTTGCTTTAACTAAAAAACCACGGAAAAATCCGTGGTTTTGTTTTTTCATTTGTGCTCACACCCTGAAAACTGAATAAGCGAATGAAAAGGTGAGGAACGAAATATAGGTCAAGCCCTCGGTCTATTAGTACTGCCAAGCACACGTGTCACCACGCTTACACACGCAGCCTATCAACCCGGTAGTCTTCCGGGGACCTTACTAGCTTATGCTATGGGAAATCTAATCTTGAGGTTGGCTTCACGCTTAGATGCTTTCAGCGTTTATCCAATCCGCACTTAGCTGCCCAGCTATGCCCTTGGCAGA
>JAFSIJ010000050.1 GCA_017439845.1 Clostridia bacterium | reverse complement strand
TTGTGAGCAGCTTCATAATAGACATCTATTTGGCATCCATTAAGGCCATTTCCGTTATGAAGCTCAATTTCCATAAAACCTGATCCCTTTAAGTTCAGGTTAACGGGCTTACCGCCAATAATAGCTTTTAACCCGGTTATAGTATAGTTGTAGTGGCTTTTGTCATAGTGATGATATCTCCAGCTGGTAAATATAACTGAATCAATCGATAAGTGCTTTAGTTTTTTTAAAGCGGTTAAATTCAATGTTCCCGTTAGCGGATTAGCTACTATAGAAAGAGTTTCCAAATTTTCGAAGTTTTTCAAATCGTTTAAAGATTGTATACCGATTCCGCACAAATCCATCCCCGTTATCGCTTGAGTTTCCGATAGGTAAATCTTACTTCCCTCGTAACGAAGTCCGTTTTCTAGATAAAATTCATTGAGAAAACCTATAACATACTTTCTAAAATTTTCATCCTCAAATTTTGCAACAGCACTTTTGGCAGGTATAACCGTAATAAAAACCGATTTGGTGCAATTTGGGTTAATAGTAGAAGTGGCGGTCAGGGTAGTGGTTCCGGGTTTAAGTGCGAAATAGCACCCATCATTATTGATTTTTACTATATCAGTATTTTCTGAGTACCAAGTAACGGTATGATCAGCTTCAACCGGGGTCATATTAACATACAGCTTCAAAGATTGCCCCACTTCAACTGTTATATCCGAATAAATATGACCAATTGTCATTTCTTGGGGTTCGGGCTTGGTGGATAGCAAAGCACCATAGGCATTGAGAGCGATGCCATCTTTCACAGAACACAAGGGGACGGTTCTCTTGTGTTATCCGAACTTTCTAACTATATTAAAGCTAGTCCCTGTTAATCTAGAAATTTGTCTTATCGACAATCCTTGGTTTCGTAAAACTTTTAAATATTTGTCTCTTTTATCAAGAGTTAAGTTTTGAAATTCGGTAGAGGTTTTACATTTGGAAATCTTTAGAATGATTTCTCTTGCTTCATCATCAGTAAGTCTGAAATTATCCTCTTCAATTTCTAAACAAACATCATGATTGTTCTCTAAATGAAAGTCTATAAATTGTTCCTTATCAATAATTTCAAAACAAAAATCAGTATCGACTAAATTAGAGTTATTAACATATTCGTTATAACTGCTGTATTTATATTTGTCAATTCTTTTACATAATCCCGCCTTAATGGGATTTTGGTGTATATAACGAATTACTGTTAAAAAATATGAATCATCTTCAACAGGCTCACTTTTAAATCTATCTTGGAATAAATGACCTTTTCTTTTGTATTTCCAATTATACCAAAAAACATAGCTTCCTGCAATACGTTTAATTATTAAATCTATATCTTCTTTATCTACCTGTAAAAGCAAATGAATATGATTAGACATAAGGCAATAAGCGAATAGTTTATATCCGCTTATTGCCTTATAATGTTTTAATGTTTCTAAGAACTTTAAATTATCTTCATTATCTTCGAAGATAACTTGTTTGTTTATTCCACGAAGCATTATGTGATAAATTCCACTTTCGCTTTTTCTTCTAGCCCTTCTTGGCATAATCATCACCCAATATAATTATACCAAGCCGAGCTGAATTTGTCAACACAGGAGAACCGTCCCCTTGTGTTTCCCCCTTGTGTTTCCCTTGTGTTTTGATAAATTCCACTTTCGCTTTTTCTGCGAGCTTGTCTTGGCATAATCATCACCCAAGATAATTATACCAAGCCGAGTTGAATTTGTCAACACAAGAGAACCGTCCCCTTGTGTTTTTCAAGAGAACCGTCCCCTTGTGTTTTTCCCTTGTGTTTTTCACCGTAGCAAATAAGGCTTTTAAATTTAGGAACAAGCGCTAAAAGGGAAATCGTGAATTAACACATAGAACCGTCCCCTGTGTTATGTGTTATGATTGTCCCAACTCTTTATTAGAGTTTGCAACTTCACAAATTCATCTTTGGAATTTTGTTTTGTGAGACCAACTGTAATTTCGAATTCATTACCATCTGGGAACACATCAATTCTAAAATAATATTCATTGATTTTGTAATAATCATCTTTTTTGCAGTTGTTGAAATCAAAATTAAAATTAAAATTTGAATCTAAAAACAATAAGCTCATTTGCCCTTCATTGAACGAACCAACATATTCATAGAATGTAATTACATCGTTCCATTCATAAGTTATCATACAAAGTGTTGGAAGATTTTTAACAAACAAATTATATTGTCCGTTATCAGATATGCAGTAATCTTTACTGCTACAGGATTCTATAAAGTCATCAAGTGTTGATTCTAACCCGTCAATTGATATAAAAAATTTTAACTGTTTTGATTTGCAAAATTCATATCTAATCGTTTCAAGCAAAGACATAATATGATTCTGCGACATTTTATCAGAACATATTAATATTTTTTTCTCATTTTGAAAATATTTGTATTTCATTAATAAACACCTACTTAAACCATTTTGTAGGGGTAATCGGTATTCTTCCTAATATTTTCCATTTCATTTTTACACCCGGAATTTTAACTTCAATTTGAATATGAAAGTAATTATGTTTTCCTATATGGGGTGGATGCAGCATAATTTTAAACGCATCAAGAATCACTATTCCGCCATCACTTAATTTTACTTTATTCTTGTTATAGTTTTTGGGCAAAACACGAGTTCCTTTTGCTAGTTTTTGAAACCATTTTGCTAATTTAGGAGCAACTTTTGCTAAAAATTTCGGACCTAATATTGCAGCAGCTAATGCACCAGTAGCAGATAGAGAAGCTGTTAAAATGGCCAATGATTTTCCAGAAATGCCAATTATTTTACCTATCAAATATGTAACTCCACCAAACAAGGCTGCTCCAGCTATTGCATAGATAAGTCGTAATGGTATTCGACCATAAGGGTCACTATTCATCACCGGATTATTCAAACAATACACATATAAATTACTACCAAGCGGCTCTCCCTGAGCGTTAGATAGCACAGCATCATCCTGAGAAATAAATCTCATTAAATCGGGTGAATAGTATCTGCTTTGCAGATAGTAAAGGCTTGTTTCAGTATCGTAATAATAACCGCGATATCGAAGTGGATTAGAAATACCAAGAGTATCGGCAAGTGTGCCGCTTATACCAAGAAGTTTACCCCAAATATCATAGGTATATTGTACTACAGTATTTCTATCACTGTCAAGTATCGAAACAATATCACCTTGAAGATTTTTCTCATAATAATATGTTTCGTTATTATAAGTGAAATAAATCGGTGCGCCATCATTATCGTAAACGAACTCAACAACATTAGTTTCCACATCATTTTCAAGCTCATACTGTTTTATGACATTATTGTTCTCATCCACTACATAATATGTGGTGATTCCGTTAATAGTTTTGCTTGTTCGAATACCATCGTGATTATAAGTATAAGAAATGTTAGTATTAGTATCATCATTTACAGCTGTGGATAATCTTCTGCCATCCCAAGTAAAACTAAAATCATTAAGGGCGTTTAAATTACCATAGGCATCATAACTCAAATCGGTTCTTTGATTTTGGCTGTTATAGTCATAGGTTTTAGTTTCTTTGAGAGTGCCAAGCTCACCCGTAGTATAATCATATGTCTTTACAGCGGTTATATTACCAACATAATCATATCCATAGGTTATAGTTTTATTCATCACCGCATCATCAACACGAACAAGCTCGTTTGAGGAATTATAGGTGAAGGTTTGCTTTAAAATACCATCTAAAGAAATTGAGGTAATATTTCCGTTTGAGTCATAGGTATAGGAATAATCTTTGTTGTTTTCACCGTTCTTTAACTTATACTCTATAACTTCACCAAAGGCATTCAAATTATAGGTGGCAGTATATTCACCACCAAAGCTTGAAATTACGGTTTGATTATCAGAATAGGTAAAATCTCGAACAAAACCATTTGAATAGGTTTCATTAACTATTTTACTGTCATCGCCAAAGGTGAATTCTGAAACGCCATCCTTTTCTATAGAAATTAAATTGTCCTCTGAGTCATAGGTGTTAATTGTAGTATTGCCAAAACGGTCAGTATATTCGGTAATATTATCGTTTTCATCATACTCATAGCGGTCACCAATATATTCATTTTCATAGGTATCAACGGGAGTTTCAGCTTCTAAATCTAAATTATCATCATCAGGGTTATATTGGTCAGGGTAAATAACCTGTAATAAGTTATCCCCACCGTTATATACAAAACGCGTGGTTTCATTACCTGTAACTGATTTTACAAGATTTCCGTTGTTATCATAGGTGTTTACCGTTTCCTTGCCGAATGAATCAATATAGGTTGAAACATTACCGTTTTCATCATAGGTAACTCTTTCGCCGACAGTGTCATCGGTATATTCATTTACACCGTTAGGTACATCTAAATTATCATTATCGGGATTATACTGATGGGGATAAACGGTTTTAATTAGATTTCCCTCTGAATCATAAACATACCTTGTTGTAAGACCGTTTGTTGTGGAATTAGCATCTTCGTAGGTAACGGTTTTAACGAGCCTGTTTTCGGTATCATAGGTATTAACGGTTTTGTTATTAGCCTTGTTTATATAGGTTAAAACATTATCGGTTTTATCATCATAGGTATATCTCTCACCGACATTGTTATTGCTATTGTTATTGCCATATATATTGGTCGAACAAATACCGTTCTCATCGGGGGTTAATCCATCATCAGCGCTATTGTATTGCTGTGTATCGATTTTCTGGATTACACGATTTTTATTATCGTATACAATACGAGTTATGCGGGTATCAGTACCATCAATTTGAGTAGTCTTAACTACATTACCAATTAAATCGTAGAGATAGGTTGAGGTTAAACCATCTTCAGTTTGAGAAACAACCTGACCTATGATATTGCACTCAAATAAAGAGGTTGCTTCAATAACACCATTTTTAACGGTTTCGATTTTTATAACGTTACCGTAAATATCATAAGTGTATTGAGTGGTTGTTCCATCTTCGGTTTGAGAGGCTATTAAGCCTTTGTTATCGGTGTCGCTGTATCCGTATGAAACTGTATTCGCTTTACCGTTATCACTTGTCGTTTCGGTAAGCAAGTTGCCTTTATCATCATAGGTAGAGGTTAATACTTGAATATCGGTCTTAGGTTCGGGGTCCGTATCGGTTTCAGTATCCGTTTGAGTATCGGTTTCGGTTGCATCACTCTCTTCATCGTAGATATATGTAGTGATGGTTTCGATTACGGATGAAATATGGTCTGTATTTTCAAAATAGGTGTAGGAATATGTATCTTCCTCAATAATTTTACTGCTTGTTATTTCATTGGTAACTTCATCGACTGTTACTTCATTTGTTATAATTGAAAGCACATCTCCGTGTTCATTATAAGTATAAACAACTAATGTTTTATCGGAAAATTCACCGTGAATTTTGCTGACAGTACCATTCGTATTGTATTCGTATGCAAGGTTATCTAAATCAGAAATAATTTGGCCGAATGAATTATAGATACTGAAAAGTATTTTTGGATCATTGCTTTCCTCACTGTTTGTTTCTTCGGAGGTTTCATCTGAAATAGAATCTTCGCTTTCTTCGGTGTATGTTATCTCATCGCCATTTTCATCTACCTCTATTACGTTACCGTTTTCATCAAATTTTAGCATATTTTCCGATTCATAAACGGTAAGCTCACCGTTAGATGCGATACTATACAAGTAATATGTAGTGTTTCCTTCATCATCCTTAACGGAAGCAACCTGATTTAGATTCACATAGCCGACTTCGTAAACTGTATTATCCGAATCATCGAGAATTTTTATTAGCAATCCGCCTGAATATTCAAACTTATTAACAACGGTTTCGGTTCCTTGCCTATGTTCTGAAAGATTACCGTTTTCATCATAAACGTATGAGAAAGTTCTTCCTGCGGGGTCAGTAATACCTGATATCTTATTATCGGTATATGTAATAGTATAAACACGACCAACGCTATCGGTTATTGTAACAGGCTGATTTTGCTCGTTAAGTGTTATTATTGTAGCATTTCCGTTTGCATCTTCAATGCGGGTTAAATAACCGTTTTCATAGGTATATTTGATTCTATCCTTGGTGGTTAAAACTAAAGCATTCTCGTTGGCAACAAGTGTGTTTTGAGTTCTAAGGCCAACAAAACCGTTTTCGGTCACGCTGAAATAATTTACGGTGCCATCGGGGAGATATACCAAACGAACAGTTCCATCTGCGGATAACTGTGTGCTCTTAGCATAATTGAGCGACCAACCGTTACCGAAAATATTGCTGGTGGTATCCATTGAGTTATATGTACGCTCAAAGCTAATTGGCAAACCAATTGAATCAACGGATAGGTCAGTGAAGGTTTGAACGAATGCACCAAGGGACTCATCTGTATATATACCGCTGATGGTGATGGTTTTAATTGCCGAGTTACCGCTTGTATCCTTTGCAAAAACGGTATAGGTTCCGTTTTTAATAACTGTAAAGTCATTAGCGAAGGAATAACCATTGTCGGCAAAATAGGCGGCTGATTGACTGCCGTATGCCCATTTGAAAGAATTATAATCAATACTGCGATTATAACCGCCGCTGAAGGTAGGCGTAATAGTAGCATAGGTTGAATTATTAACCGCATTCAAAGATATTGAAAGAGGAACATAAGTTACTGAAACAGCGGTTGATTTAGCCGAGCTGCCTGCAGAAGTGGTTGCCAAAACGGTATAAGAGCAGTTTGTGTTTCCGTATGTGCTGTCGGTATATGTTGTAGAAGTGGTGGAGCCAAGCTTAGTTGAGCCTCGGTAGATGGTGAAGGTAGTTGCTGCGGCACCGCCACCTGCGTTATATGACCAACTCAAAACAACTTTTTTATCCGTTTTGCTTGTTACTTTTAAGCCTGTTGGAACATTTGGAAGGGTTGCATAATTTGAAGCATAGGTGATGGATGTTTCACCGCTTGTGCCTGTGCCTGATACACCAAAATTATATTTTGTGTTTGCAACAAGCCCAGTAAACTGATAACTTCTGGGTGTGTGTTCAGTTTGTTTGAGAGTATTGTTCAGATAAAGATTATAATACTTTGTGCCCAAAGAGTGGGTCCAAGAAAGAGTTGCGGTAGTTTGTGTAATGCCGCTTATCTTCAAGTCTCCGGGAGGGTTTGGTTTTGTTGTTGCCGCAACAGTACTACTATTTGCGGATGTCACATTATTTGTGGTTTTTCGTGCGCGAGCTATTACTGAGTATTTTGTTCCTCCTGTAAGATTGCTGATAGTAAAAGTGTTGGATTTCCCCTCTGAACCGAAGGATTTCCAAGTATCACCGCTATTGGTAGAATATTCCCAATTGTCACAGGTCACATCTGATGTTGCTTTCAATTTAACACTACTTGATGTTGCACTGACAAACGCCAAAGAAACCTTAGGGGCAGTTCTATCCAACTTATCGAGCGATATAGTCTTGGAGGTGGACATGGTTCCGTAATATGTGCCCGAAAGGGTAGCATTCATATCAAATGTTCCCTTAATGGATATTGACTTAGAACCATCTGATGTATGTGTAATAGTTTTTGATGCTGAACCTAATTTAGTTGTAACACCGCCCGAATTTCTTATAGCGGGTATATCTGAAATTGTGGTTTTGGTTCCGTTGATAGTGATGGTTGCCGACCTTGTACTTATATATAGAGAATAGGTGCTGTCTTGCACTAAATAAAGGGTCGCTGTAACCTTTGATTTATTTGTTTTTGGGTTTTGTGCGGATTCCGAATATGAAATTTTTAAGCGGTATCCTCTATTAACCTCACCACCGGTGAATGAGCCGCTTACTGCGCTTGCACTTATAGGCGGTATTACTGTTGTAAGAAAAATAGCCGCACAAAGAACAAATGATAAAATCGCACTTGAAAATACTTTGAATTTTTTAGATAACATTTTTTACATCCTTTCCATAATAATTTTGATGAAATATTTCATCACCCTTAAAATTTGATTTCCAATATGAGTTTTTATTATCACCGCTTTCGTAATTATAGTAGGGGAGTTATATCATTTATTGAGGTTAATGATATTTTGCAACTCTAATATTTATAACGAAATTCTCAAGGTATTTGTGACAAAAAAATTCAAATTTTAAAAATAAATATGAAATATTGTATATAATAGCAAAAAAACGGGATTTCAGGGTGTTATTTCCTACAATAAAACAAGAAGGACATATCGTAGGGAAAGACGTCCCCGACTGTCTGTTAACAAACGATAAGACAATAAAAAACCTTGGTGAAGTTTCACCAAGGTTTTTTGCGCGCGATAAATTTTATCTATCGTTCTTATCGTTGTACTGATTATCTTTTTTATTTTGATTGTTTTTGTTCTGATTATTCTGGTTATTCTTATTCTGGTCGTTCTTGTTTTGGTTGTTCTGGTTGTTTTGTCTATTTTTATCTGACATAATAAATTCCCCCCTTTGATATTATTTTTATCAAAAGTGGGGGAATTATGCTTTTAAATATTGAAAAGCTCTCTTGCATTTTTTGCCGAAATCTCTAAAATTTCCATATAATCCATTTTTTTAATTTCAGCAATTTTTTTAGCAGTGAAGTATATAGATGCCGAGTGATTTCGTTTGCCTCTGAAAGGCTCGGGCGCAAGATAGGGAGCATCGGTTTCAACAAGCAACCTATCAAGCGGCAACATTTCAACAACCTCGGGGAGCCTTTTGGCATTTTTAAAGGTTATAACTCCGCCAACACCGATATACATTCCAAGCTCCAAAATTTGCTTTGCGGTTTCGGGGCTACCCGAAAAACAATGCAAAACGCCTTTCGGCTTTGTTTCCTTTAGTATATTAAGTGTATCCTCGTGTGCCTCGCGGTCGTGCACGATAACGGGCAAGGAAAGCTTTTTTGCAAGGTTTATTTGAGAACGGAAAAGCTCTTTTTGAGCGGTCTTGTTGTCGCTGTTATGAAAATAATCAAGACCGATTTCACCGATAGCCTTAACCTTTTCGTGATTTGCAAGCGCTTCTATATCGGCAACACTCGTTCCGCTATCTATACAGTCGGGATGAATGCCTGCCGCCGCAAAAATGAAATCGTGCTTTTCGGCTAAGGCGATAGCGTTTTTTGTTGAAGCATTATCGCATCCGCAGGTGATTATTCCGCAAACACCGTTTAAGTGAAGGGTGGAGAGAAGCTCATCTCTATCTTCGTTAAAGCTTTCATCATCATAATGCGCGTGACTATCAAAAATCACCTTTTTATCAAAAAACGGGATACTGTTTATCATCTTATCTTGCTTCCTGCTGGAACATTCTCTAAGAATACAACCTTAACATCATCCTCAGCGCAGTCTGCCGCCAAAATCATACCCTGTGATTCAACTCCGCAAAGCTTTGCGGGTTTAAGGTTAGCAACAACGATAACTGTTTTGCCGATAAGCTCATCGGGAGTATACCATTTAGCAATACCCGATGCAACTGTTCTCGGTGTGCCGCTTCCATCATCAAGGGTCAGCTTTAAAAGTTTCTTGGCTTTCGGGATAGGCTCGCAAGCGGTGATTTTTGCGGCTTTTAGTTCAACCTTGCAAAAATCTTCAATAGAAATTTCTTCCATTTTAACAACATTCTCGGCTTCCTTGCTTGCCTTAGCTGCCGCTTGCTCGGCTGCGATTTCATCGAGCGCTTTTTGAAGGTCTATTCTTGCGAATAGGGGAGAAGCCTCGCCAACAGAATATTCATTTTGTGAGCCAAAGGTAAGAGCTGAGTCATCACAGTTAATTTGCTTTTTAATGCTTTCGCAGCTCTCGGGCATAATGGGGGAGAGAAGGACACTCAACAAACGGATGCCTTCAAGAAGATTGAAGAGAACACCTTCTAAACGCTTTGCCTGGCTTTCATCCTTTGCAAGCGCCCAAGGAGTTGTTTCATCAATATACTTGTTGCAACGCTTTGCAAAGTTCATAACAATCTCGCAAGCATCGGCATTATGATATTCATCCATCAGCTTATAATATTTTTCAATGGTTTCATTAGCGCAAGCGATAAGCTCCTTGTCACATTCTTCATTGCTTTCAACACGCGAAACCTTGCCGCCAAAGTATTTATTAGTCATAGCAATACTGCGGTTTACAAGGTTGCCAAGTGTATTAGCAAGGTCGGAATTAAACTTGGTTATAAAGCTCTCGTGGGTTATTGTTCCATCCTGTGTGAAAGGGATTTCCGAAAGAAGATAGTATCTGACTGCATCGGTGCCAAAGCGCTTTGCCAAATCATCGGCATAGATAACGTTACCCTTTGATTTGCTCATCTTATCTTCACCAACAAGCACCCAAGGGTGACCGAGCACCTGCTTCGGTAATGGCTCACCGAGAGCCATAAGGATAATCGGCCAATAGATAGTATGGAAACGAACAATATCCTTTCCTATAACGTGCAAATCGGCATGCCAAAGCTTGTTATATTTATCCGAGCTACCATCGGGGTCATAACCGATACCGGTAATATAGTTCGAAAGAGCATCTATCCAAACATAGATTATATGCCTGTCATCAAACTCAACGGGAATGCCCCACTTAAATGAGCTTCTTGAAACGCAAAGGTCGGAAAGACCGGGTTTTAAGAAGTTATTTATCATTTCATTTTTGCGGGATTCAGGTTTTATGAAATCGGGGTTTTCTTCGAAATATTTAAGAAGAGCATCCTGATATTTGCTGAGGCGCAGGAAGTATGCCTCCTCTTTAGCATCGCTAACCTCTCTTCCACAGTCGGGACATTTGCCATCAACAAGCTGGGAAGGTATGAAGAACGATTCACAGGGAACACAGTATTTTCCTTCATAGTTACCTTTGTAAATATCACCCTGCTCATAAAGCTTCTTAAAGATTTTTTGAACAGTTTTAACGTGGTCCTCATCGGTTGTGCGGATAAACTTATCGTAGGAGGTGTTAAGGCTGTTCCAAACATCCTTGATTTGAGAAGAAACGTTATCCACATATTCCTTAGGCGAGATACCCGCTTCATTTGCGCATTGCTCTATTTTTTGACCGTGTTCATCAGAACCTGTCATAAGAAAAACATCATAGCCCATCATCTTCTTATAGCGAGCTATCATATCGGCAAGAACAATATCGTATGCGTTGCCGATATGCGGTTTTCTTGATGTGTAGGCAATAGCGGTTGTGATATAAAACTTTTTGTTTTCCATTATAGGTATCCTCCTAAGGCTTGAATATTAGATATAAAAGGTAAGAAATTGCGGTTGCAATAGCGTTGTATAACAAAACGAATATTGGGGAGAGAATTGCTCCGCTTCCCGAGAATGGCGCATATACAAAGAGAACTGCACCGATGATTGAAGCAATTGCATAAATCACTGTGAGAAGTGTGTTTGATTTTCTGATTTTTGAAGCACAGTTGATTATGAGAGCTAATGCGATAGGGTTGCCCTTATACATAGCAGGAGCGCTGACATTTTTCTCAGGGCGAATTTTCGCCTTGTAAAGATGTATGCCTGCGGCGCTCATAACCTTAACCGAGTCAGAATAAAGACCTAAATAATCGCAAATCATTTCTTCGTTCAGGTTGGGGTCAGTGTTATTAACAAGAATTGTAACACCAAGGTTTGTGAGTTTGCGAAGCTGATGAGCAACATCGGGGTTAACCGAGTATTGAACTATAAGAAGCGCATAAACACAGGAATTTCCTGCAACGTAAACAGGGAAATATCCGTTTTTAAGAATTCTTCTATCGGTTTCAATGCTTGGCACCTTAATACCGTGCGCTTCAAGTAAAGTTCTGTTTCCTATGAAAAGGAGCTCATCATCAACCCAACCGGAAATACCCATTCTATCTTCATACTTAACTGTATCGGCAACGGGAAGAGTGAAGTTTCCGTTTTGGTCGTTTATCTTTTTAAAGATGTTTGCAAGGGGGCTTTCGGCTTCTTCCGCAAGAGCTGCCGCGCGAAGAAGTGTGTTATCTATATTATTTTCAGAAAGAACCTTGATATCGTGAAGTGTTATTGTTCCCGATGGGAAAAGGTCCTCTGAGCGAAGAACAATTGCGTTTGCCTTCTCGCAAAGGGCGGCTCCCGTTCTACCTGCAATCATAGCGCCCGAGCGATTAAGCTTTTTAGCGGCGGAATAAAGGGGTAGATTTTCGATTAAATAAACAATTGGCATTCCTGCAAACATAAGAATGTTTGCGGCGGAATATAATCCGGAAATTAAATTGCTAGTGTATGCTCCGATTACAAAGCCAAAAACTATTGCAGCAATAATACTCGAGATAGATACTGTGCAAAGCTTACCTTGCATAACATTTCCAAAGGTTACATGCTTCATATAATCGGAAATGTTATCGGCATATTTTGGAGCCGCGGCAAGAACATCACCATCAATCGAGTCACCCGCCATAGCAAAGGTAACCGATGGGTCGTTAATAAGTGTGATAGCTCGTTTTTTGATAGGTGAATTGATTTGCCTTAAATTTGAAAGAATGTGCGAAGCGTTTATAAAGGCACCAATCGAGCGGAAACAAAGAATCAGCGATGCCAATAAAACCGTATCAAACGGGGTCACCTTTTGCACAAAAGCCATAATTGTATATGCCAGACAAACAATACTGCCAAGAGAACAAACAGTGTCCGCATTTGCTTTCTTTGAAAACAGCTTGAATAGACTTCCAAACATATCGCAGTTGATTAGCAATAAAACACCATAAATGGCAAGAGTGATTATTGTGAAAGCAGTGAAGTTTGCTATTAGAATTTCGGAAATGGCTGTTAACTTGAAGATAAAAAGCAGGGCGCTAAAAAGTATAGTGCCAACCATCTTAAAGAATCGACTTCTGTTTTTCCTTGCAAGCTTTATAATAAGTGCTTTCGAATCGGCAGGGGAAATATATTCTTCATCCGGTGTATATTCCTCAAACTCATCTTGCGACATTTCAATCGGGGTTTCGGTAACAGTCTCGGTACTTTGCGGAAGCTGAGTGAACTCGCCTGTGAGATTAACTGTTTTTGTATGCGAGCTAACACTTATAATATCGTGGTCAGTTTCATCCTGAATCGGAGTAAAACGGATGGTGCCTGTGTTAGAAAGGCTTTCTTCGGCATCATCTATTGTGCTTTCATTATCAATATCCGAAATGAAGGGGATATTAGTTTGAACATCGCGAAGCTCTTCGGCTGAAATAGGTTCATCAACTTGTGGCTCTTCTTTAACCTCTTCGATAACTGGAGCTTTCTCTTTTTCTCCCGAAAGGTCCACAACACCTGTGAAAGAAATGTTGTATTTCTTGTAAATACTTGCAAGAAGCTCATCCTTTGAGAGAGTTTCCTCAGTGAACTTTTCTAAGGAATATTTTGAAGATTCATCCTCAATAATTTTTCCGTTTTCATCAGTGACATAGGGAAGACACTTATCGAATAAAGAGCTTTTCTCTTCGTTTTTCGGTTCTTCTATCTTCTCAGGCTCGTTTTTATGGAGCATTCGGTTTCTTAAAGCATCAAGAGGATTTGGAACATTTTCGGTTTGAGCATTATCCACTTGTTCACCATTGATTTCTTCCGCAGTGAGAACATGAGCGGCTAAATTTTGAGGCTGTTCTTTTTGTTGAACCTGTTTTTCTTCAATGGCTTTCTCGTTTTGTTCTTCGGGAGTTTCATCCATGTCTATTGTGAAAAAGGTATTGTCTGAATCAAGCGAATGTTTGCTTTGCTTTTTTGAAAATAAACCCATTTTTAACCTCTCCTCCTTTTCACAACTTCATAAATTAAAATTCCTGCAGCAACCGATGCGTTGAGTGAATTTATCTTTCCAAGCATCGGAAGGCTTACTATACCATCGCATTTTTTTGCGGTAAGTGTTCCTATTCCTTTTCCCTCGTTGCCTATAACAATGGCACAGGGGATATTAAAATCTATTTTTTCAAAATCAGTGCCATCCATATCGGCACCAAAAACCCAAACGTCCTCTTGCTTTAATTGGTCAATAGTGTTGGCAATGTTTGTAACTCTTGCAACCTTCATATATTCGAGCGCGCCGCAAGCTGCCTTAGCAACTGTCACATTGAGCGATGCGCTTCTTCGCTTTGGAATAATTATTCCGTGAACACCGCCAGCCTCGGCAGTTCTGATTATTGCGCCGAGATTATGGGGGTCTTCAATTTCATCACAAACGATAATGAAGGGCATCTCATTTCTTTCTCTTGCGAGAGCAAGAATATCTTCAACGGTTGAATATTCCTGTGTTGCAAACATAACCGCAACACCCTGGTGATTAGCGCCGCCGCAGTAATAGTCAAGCTTTTGAGGGCTGATTTCTTTAATCAAAATTCCCTTTTTTGAGCATTTTGCAATTATCTCTGAAATTGAGCCGCCGCTCACACCGTGAGCAACAAAAAGTCGGTCAATCTCTCGGCCTGAACGAATGGCCTCTAAAACGGGATTTCTTCCGCATATTATATTATTTTGTTTCTCTTCCATCTATTTTCAACTCACTACATAAATATACACAATAATTATAGCACATAATTTCATAAAATAAAATAGTTATTTTATAAATATTTATAAATATTTTAGGGAAAATAAAACAAAAAGGAGGAATTTTATGGGGAACTGTGAAATAGTTTCGGTGGCGGGATTTGAGCTAATCGATTCAAGAGGAAACCCAACAACTGCGGCGAGGGTTGTTCTTGCTGATAAGAGTGAGGGATTTGCTATTGCGCCATCGGGCGCATCAACGGGAATGTATGAGGCTTATGAGCTTCGAGATGGTGATAAGCGCCGCTATGGTGGTAAAGGGGTAAGACATGCGGTTGATAATATCAACACCAAAATCGCCAACGCCATTATAGGTAAAAAGGCCTGCAACCAACGAGAAATTGATGAAGCGATAATTGCGCTTGATAAGAGCAAAAACAAGTCTGAAATAGGTGCTAACGCTATGCTCTCGGTGTCACTTGCGGTTGCAAAGGCAGCGGCGCAAAGTCTTGGAAAACCACTTTATAAATATGTTTCCGAGCTTTTCGGGAGCGAAGCTCTAACCCTGCCGAGACCTATGATGAATATCTTAAACGGAGGCGCCCACGCATCAAACAACATTGATATTCAGGAGTTTATGATAGTGCCGGTAGCACAGGAAAATTTTGCTGAAGGTCTCCGTGTTTGCGCAGAAATCTACCACGCATTAGGCCGACTTTTAAAGGAAAGAAATCTTGCCTGTGGTGTTGGTGATGAGGGCGGCTTTGCACCTAATCTTGCATCAGATGAAGAGGCAATAGCCCTTATTTGCGAGGCAATTATGGTGGCAGGTTATACAACTAACGAGGTTAAAATTGCGCTTGATGTTGCATCAAGTGAATGGTATCAGGAGGGCAAGTATATTTTGCCTAAAAGAGATGTAGAAAAGAGTGCCGAACAGCTTATTGATTATTATCGTTTGCTTATTGATAAATATCCCATTATTTCAATTGAAGACGGTGTTGCCGAAGAGGATTGGTCTGGTTGGCAAAAGCTTACCGCCGAATTGGGAAATAAAATTCAGCTTGTGGGCGATGATTTGTTTGTAACCAATGTGCAAAGGCTCAAAAAAGGTATTGAACTCGGTGCCGGAAACTGCATTCTTATAAAGCCAAACCAAATCGGAACGCTAACCGAAACACTGGATGTTATGCTTCTTGCAAAGCAAAACGGATATAAAGCTGTTATGTCGCATCGTTCAGGAGAGAGCGAGGATAGCACAATAGCCGATTTAGCGGTAGCAACTGCGGCAGGGCAGATAAAAACGGGAGCCCCCTGCCGAAGCGATAGAACCGCCAAATATAATCGACTTTTGATTATCGAAAGCGAAATTTAAAAAGATAACTTCCGCTTTTGCGGAAGTTTTTCTTTTATTGAAATCTAAAAATTGTTGTGGTATAATGTTTACAATAAACGTTAGGTGGTATCGGTATGATAACTTTAAAAAATGAAACTATGGTAGTAGAAATTGCTGAGCTTGGTGCTGAAATTAAAAGCGTTAAGAAAAACGGCGTTGAAAATATGTGGTGTGGTGACCCTGCAATATGGGGTAAGAGTGCGCCCGTTCTTTTTCCAATTTGCGGAGGCCTCAAGGATGATAAATTCATATTTGAGGGAAAGGAATATAACCTCGCTAAACACGGATTTGCCTCATTAAAGCTATTCAAGGTTGAAGAGGTTAGCGAAACCGAGGCAGTTCTCGTTTTATTCAGCGATGAAGAAACCAAGAAGGTATATCCCTTCGATTTTGAATTCAGGGTTAAATTCGCCTTATCGGGCGAAAGTCTTTTTGTAACCTATTCGGTTAAGAACATAGGAATTGGTGATATGTATTTCTCGTTTGGCTCTCACGAGGCTCTCGCAACCCCAGAGGGCATTGAGGATTATGATATAATTTTCCCCGAAAAAGAAACCCTTAATGCGCTCTATCTTTACGGTGCGCAAATAGGCGAGGGTTCATACCCGATAATTAAGGATAGCAATGTTTTGCCGCTTTATGATAAGTATTTCATTATTGATGGTTTGGTTTTTGATAATGTTAAATCAAAAAGTGCAACCCTTAGAAACAGAAAAACGGGAAGGAGCATAACCATCGATTTTCCTAATAAGCCCTATCTCGTTTTATGGCATAAGCATTCGGCTCCATATATTTGCATAGAGCCTTGGAGCGGTATCCCCGATTATTATAACAGTGATTATGATATCACTAAAAAACCGGGTATAACCAAGCTCGAGAGCGGAAAAGCTTATGAATGCACACACACTTTAAAATTTTAATTTATAGGTGAAAGAGATGAAAATTTATAGCTCGGTGGAGGAGCTTATCGGCTCAACACCGCTATTGGAACTGAAAAAACTTAAAGAGCGCGAAGGCCTTCTTGCTGATATTTATGCAAAGCTTGAGTTCTTTAACCCTCTTTGCTCAATTAAGGATAGAGTTGCAAAGCAAATGCTTGATGATGCGCAAAGTCGCGGAGAGATAAATGAAAACTCGGTTATAATCGAGCCAACCTCGGGAAATACAGGCATTGGTCTTGCCGCTGTTGCTGCAACAAGGGGAATTAAGGCTAAAATTGTTATGCCCGAAAATATGAGCCGCGAGCGAATTGCGGTTATGAAAGCGCTCGGCGCTGAGGTTGTTTTAACCCCTGCGAGCGAGGGTATGAGCGGCGCAATTAAAAGAGCGGAAGAATTAGCAAAAGAAATTCCAAACTCCTTTATTCCTGCCCAGTTTGATAATCCATCAAATCCGAGAGCCCATCTTCTCACAACGGGACCTGAAATTTGGCAAGATACCGATGGAAAGGTTGATATATTCGTAGCAGCCGCAGGAACAGGTGGAACAATAAGCGGAGCAGGCGAGTATCTCAAGAATCAAAACAGCAATATCAAGGTAGTTGCTGTTGAGCCTGAAAGCTCGGCGGTGCTAAGCGGCGGAAAGGCAGGACCTCATAAAATTCAGGGAATAGGCGCAGGCTTTATCCCAAAGGTTATGAACACAGAGATTTTTGATGAGGTTATAGCGGTATCAAATGAAAAAGCATTTGAATATGGTCGCAAAATTGCAAAGAGCGAGGGAATTCTCGTTGGAATTTCATCGGGCGCGGCGCTATGTGCGGCGGTGGAACTCGCTAAACGCAGTGAAAACAAGGATAAGAAAATAGTTGTAATCTTACCTGATACAGGGGATAGATACCTATCAACCGAAATGTTTGAATAAAAAAAGAACTGTTTCCAAGGGGAAACAGTTCTTTTTGTTTGTTTTTATTTCGCGTAATCAACCGCGCGGCTTTCACGAATAACATTAACCTTGATTTGACCAGGATATTCGAGTTCATTTTCAATTTTCTGTGAGATTTCGTGAGCGAGGATAACCATCTTATCATCACTAACTGCCTCGGGCTTAACAACGATTCTGACCTCTCGGCCTGCCTGAATTGCGAAGGAGTTTTCAACGCCGCTAAAGGAATTGGCGATTTCCTCAAGCTTTTCAAGGCGCTTAATGTAGTTTTCAATATTCTCTCTTCTTGCACCCGGGCGAGCTGCCGAAATAGCATCAGCCGCCTGAATGATAAATGCGGTAACACTCTTGGCTTCAACCTCGCCGTGATGAGCGTGAATAGCGTTGATAATTTCATTGTTCTCGCGGTATTTTTTAGCCGCTTCAACACCAAGCTGAATATGGGTTCCTTCTTGCTCGTGGTCGAGAGCCTTTCCTATATCGTGGAGAAGACCTGCTCGCTTAGCAAGTGTTACATCGGCGCCAAGCTCGGCTGCCAAAAGGCCTGCAATGTGGCAAACCTCCATAGAATGTTTAAGAACATTTTGACCATAGCTTGTACGGTAATGAAGCTTACCAAGGAGCTTAACAAGCTCGGGATGAAGGTTATGAATTCCTGCATCAACCATAGCTTTTTCGCCTTCCTGCTTGATAACTGCATCAACCTCAGCAGTTGCTTTAGCAACGGTCTCTTCAATTCTTGCGGGGTGAATTCTTCCATCAAGGATAAGTTTTTCAAGCGCAACCCTTGCAATTTCTCTTCTAATCGGGTCAAAGCTTGAAACTGTGATTGCTTCAGGGGTGTCATCAATAATAAGGTCAACACCTGTTGCAGTTTCGAGGGCTCTGATATTTCGGCCTTCACGACCGATAATTCTTCCCTTCATTTCATCGTTTGGAAGTCCAACAACCGAAACCGTTACTTCTGAAGAATGGTCAGCCGCACAACGTTGAATTGCTTGAACAATAATGTTGCGGGCAAGCTTGTCAGCCTCATCTCTTGTCTGTTGCTCAAAGTCCATAATCTTAACAGCTTTTTCATGGGTTAACTCGCCATCAAGCATTTCGAGAAGGTGGAGCTTTGCCTGTTCTTTAGTGAAGCCTGAGATTTTTTCAAGCAGGTCTAACTGACTTTGCTTGATTCTATCGCATTCTGCGAGCTTTTCATCGATTTCCTTAGAACGAACAGCAAGCTTTTCTTCTTTTGCTTCGAGGTTATCCGTTTTTCTATCGAGAGATTCTTCCTTTTGCTGAATACGATGTTCCTGACGTTGAACCTCGCTTCTGCGTTCGCGAAGGTCTTTCTCGGTTTCCTGACGGAGCTGGTGGATTTCTTCCTTTGCTTCTATTAAAGCCTCTTTTTTCTTTGTTTCTGCTGTTTTGATTGCATCATTGAGAATTCTTCTTGCTTCATCTTCGGCAGAGCCGATAGCCGCTTCTGCAGACTTTCTTCTGTAAGCCGAGCCGAGTGCAAAGCCAACTATTGCAAGAACAATGCTGAGTGCGCCCAAAATAGCATAAATTACTACTGGTGGCATTTAAGCACCTCCTATATTATAATCACGGAATTAGCCGATAAAGAAAAGCCCAAAGAAACCGCTTTTCAATCGGAAACGGGAGCCGTGTTTTCTCCCGATGGTTAGAGTGAATTAACAACTCTTTGGATGCTTCGGCACTCGCCAATCGCCGAGAGCAGAACCTTACATATTACACCAATACATAAAAGTTCATACTAATTTTATCATTCATTTGCTGTCAAGTCAAGAAAATCATATCAATATATAGTAAAAAAATTATTTTTTAAAACATTATTTTGTATTTTAAAAAATTTTTCAAAAAACACTTTACAACTTTAGTTTGATGAAGTATAATAGGATTATCACATTTTTAAGGAGAAAAAATTATGAAAAAGTTATTGGCAATTATTTTATGTTTGTGTATGGTTTTTGCTTTTGCTGCTTGCGGCGAGAAGGCAGAGGAAAAGGGAACCATCGTTGTGGGTTACACTATTTATGACCCTATGAACTACCTTGATGAAAACGGTAAGCTTATCGGTTATGATACGGAGCTTGCTGAAAAGGTTTTCACAAACCTTGGTTATGAGGTTTCCTTTAAGGAAATTCAGTGGGAAAATAAGTATACTGACCTTGATTCAAAGGTTATTGACTGCATTTGGAACGGATTTACCTGCAATACCGCTGATGATGATGGTATCGCTCGTTCTGAGAAGGTTGATTTCTCATATAACTATATGGAGAACCGCCAGGTTATCGTTGTGAATGCTGATTCTGCTATCGCTAAAGCTGAAGACCTAAATGGTAAAATCGGTCTTGCTGAGAGTGGCTCTGCAGGCGAAACCTATGCAAAGAGCTTTAAGGGCGTTGTTTTCAAGGGCGTTCTTAAGCAAACCGATACTCTCTTAGAGGTTAATGCTAAGACTGCTGACTTCGCTGTTGTTGATGCTCAGCTTGCAAAGAGCTATGTTGGTAAGGGCGACTATGCTAACCTAAAGGTTGTTGATGCACTTTCAAGCGATGTTGAGTATTATGGTATCGGCTTCAGAAAGGGTAGCGAGCTCACTGCTAATGTAAATGCTGAGCTCGAAAAGCTCGGTGCTGACGGTACTATTGAAGAGCTTGCTAAAAAGTATGGCGTTGAAACCACCGCTATCAAGGACTTCTCTGACCAGAAATAATCTAAAAAACTAAATTAAAAATAAACAGATTACTGGCGAGGTTTCCCCGCCAGTAATCCTATGTATAGAGGAAAAAATTATGTCTTTTCTTGAAATCACCGCCTTTTTGGCTAATGGCTTTGCGATTTCACTTATGATTTTCGTGGTAACACTTCTTTTGGGTGTGCCGCTCGGTCTTCCCATTGCATTTTGCTCAATGAGTAAATTTACTCCTTTAAAGGCTTTTGCTAAAACGATTGTTTGGATTGTCAGAGGAATTCCCTTGATGCTTCAAATCTTTATAATCTTTTATGTGCCGGGTCTTTTGTTCGGCAGACCCATTTTTAGTGAAATAGATAGATATATAATAAGCAATTTAGATATTCCACCGAGCGGAACTCTCGGTAATTTAATACTTGTGAATGCGGGCAGCCTGTGTGCTGTTCTTATTGCCTTTTCAATAAACTATGCTTGCTATTTCTCCGAGATCTATCGTGGCGGAATAGAGAGCATATCTAAAGGACAGTATGAGGCAGGCTATGTTCTTGGTATGACTAAATCGCAAATTTTCAAAAAGGTTATATTAAAACAGGTTATCAAGAGAATTGTTCCCCCAATGTCAAATGAGATTATAACACTCATAAAGGATACTGCTCTTGCTAACTGTATTATGATACCCGAAATAATCAAGCAAGCGAAGGAGCTTGCGGCAACTAAGGCTCTTATATGGCCGCTTTTCTATACGGGTGTTTTCTATCTGCTTTTTGTTGGAATTCTCACAATTTTGCTTGGTAAACTCGAGAAAAAACTCGATTACTTTAAGAGTTAGGAGGGGAGAGCTTTGTCACTTTTAGAGGTAAAAGACCTTTATAAAAGCTTTGG
>JAFSIJ010000049.1 GCA_017439845.1 Clostridia bacterium | reverse complement strand
ATATACGAAATCAATTGCAAGAAGATATATCTTACGATCAAATGTCATTAGTAGAGTATGTAGACCCGTTTACGGGTAAGCAGGTAAAAGATGGCAAATAAAAATCCCCTTTAGGGGCAGCCGGTGAAAGTGTTGCGGTTGGCAAACCTTTCGACGAGCCTATAGGCTCGGCCGGTCTTATGCCCTAAGGGGGCAGTGCATACTACCGGCACGGCCGGTAGTTATGATTTTGAAAGATATATAAGAAGAACGGAAACATCGGCAGGGCTAACACCCGAAATTCTTGATGCCTGACCTATATTGGTTGGCATCACTTTTTTTAACTTTTCAACTGCTTCAAGGCGAAGCCCATAAACATCATCATAGTTAATGTTGCTGGGAATAGCGCGCTTTTCAAGTCGCAACATCTCTTCAACCTGCGCGAGCTGGCGGGTGATATAACCCTCATATTTAATTTCGGTTTCAACCTTATCACAAACAGATTTTTGAAGGGTTGGTCTTTCTTTATCAAATGGAGCCAACATATCATAGGTTAACTGCGGCCTCTTAATAAGATCTGAAAGTCTGACACCGGTTGTAAGCGGTGCAGTTCCCGCATTTTCTAATAATTCATTAAGCTCGAGTGAGGGGCCTAAGAAAGTATTGGAAACGCGTTCGATTTCATCTTCTTTTTGTTTTTTACGGAGAAGAAAATCGGCATAGGTTTCTTCATCAATAAGTCCTAAATTATAGCCAATCGGCATCAAACGCTCATCAGCATTGTCTTGCCTTAAAACCAAACGATATTCGCTTCGTGAAGTCATCATTCGGTATGGGTCGGAACATCCCTTTGTCACAAGGTCATCAATAAGTGTTCCTATATAAGAGGATGCACGGGATAAAATAAAGGGTTCTTTGCCTAATATTTTGTGTGCGGCATTAACACCGGCAACAAAGCCTTGCACCGCCGCCTCTTCATAACCTGATGAGCCATTGAATTGACCGGCGCCGAAAAGACCTTCGTGTTCCTTTATTTCGAGCGTGTAAGAAAGCGCGATCGGATCAATGCAGTCATATTCAATTGCATAGGCGCTTCGCATAATCTTAACGTTTTCGAGGCCTTTAATGGTTTTATAGAATTTAATTTGAACCTCTTCGGGTAGGGAGGAGGACATACCCTGCAAATACATTTCTTCGGTATTATCTCCGCATGGTTCAACAAACATTTGATGGCGTTTTTTATCCGCAAAGCGAACAATTTTATCTTCGATACTCGGGCAATATCTCGGACCGACACCCTCGATATCTCCTGCATAAAGGGGAGAACGGTGTAGGTTTTCGAGTATTGCCTTTTTTGTTTCATCGTTTGTGTAACCAATATGACAAACCGCAGTATTAACAGGGGGCGTTTTGGTTGAAAAACTGAAGGGAACAGTATATTCATCGCCCTCTTGAATTTCGAGAGCATCGAAATTTATACTGTCCCGCGCAACTCGAGCAGGAGTTCCTGTTTTGAATCTTCGCAAGGGGAGATTTAACTTTTTAAGAGAATCGGCAAGCTTAGTTGCAGGGAAAGCGCCATCGGGGCCGCTTTCATAATTAACTTCACCAATGTATACTCTTCCACCTAAAAATGTGCCTGTTGCGATTATAACGGTTTTGCAAAGGTGGTCAGCAAAAAGACGGGTTATAAGATGCCAGCCATCATCTCTTTTTTCAATATCGGTGATTTCAGCCTGAATAACATCGAGATTTTCCTGAAGCTCAACTGCATGTTTCATATAGCCGCTATAAGCGCGCCTGTCAATTTGAGCACGAAGCGAGTGAACAGCAGGACCCTTGCCGAGATTTAACATTCGGCTTTGGAGAGTGTGTTTATCGGCTGCTTTACCCATCTCACCTCCGAGAGCATCAAGCTCGCGAACGAGATGTCCTTTTGCGGTTCCGCCAATAGATGGATTGCAAGGCATATTGCCAACCCAATCGAGCGTTATGGTGAACATAACTGTTTTGCAGCCAAGCCTTGCGCTTGCAAGTGCCGCCTCGATACCGGCGTGACCGCCGCCTATAACAGCAACATCATAGCTTTCCGCTTTATAATAATGGTTTTCCAATAATATCTAACCTTTCATTGACTTTTGCTGTCTAATATCTTTTCCAAGGAAAAGTCTTGCATCGTAGCTTCCGATAAGCCTTGATGTAATTCTCGCTGAATATAATTTTTCGAGTTCTTTCATAGAAAGATTTGTGCTTATAATAGTGGGCTTTCTCGATAAAATGCGAGAGTTTATGAGGTTGTATAAAATAGATTTGCTAAAGGTTGTCATAAACTCCGAACCCAAATCATCAATAACAAGCAAATCGCAGTTAATCATTGTGTTATATGAATCTGATTCTTTTCCATAAGAAGAAAATCTCTCTTTTTCAATCTCATTGAAAAGATTTTCGGCAGGTCCATAAACGGGAAGATAGCCTTTTTTGATAACCTCTCCTGCGATAGCGAGAGAAAGGTGGGTTTTGCCAAGACCGGAAGCACCCATAAATAATAGGTTTGAAGAGGTTTCGGGGTTGAAACTTTCAGCATATTCGCGGCAAAGCTTTAGAATACTGCGCATTCTTTTTTCAGAATCGGCATCGCTATAATATTTAAGTTCAAAGTTATCAAAGGTGCATTCGTTTATCGGCATAACTGAACAAAGGTCGTTTGTTATTATATTCTTGGCAAGCTCCTTAACGCATGAGCAAATCTTACCATTTATATAACCGGTGTCTTGGCATATAGCACAGTCATAATCGATTTTTTTGATTTTACTCTTTTTAAGAATGGCATTCTT
>JAFSIJ010000003.1 GCA_017439845.1 Clostridia bacterium | reverse complement strand
TATGATATTATATTATGAAACATTATTATTTTAAAGGGGTGATTTCGGTGGCTGATGCAAGACCCATTGGAATTTTCGATTCAGGGCTTGGTGGTCTCACTGTTGTTAAGGAAATAATAAAGCTTATGCCGAGTGAGAACATTGTGTATTTCGGCGATACCGGAAGAGTTCCTTATGGAACACGAAGTAATGAAACAATAAAGAGATATGCAAAAGAGGATGAGGAGTTTTTGCTTAGCCGCTCGGTCAAGATGGTTGTTGCGGCTTGCGGAACGGTTTCATCGGTTGCAAGTGATATGGGTAAAAAGCTTCCCGTTCCTTATTTTGAGGTGGTTTCTCCTGCTGCAAAGGAAGCGGTGAAATCGACTAAAAATAAAAAAATAGGAATTTTGGGAACAAATGCCACCATAGCAAGTGGGGAGCATAAACGCCAAATTTTAGAGCTTTTACCTGATGCAAAGGTTTACACCGCAGGATGCACACTTTTTGTGCCGCTTGTTGAAGAGGGCTGGTATAAAAGCGATGATGTCGTTGTAAAAACAACCGTCCAGCGTTATCTTGAAGATATAAAGAAAGCGGGAGTTGATACTCTTATTCTCGGTTGCACTCATTATCCGATATTAAAAGAGGTTATCGGCGAGTATATGGGCGAGGGTGTCACACTTATTAACGCAGGCGTTTCAACCGCAAAATCGGTTAAAGAGTATTTAACTGAAAATGATATGCTTAATGAAAGCAATGAAGAGGGAAAACGCGAGTTTTATGTTAGCGATAAGGTTGGCTCTTTTTGTAAAACCGCATCGCTATTGCTCGGAGTAGAAGTAGAAGAAGAGAAGGCAACGCAGGTGAATATAGGAAACTTATGATGAAGGATGCTTTAATTAAAATTAAGGGTATACAAGGAATAAATGGAGATACCGATACAATTGAATATACAACAACGGGGCGTTTCGGCAAGAAAAACGATGGATACTACATGTCGTATTTCGAAAGCGAGGCGATGGGCGAGAAATCTATAAAAACGGTTATTCATATAAAGAGTGATGATTCGGTTATTCTGCAACGAAGCGGAGGAATGAACAGCCGCCTTGTTGTTGAGAAAGGAAAAAGAAATACCTGTTTTTATAGCACGCCGCAGGGCTCACTTTCAATAGGTATTTTTGGTGAATCCATTATAAATTCGTTAGCGGAAAATGGCGGAAGCCTTTCAATGTGTTATACAATAGATTCAAATTCACAGCTTATAAGCCGAAATCAAGTTGAGATATCGGTCAAGGAGGTATAAAAGATGTCTAAATTAGTTATGAGTTCAAAAGAACAAATAAAGAAGGCCATAAAGGCATCGGCAGAAAAATGTATGAAGGAAGGCTTGCTCGAACAAGGCGAGCTTAATGATTTCAGTATAGAGGTTCCTGCAAATAAGGACCATGGTGACTATGCAATAAACGCGGCTCTTGTTTGGTCAAAAGCTTTCAGAAAAGCTCCGAGACAAATTGCCGAGATTTTACTCGAGAATGCCGATTTTTCGAACACTTATGTTGAAAAATATGAAATAGCAGGTCCTGGCTTTATCAATTTCTTTTTATCCGCAGCGTATTATGCTGATATCCTTGCTGATATTGATGAGAAAAAGGATGAATATGGCAAGAGTGATTTCGGCGAGGGTAAAAAGGTCTTGGTTGAGTTTGTTTCGGCTAATCCAACAGGACCTATGCATATAGGAAATGCCCGTGGCGGCGCACTTGGAGACTGCTTGGCATCGGTTATGTCGGCGGCAGGTTATTATACCGAGAGAGAATTTTATATCAACGATGCAGGTAACCAAATAAACAAGTTTGCATTATCGCTAGAGCTTCGTTATTTGCAGCTTTATAAAGAGGGTATTGAAATGCCCGAGGATTCCTATCATGGTGAGGATATTATCGCTCATGCAAAGGCCTTTGCCGAGATAAATGGGGATAAGTATGTAGAATGCGATGAAGCTGAAAGAAGACAAGCCTTGGTTAAGTTTGCGCTTCCCAAAAATATTCAGGGGCTTCACGATGATTTGCTTAAATATCGAATTGAATATAACACCTGGTTCAAGGAAAGCACTCTTCACGAAAGCGGCGAAACCACTCGCATTATTGAGTTGTTAAAAAAGAGTGGATACACCTATGAGCAGGAAGATGCACTTTGGTTTAAGGCAACCGAGTTTGGTTGTGATAAGGATTTCGTTCTTGTTCGTGCAAACGGTGTTCCAACCTATATTGTTCCTGATATTGCTTATCATTACAATAAACTCGTTACAAGGGGCTTTGATAAAGCCATTGATATTTTGGGCGCAGACCACCACGGATACGTTCCGCGCTTAAAGGGTGCGCTAACAGCCCTCGGTGTTGATGCATCAAAGCTTGATGTTGTGCTAATGCAGATGGTGCGTTTAGTGCGTGATGGCGAGGTTATTAAGGCTTCCAAACGTTCGGGCAAGGCGATAACGCTTGTAACCTTGCTTGATGAGGTGCCGATAGATGCTGCAAGATTCTTCTTTAATCTTCGCGAGCCAAACAGTCACTTTGATTTTGATTTGGATTTGGCAGTTAACGAGTCAAACAGCAACCCTGTTTACTATGTTCAGTATGCTTATGCTCGAATTTGTAGTATAATAAGAAATCTGGAAGCAGAGGGTGTTAAGAGGAGAGAAGCAACAAAGGCAGAACTTGAACTTCTCACCACCGATGAAGAAAGAGCACTTATATCTCATCTTGCCGCACTCACCGATGAAATTATATCGGCGGCGAAATCTTATGACCCCGCAAAGATTACCCACTATGTTAGCGAGCTTGCAACCAAGTTCCATAAGTTCTATTCGGTATGCAGGGTTAAGGGTATAGAGGAGCCGCTTATGCAGGCAAGACTAACCCTTTGTAACGATACCGCAATTGTTATTAAGAATGTTCTTTCGATGCTTAATATAACAGCACCTGAAAAGATGTAAAAGAGGGAAAAGAAATGAAGGATAAAAGAAATTTAACTCTTTTGATGGACCTATATGAGCTGACAATGGCCAACGGACTTTTCACAAGCGAACTCCGTGATACGATAACGTATTTTGATATGTTTTTCCGCAGAGTTCCCGATAATGGCGGTTATGCCATTATGGCAGGTATTGAGCAGCTAATCGAGTATTTTAATAATCTTTACTTTGATGAAGAGGATATCAAATATCTTCGTTCTCTAAACTTGTTTTCGGATGAGTTTATTGATTATCTTAAATATTTCAAATTTTCTTGCGATGTTTGGGCTGTTCCCGAAGGTACCGTTATTTTCCCAAGAGAGCCCATTCTAACCGTGAGAGGTCCCGCTATGCAGGCGTTTATGGTTGAAACTATGGTGCTTCTCACAATAAATCATCAGTCGCTAATCGCCACCAAGGCAAATAGAATTGTTCGCG
>JAFSIJ010000048.1 GCA_017439845.1 Clostridia bacterium | reverse complement strand
CTACCTTCAACAACACCATCGTAACCCTCACCGATACACAGGGAAATGCTCTTTCTTGGGCAAGTGCCGGTGAATTAGGTTTCAGAGGTTCGAGAAAGTCCACTCCTTTCGCAGCACAGAGCGCTGCTGAAACTGCAGCAAAGGCTGCTATGGAGCATGGTCTTAAATCGGTAGAAGTATATGTAAAAGGCCCAGGTGCAGGTCGTGAAGCCGCTATCCGCGCACTTCAGTCCGCAGGTCTTGAGGTTACTATGATTAAAGATGTAACCCCGATTCCCCACAACGGTTGCCGTCCTCCCAAGAGAAGACGCGTTTAATCGTAACTAAATTTGCTATAAAGCAACAAAATTATGGAGGTGTAATAGATGGCAAGATATACCGGTGCAGTATGCAGACTTTGCCGCCGCGAAGGACAAAAGTTGTTCTTAAAGGGCGAAAGATGCTATTCTGAAAAGTGCTCCGTTGGTATCAGGGGTTATGCTCCCGGTCAACACGGACAGGGTAGAAAGAAGTCATCTGAATACGGATTGCAGCTTCGTGCTAAGCAGACTGCAAGACGTTTCTATGGTGTTCAGGAGAAGCAGTTCTATCATTATTTTGAGATTGCTACAAGAAAACAGGGTGTTACAGGTGAAAACCTCCTCCGTATTCTTGAAAGCCGTCTTGATAATGTTGTTTATAGAGTTGGATTCGCTTCTTCCAGAGCGGAAGCAAGACAACTTGTTGGTCACGGCCACTATGAAGTAAACGGAAGACGCGTTAATATCGCTTCTTATCTTCTCAAGGCCGGAGATGTTATCAGCATTTGCGAAAAGAGCCGCGGCAACGAAAAGATTAAGGCTGTTCTTGAGGCTAATGGCGCTCGTCCTACTCCCGAGTGGATTGATGTGGACAAAAATGCCCTTACCGCAAAGGTTATAAATCTCCCCACAAGAGAACAAATCGATGCTCCTGTTGAAGAGCAGCTCATCGTTGAGTTGTACTCTAAGTAATAATTGAGCATTCGTGTCATCTCACCGTGCTGAGATGGCATGTGCTAAAAATTTATGAGCACGGAGAAACGGAGCTTTTAAATGCTGGAAATTGAAAAGCCCAGAATAGAAACAGTTGAAATCACACCTGATGGCACCTACGGTAAATTCGTTATGGAGCCGTTAGAGAGAGGATATGCAACAACTCTCGGTAATTCTATGAGAAGAGTTTTGCTTTCCATCCTTCCCGGTGCAGCTGTTACTTCGGTTAAAATAGACGGTGTTGTTCATGAGTTTTCAACAATCCCCGGCGTGAAGGAAGATGTTACTGAAATCATCCTTAACCTAAAGGGACTTATTTGCAAGCTTCATTCTGATACCGTTAAGAAAATCTATATTGAGGCAGAAGGACCCTGTGAGGTTACTGCGGCATCCATCAAGGCTGATTCCGAGGTTGAAATTTTGAACCCCGATATGCATATTGCAACACTTGATGCAGGCGCAAAGCTTAATATGGAAATGACTCTCGATAAAGGCAGAGGTTATGTTCCCGCTGAAGGCAACAAGCCCGAGCAGAACATTATCGGTGTTATCCCGATAGATTCTATCTATACCCCTGTTTTAAAGGTTAACCCCACGGTTGACAATACCCGTGTTGGTAACGTTACCGATAAGGGTAAGCTTACTCTCGAGGTTTGGACTGATGGTTCTATCAGAGCCAATGAAGCTGTTTCGATGGCAGCTAAAGTTTTGATCGAGCATTTGGAAATCTTCCTCGCACTCACTGAGGGCGGCTGCGAAGGTCAGAGCATTATGGCTGAAAGAAACGACAGCGAGAAAGAAAAAGTTCTCGATTTAACTATTGATGAACTTGATTTATCTGTTCGTAGCTTCAATTGCTTGAAGAGAGCAGGTATTAGCACGGTTGAAGACCTTACCAACAAGTCCGAAGAGGATATGATGAAGGTAAGAAACTTAGGCCGCAAGTCGCTTGAAGAGGTAATCGCAAAGCTTAAGTCTTTCGGATTTACTCTTAAAAGCAACGACTAATTCATTAAGGAGTGAATAGAAATGCCAGGAACTCGTAAACTCGGCAGACCAAGCGATCAGAGAACCGCTATGCTTCGCGCTATGGTTACCTTCTTGCTCGAAAACGGCAAGATCGAAACAACCGTAACTCGCGCTAAAGAGGTTCGCTCGATGGCAGAAAAGTATATTACACTCGCTAAGAATAACAGCCTTCACAACAAGCGTCAGGCTTTAGCATTCATCACTAAGGAAGATGTAGTTGCAAAATTGTTCAACGAAATTGCTCCTAAGTATATGGATGTTAAGGGAGGCTATTGCCGTATCACAAAAACAGGTCCCCGTCGTGGCGATGCTGCTGAAATGGCAATTATCGAGTTAATATAAGAAAGTTTAAAATTTCAAACTTTAATATTTAGTACTCACATTGTGTGAGCATGAGCCTTAAAAGGTATTCCGAAGAGGATTAGTCAGTGCTGATGATGTGTGTACTAAAAGAGAACTCCGCACGGAAATTCCGTGCGGAGTTTGTTTTATATTTCCATCTTTGCAAGCTCTCGCTTCCTAAAAGCGAGGGGGGATAGTCCCGTTTGCTCCTTGAATTTATAACAAAAATAGCTTTGCGAGGAAAAACCGCATTCGAGCGCTATATCGGGGAGGTTGTAGTTTTCTTCGAGAAGCCTTACCTTTGCCTTGTTAATTTTCAAATCAAGGAGATATTTGTTGGGCGTTTTATGGAAGAAGGAGGTGAAAAGCTTGTGGAAATAAATTGGGCTTAAATTATGCTCTTTTGCTAACTTTTCCAACGAAATATTCTTTTGATAGTTTTCCTTTAAATACTTTTCGGCATTGAGGAGAGCTTTTTTATTGCCTGTTATTCCTGCCTCAAAGGTGTTAACGCCGCTATCCCTTCTAATCATTTGGAGAATGCTCGAAAGAGCAGTTAAGAGATATAATTCGTTATTTTCTTCATCCCGCAACTGAATCATTTTATTAAATAGGCGAACATATTCCGAAACATCGCCCGGCTTAAAACTTGTGGGTATGCTTTCGAGCAAGACTTTTGCTTTTTCGTTTTTAGGGAGAAGATGCAAAAAATAGCAGGAAATATGAAGCTTGCTATATCTTTTATAACCCGGCTTTGCGCAAATAAAGTCCCCTTGCCCGTGGGTGTAGGTATCGCCATTTATAAACGATATACCGTTATCCTCTTTTAAAAACAACTCAATTTCATAAAATGTTACTGTCCTTTCGGTTGTATAGGTTTTGCCCGAATGTAGAACATGGGAATCGTAAACCCCGAAACCGATAAGCTCAAACTGCGGAAACTCCATAAAGCACCTCAAAGTAAGATTTCTAAAAAAAGAAGTAATATTTTGAAATACAAAACCTCTTATAAATAGTATTATAAACCTATAAATCTAATATTTCAAGAAAAATAAAACTTCTAAAAGGGGAGATATAATGAAAGTAACCGATATAAAAACCTTTGTGGTTGATTGCTTTCGAACAAACTGGGTGTTCGTTAAGGTTTACACCGATGAGGGAATAACAGGTGTTGGCGAAGCAACACTCGAATATAAGGAAAAGGCGCTTATCGGCGCAGTTGAGCATATAAAGGAATATTTGGTTGGTAAAAACCCGCTCAACATCGAAAAGCATTTCCACGATATTTACAGAGATGCCTATTGGCGAGGCGGCGCAGTTCTTATGAGCGCGCTATCGGCGGTTGAAATGGCTCTTTGGGATATTTTGGGTAAGAGCCTTAATGTTCCCGTTTATCAGCTGCTTGGCGGCAAGGTGAATGACAAGGTGCGAATATATGTAAACGGATGGTTTGCGGGGGCTAAAACCCCCGAAGAATTTGCCGAAAAGGCAAAAATTGCTGTAAAGCGTGGCGTTACCGCTATGAAGTGGGACCCATTCGGTAAATCATATCTTGAAATTTCGAATAAAGATTTGAATACTGCGCTTGAATGCGTTGGCGCGGTGCGAGATGCGGTTGGCAAGGATGTTGACTTACTAATCGAGGGTCACGGAAGATTTAATGTTCCAACGGGAATTAAAATCGCAAAGGAATTAGAGCAGTTTTCTCCTATGTTTTTTGAGGAGCCAACCCCTCCCGATAACCTCGAGGCCTTAAAGGCGGTTAGGGATAAATCTCCCGTTGCTATTTCAGCAGGCGAGCGGCTTTATACACTGAAATCTTATAAAGATTTATTCGAGATGCGAGCCGCCGATTATATCCAACCCGATATTTCTCATGCGGGCGGAATTATGGAGCTTAAAAAAATAGCGGCGGTTGCAGAAGCCTATTATATCCCCTTTGCGCCGCATAATCCGTCGGGTCCTGTTGCAAATGCGGCAACGCTTCAGCTTGCGGCTTGTTGCCCCAATTTCTCAATTCTTGAAATTATGTACAGTGATGTTGAGTGGCGAAAGGATGTAACAAACGAGGCTTTAGAATATAAGGATGGATATATAACCATTCCCGAAAAGGCAGGGCTTGGAATTGAGATAGATGAAGAAGCGTGTCTTGCTCATCCATATCAGCCGCATACTTTAAGGCATTATACCGGTGCATTAACCGATATAAGACCGGCTAAAACTGAATTTTATTTTTAGGGTGACAAGAGTCGAACCTATTACGATTTCGCTTGCCACCTTTTACTGCCTTTCTTGCGCTTATTTTTGTAAGGCGGCGGCCTTACTGCAAATTTCACGCTGCGCCTTTCAATAAAAGGTGCCTAAGAGAAATTCTTCGACCTGCCAAATAAATAATTTTTTGGTAGGGCGAAGCCGAAGAATGCAGTAATACTCTCGTATTACAAATGATGAGGCAAGAAAAAACTAAAAATTATTATTTGTCAGGCGTGACAGGTTCAAATCTTGTCACCCTAAGGAGGAGCAAAAAATGAAAGAATTTAAGGTTGAAAATAAAGTACCGAGCTTTTTGCCTGATGGCGATTGGAAGCTCGTTTGGCACGATGAGTTCGATGAGGGCAAGCTTGATAGAACAAAGTGGGATTTCCGCCGCAATATGATGGGTAAATATTGCAAGCAGTGGGTAGGAGAAGAGGGAATCGAGTTTGATGATGATAATATCATTTTCAAGTTTATTAAAAAGGGCGATGTTTATTGTTCAAGTCAGCTGCAAACAGGCTATAACTTTATGGATGGCTCGGCGCAGGAGTTTGATGCTCTTTCAAATGAAAACAAGGTATCGGCTGATGGCACAGTTCAGTATTATTCGTGGCCTATCGGCGAAATAAAGGAGCCAAAGTTCCAAAAGAAATACGGATATTTTGAATGTCGCTGTAAGCTAAAGGAGAAAGAGGGCTGGTGGGCAGCGTTTTGGTTGCAGTCTCCAATAATCGGCTCAACTATGAACCCCGAGTTCAGCGGAGTTGAGGTTGATATTATGGAGCAGTTCCATCTGCCGAATATGATTCAACACGCGAACCACTGGAATGGATATGGCTCGCAGCATAAGGGCTCGGGAGCAACCTACGTTGATATAGAAGAAACCGAGGATGGTTATCATACCTTTGGCCTTCATTGGACAAAGGACTATTATCGCTATTATGTTGATGGCAAGCTAACCTTGGAAATAAAATCGGGAGAATTCCCTGTATCACAAACCGAACAGTTTATCTTAATTTCAACCGAATCTATGGGTTATCGCTCTTCAACCTGGAACTGTTGGGAGGATACCGAAAAGGCGGTCGGCGATAAGTGGTATGTTGACTATGTTCGAGTGTTTGAGAGGGAAAGCGATGAATAAAGCAGTTTTTATAACGGGCGCTCAAATGGGAACAGGCTATGGGATAGCCGAAAAATTTGCAGGCGAGGGCTATGATGTTTTTATAACAAGCCGTAAAGGTGCAGAGGCTGTTGCCGCCGCCGAAAAGCTATCCAAGGATTTTGGTGTTTTCGCGCGCGGCTATGAGTGCAATATCCGAAATGAGCAACAAGTTATTGATATCTTTGCTGATATTGATAAAACAGGAAGATTTGTGGAAACCGTTGTGCTTAATGCCGCAAATATGGGCTTTAACCCAAAGGACCCCGCCGCAGGGCAGGATTTCTGGACAGTAACGCCTGAGGATTTCGGCGAGGTATTTGAAACAAATCTTGTTTGGAACTTCACAATTATTCGCCAGGCGGCAATAAGAATGAGAGAAAAAGGAAAAGGCAGTGTTGTGTTCATAAGCTCTAACACAGCATATAGAGCGATACCGAACCGAGCCGCATATTCGGCTTCAAAGGGCGGCATTAACTCACTCTCCAAAGCGCTGGCAGTTGATTTGGGTAAATACGGTATCCGTTCAAATGTTGTTCTTCCCGGCACCATAAAAACACAGCGCTGGGTTGAGATGGGAAGCAAGCAAATCGTCAACGGAATGCTAACTCCCATCGGCGATATTTCGGATTTTGAGGATATCGCAAATGCGGCATTCTATTTCGGCACCGATGCTTCAAAAAATGTCACAGGCTCGGAGCTTATTCTTGATGGAGGAATGAGCTGCCAGCTCTATCCGCAAATTCTAAATGAGCTAAAAAGAAAATATAACGAAGAAAGCGACTCATAAGAGTCGCTTTTTAAATTGTAAACTTTTTTAGCGTATGGTACTTATAACTAAAAAAACATTGTAATTTTTATATAGTATGATATAATAACAATGTATGTTCTAATTTTAGAAAGGAAGCTGAAGAACTATGAATAGCCTTGATAATATCAAGAATATTTTTGTTAGTTTTAAAGCGGCGGTTAAAAAAGCGGCACGGGCAGTGTATGCGTTTTTATACCGTCTTGTTTGCGATATTATTCCGAGCTTCCTAAAAAACAATATAGAAATTTCATCGGTTAAGGGTTGGCGCATAGCAGGTGTTGTCTTGGGCGCGGTTTTAACCCTTGCGGTAGTAATTGATATCGGGGCATACACCCGATATGATGGAGCGGGCAAATGGTGGCTTATGGCGGCGGCGCTATCTCTCCCTTGGATAACCGCCTTTTTTGCCGCGTTTGATTTTAAAATCTCAAAGGATAAAGCCGCAACCGTTTGGCATTTTATACTGCTCGTTATGATGCCCTTTGCGGGTATTACTATGACCGAATGTCTGAACGATAGATTTATCTATGATATGACCTATTTGGGCCTTCTTGCGAACTATGTTGTGTTCCTTGTGCTTTACTGCTTGGTTTATGGGCTTTCGGGAAGTCTTAAAATCTCTTTTGTTTCGGTTAACGCTGTGCTTTTTGGCTTTGCCCTTGCGCATAGCTATATTATGAACTTCCGCGGAACTCCTTTCTTGCCGATGGACTTTTTCAGCATAACAACTGCGGCAGGCGTTGCAAATACCTATAGCTATATCCCAACCTATAAGGAAATGACGGGTATATTGCTCTTCGTTCTTGTAACCGTTATCGGTCTTAAAGCGCAAACACCTCGCCACAAAACGCTCGCAAAGATTATAGGAAGGTCAATTACCACCACCTTTGCGGTGACCGTTATAGTGCTATTCTATTTCACCGATATTTTCACCGGAATGGGCGTTACTCCTGACTTCTGGAATCAAACAAGAGGTTATAGAAACTATGGCTTTGTTTATAATTTCTTCAGCAATATGAACTATCTCAAGATGGATGAGCCGAGCGGATATAACCCTGATGATGTTGGCGAATTTGTATCGAGCACTGTGCAAAGCGGCGAGCCCGAGGAGAATAAAAAGCCACCCGCTCAGGTTTCGGAAACCTCGCCTAATATTATTTGCATAATGAACGAATCGCTTGCTGACCTATCGGTGCTTGGCGAGTTTGAAACTAATATTGACTATATGCCCTTTATGCGTGGCCTTAAAAAGAATACCGTTAAGGGAAACCTTTATGTGCCTGTTATAGGGGCGGGAACCTCAAACTCGGAATTTGAATTCCTAACGGGCCATTCAACCGCATTCTTGCCATCGGGCAGTAATGCTTATATGCTATATCTCAAAAATCCGATAGCCTCTCTCGTTTCAACACTCGAGGGTCAGGGCTATTCCTCATATTCCTTCCACCCATACTATGCGGCAGGCTGGAACAGAACAACCGTTTATAAAAATCTCGGTTTTGATAGATTTGTAAGCCTTGAAAACATTATGGATATAGGCCTTATGGATGAATTCAAAAACGCAGGTAACGATGGCGATTATTTGCAAAGCCTTGTTGAGCAGGCTTATCCTAAGTATGCCGATAATATGCTCCTTCGCCAATATATAAGCGATAGTTTTGATTATGAAGAGCTTATCAAGGATTATGAAAAACACGATTCCAAGGTGCCATATTTTGCGTTTAATGTTACAATGCAAAACCACGGAGGATACACAGGAACCTTCGCTAATTTCGAGCAGGAGGTTTACACCACTTCAACAAGTGAGCAGTATACAAAGGTTAATAATTACCTTTCACTTGTCAAGAAGAGCGATGATGCCTTCCGCGAGCTTATAAAATATTTCGGCAAGGTTGAGGAGCCAACTATTATTTGTATGTTTGGCGACCATCAGCCAACCGTTGAGCCCGAGTTTATTGCCGAAATTTTAGGTGTTGATGATTTAAGCCGATTAACCCCCGAACAAGAGCAATTAAGGCATGTAACCCCGTTTTATATTTGGGCGAACTATGATATAGAGGAAAAGAAGATAGAAAGGCTCAGCGCAAACTATCTTTCAAGCCTTGTTCTTGATATTGCAGGCGTTGAGCTCACCGAATATAATAAGTATCTCTTGAATTTGGCACAAACCTTGCCTGTAATTGATACAGTTGGATATATTGATGCGCAGGGTAACTACTTCCGTTGGAGCGATTCTTCGCCCTATAACAGTATGCTTGATGAATATGAAAAGGTGCAATATAACAACATTTTCGATCAGGATAACAAAAATATCGGTATCTTCTATCTTGAGGATTATGAATATGTTGAGCCTGAGGCCTATTCGGAAGAGCTTTATAATAAGCCCAAGCCCTATGAAACACAGGGCGCATTAGCCGATGAAATTGCCGACATTGTAACCGATGAAGGAAAAAATAAAGCGGCGCAGGATACCGCAAGGCAGGTGCAAGAGTGAGAAACACAACACTTTGTCATATAGAAAAAGATGGGAAATACCTTATGCTCCATCGCGTTAAGAAGAAAAACGACCTAAACGAAGATAAATGGGTTGGTATCGGCGGAAAGTTTGAGGATAAGGAAAGCCCCGAAGAATGCAATGCGCGCGAGGTTTATGAGGAAACAGGGCTTACTGTCAGAAACTGTCGATACTGCGGAATAGTAACCTTTGTTTCAGATAAATGGGAAACCGAATATATGCACATATTCCACACCGAAAGCTTTTCGGGAAAAATCAAGGAATGTGAAGAGGGAGTTCTCGAATGGGTTGATAAGAAGGCTTTGCTCGACCTGCCCATTTGGGAGGGCGATAAAATCTTTCTTCGCCTTATGGAAGAAAATGCCCCGTTTTTCTCCTTAAAGCTTGAATATGTTGGGGATACCCTTATAAAATCCATACTGAATGGAAAGGAAATATAAATGAACATTTGCCTTTATGGTGCATCAAGTAACACTATAGATAAAAAATATATAGGCTTAACTGAGGAGTTTGGCGAAAGGTTAGCTGAGCGAGGTCATACCCTCGTTTATGGCGCAGGAGCGGGCGGACTTATGGGCGCGGAAGCTCGCGGCGTTTATAAAGAAGGCGGCAAAATTATCGGTGTTGCACCATCTTTTTTTTATGTTGTTGGCATTCTTTTCGAAGGCTGTACCGAGATGGTATATACCGAGACAATGCGTGAGCGTAAGGCGATAATGGAGCAAAAGGCGGATGCTTTTGTTATGGTGCCGGGCGGAATAGGCACCTTTGATGAGTTTTTTGAAATTCTAACCCTAAAGCAGCTTGGCCGCCACAATAAGCCGATAGCGATTTTTAATCAAAACGGGTATTATGACAGTATAACAACCCTTTTGGAAAATGCTATAAAGGAAGGCTTTATGACCGAGAAAAATCGCGAGCTTTTAGGGGTTTTCAAAACGAGCGAGGAGATACTTTCTTATTTTGAAAATTACAAGGGCGAGGAAATTAATTCACTCTCGCAATTTAAAGGAATTAAAGAATAATGGAGAACGCAAAAATAGATAGTAAAGAGCTTGAGCTTTTTGAAGAGAAAACCAAGCCCTTTTCAAAACTGATGATGTATTATAGGTGCGCGATGCTCGAAATTCGCACAAAGCTTGATGTTTTTAATACCGAGCTTTCGCTTGAAAGCGAGCATAATCCACTTGAAAATGTGATTTGCAGGTTGAAATCTCCTGCAAGCATTATCGAAAAAATGAACCGCAAGGGAATACCCGTTAGCGTTGATAATATCGAAAGAAATTTGAATGATGTTGCAGGAGTTCGGGTTATTTGTTCTTTTATCGATGATATTTACACTCTTTCGGATAAGCTTTGCTCACAGGATGATATAAGGCTAATCGAAAGAAAGGATTACATAAAAAACCCAAAACCCAACGGATACCGCAGTCTTCATCTGATTCTTGAAATACCCATCTTCTTAACCGAAGAGAAGAAGTATGTAAGGGTTGAGGTGCAGTTCCGAACTATTGCTATGGATTTTTGGGCAAGTCTTGAGCATAAGCTCAAATATAAAAAGGAAATCGGCAAAAATGCCGAAAAAATTGCGGCCGAGCTTCAAGAGTGCGCCGCTGAAATTAACCGCCTTGACGTTAAAATGCAAAAAATTCATGAGGAAATCGAGTCACCGCAGGAGTAATCTCGCGGTGATTTCGTGCCTTTTTGAAAGAAAGGCGCTCGGTTGCGAAAGTTTTTCTTGCAAAATCGCCTAAAAAAGTATATTATATAAACAGTACATATCCGCTTTAAAGCGTAAAAGTGAAAGGAAATTAAAAATGCCTATTACCGAGATACTGCAAAAGAACGCAGACTTCTATCCGCAGGATGTAAGCCTGGTGGAAATAAATCCAAAAAATGAAAATAACCGCCGCTTAACCTGGCAGGAATATTCGCTTATTGAAGCGAACCCGAATAATGCTTATCGCAAGGAAATTACCTGGGGAGATTTTAACAAGGCGGCAAACCGCTTTGCAAACCTTCTTCTCTCTCGCGGAATAAAGAAGGGAGATAAGGTTGCAATTCTTCTTATGAACTGCATTGAGTGGCTCCCGATTTATTTCGGTGTTTTAAAGGCAGGCGCTATGGCGGTGCCGCTTAACTATCGTTATGCTGCCGATGAAATAAAATATTGCCTTGAGCTTGCCGATGCTGATGTTATCATTTTCGGCCCCGAGTTTACAGGTCGTGTCGAGCAAATTTGTTCGAGAGTAAAGCGTGTTAAAATGTGGCTTTATCTCGGCGATGATTGCCCGACCTTTGCCGAAAGCTATGATAATCTTGTTTCATATTGCTCTTCAAAGAGCCCTAATATAAAGCTTACTGATGATGACGATGCTGCGATTTATTTCTCCTCGGGAACAACAGGCTTTCCGAAGGCGATTATACATAAGCACAGAAGCCTTATGCATGCGGCATTAACCGAGCAAAACCACCACTCGCAAACAAAGGATGATGTTTTCCTTTGCATTCCGCCGCTATATCACACGGGTGCTAAAATGCATTGGTTCGGCTCGTTCCTTGTTGGCGGCAGAGCGGTTATCCTTAAAGGCATTAAGCCCGAATGGATACTAAATGCAGTTTCTGAAGAGAAATGCTCAATAGTCTGGTTGCTCGTTCCGTGGGCGCAGGATATCCTCGATGCGATAGAAAGAGGAGATATAAAGCTCGATGATTTCACCCTCTCGCAGTGGAGACTTATGCATATCGGCGCTCAACCTGTACCGCCAAGTCTTATAAAGCGTTGGAAGCAGTATTTCCCGAATCACGCTTATGATACTAATTACGGTCTTTCCGAATCAATCGGCCCCGGTTGTGTTCATTTGGGTGTTGAAAATGAGCATAAGGTTGGCGCTATCGGTAAAGCGGGTTATGGCTGGAAAACAAAAATTGTTGATACTGCCGGTAACGAGGTAAAACGCGGCGAGGTTGGAGAGCTTGCAGTTGCGGGCCCCGGTGTTATGACCGCATATTATAAGGATGAAAATGCAACAAACGAAGTGCTTAAGGATGGTTGGCTTCACACAGGCGATATGGCGGCTGAGGATGAGGATGGCTTTATCTTCCTTGTAGACCGAAAAAAAGATGTTATCATTTCGGGCGGCGAAAACCTTTATCCCGTTCAGATAGAAGATTATCTTCGCAAGTGCGATAAAATCAGTGATGTTGCGGTTATCGGTCTTCCCGATGCGCGACTCGGCGAGATAGCAACCGCCATTATTCAAGTTAAAGAGGGAATGACCTTAACCGAAGAAGAGGTTGAAGATTTCTGCTATGACCTACCGAGATATAAAAGGCCTCGCAAGGTTATCTTTGCCGATGTGCCGAGAAACCCAACGGGCAAAATTGAAAAGCCAAAGCTTCGCAAAATGTATTGCGGAGAGAGCGTTGTAGCTCAGCAAAACGAAATAAAATAGGAGAAGTAAAATGAAGAAGTTATTACTTGGAAATGCGGCTGTTGCCCGCGGCGCTTATGAGGCGGGAGTGAATGTTGTTGCATCCTACCCGGGAACCCCAAGCACCGAAATCACCGAGGAAACAGCAAAGTATGATGAAATATATTCAGAGTGGTCGCCCAATGAGAAGGTTGCCGCCGAGGTAGCTATCGGCGCATCCATCGGCGGAGCGAGAGCAATGAGCTGTATGAAGCACGTGGGCCTTAATGTTATGGCTGACCCTGTTTTCACAGTGAGCTACACAGGTGTTAACGGTGGTCTTGTTTTCTGCGTTGCGGATGACCCAGGTATGCATTCCTCTCAAAATGAGCAGGATTCTCGCCACTATGCAAAGGCATCTAAAATTATAATGCTTGAGCCTGCAGATTCTTCGGAGTGCAAGGAATTCACAAAAAGGGCATTTGCTCTCTCGGAGGAGTTTGATACCCCCGTTTTCATAAGACTTTCAACAAGAGTTTCCCATTCGCAAAGCTTGGTTGAGATATGCGAGCGCGAGAATGTTGAAATTAAGCCTTATGAAAAGAATATCGGCAAATATGTTATGATGCCTGCAAACGCAGTTAAAAGGCATGTAACTGTTGAAGAAAGAATTGCTTCACTTGTTGAGTTTGCTGAAAAGGATGGCATTAACACAGTAGAGAATAACGGTGCCAAAATCGGTGTTATAACCGCAGGTATCGCCTATGAATATGCAAAGGAAGCTCTCGGCGAAAAGGCTGACTTCTTAAAGCTCGGTATGGTTTATCCGTTGCCGGTAGAAAAGATTAAGGACTTCGCAAAGAATTACGAAACTGTTTATGTTATAGAAGAGTTAGACCCTGTAATTGAGGAGCACTGCAAGAGCATCGGTGTGAACAATATTAAGGGCAAGGAAATCTTTACATTGCTCGGTGAATATACACCGAATATGATTAAAAAGGCTGTTTTAGGTGAAGAGGCACCCGAAACCGTTAAGGCGGATGAGCCGATTCCCGTAAGACCTCCCGTTATGTGCGCAGGCTGTCCTCACAGAGGAACCTTCTATGTGCTTAAAAAGTTAGGTCTTGTTGTGTCAGGTGATATCGGTTGTTATACCCTCGGCGCAGTAGCACCGCTTGCATCGGTTGATACCACTATTTGTATGGGCGCTTCGGTTAGCGCGGCGCTTGGTATGGCAAAGGCAAGAGGAGCCGAGTTTAACAAGAAGCTCGTTTCGGTTATAGGCGATTCAACCTTTATGCATTCGGGTATAACAGGTCTTGTTGATATCGTTTATAACAAGGGAAATAACACCGTTATTATCCTTGATAACTCTATAACGGGTATGACAGGTCACCAAAACAACCCCACCACAGGCTATACCATAAAGGGTGAGGAAACCAAGCAGGTCAATCTTATCGCTTTATGTCGTGCGGTTGGAATTGAACACGTTGTTGTTGCTGACCCGTTTGATGTTAAGAACTTTGAAAGCATTGTTAAGGAAGAGGTTAACAGGGAAGAGCCCTCGGTTATTATTGCTCAGCGCCCCTGCGCGTTGCTTAAAACCGTTAAGTATACAGGCAGATGCAAGATAAATGATAACTGCAAAAACTGCAAGATGTGTATGAAACTCGGTTGCCCGGCAATCTCAATTAAGGATGACAAGCCGGTTATCGATGCAACCCAGTGTAACGGATGCGGACTTTGTGTGAATGTTTGTCCGTTTGGCGCTATTGAAAAGGAGGAAGAGTAAAATGACTAAAAACATAATGATAGTTGGTGTTGGCGGTCAGGGAACTCTCCTTGCAAGCCGAATTCTTGGTAACACCGTTATAAATGAAGGCTATGATGTTAAGGTTTCGGAGGTTCACGGAATGAGCCAGCGAGGCGGAAGCGTTGTAACCTATGTTAAGTATGGCGAAAAGGTTCACTCCCCCATAATTGATGAGGGTGAGGCTGATATAATTCTTGCTTTTGAGCTTCTTGAAGCTTATCGTGCATTGCCCTATCTTAAAAAGGGCGGCAAAATAATCGTTAATGCTCAAAGCATTAACCCTATGCCCGTTATAACGGGAGCGGCAAAATATCCCGAAAATATTGCGGATAAAATATCCGAAAAGGCGGATGCGATGGTGCTCGATGCTCTAACGCTTGCAAAGAAGGCAGGAAACATCAAGGCAGTTAACGTTGTTCTTATCGGCGTTATGGCTTCGCTTAGCGAAATCCCTTACGAAAAATGGGTTGAAACCATTAAAACTACCGTACCCGAAAAATTCCTTGAGGTTAACCTAAAGGCTTTTGATTTGGGCTACAAAGGAGAATAAAATTATGAGCAAAATGTGGCAACCGGAATACGAGGCTATGCCTCGTGAGGAAATTAAGCGTGACCAAAGCGAAAAGCTTTGCCGCCAGGTTAAAAGAATGTATGAAAAGGTTGAGCTTTTCAGAAAGAGAATGGATGAAAAGGGTTTAAAGCCTGAGGATATTAAGGGCGTTGAAGATTTGCATAAGCTACCCTTCTCCTATAAACAGGATTTAAGAGATTATTACCCTTACGGCCTTTTTGCAGTTCCTATGAGTGAAATAAGAAGAGTTCACGCTTCATCAGGCACAACAGGAAAGCAAATCGTTGTTGGCTATACCGATAACGACCTCACTATGTGGGCGGATTGCTTTGCAAGAATGCTCATTGCAACAGGAAATGATGAAAACGCTTTTGTTCAGGTTTCCTATGGCTTAGGCCTTTTCACAGGTGGCTTTGGCGCGCACGATGGCGCTGTTAGAATCGGCGCAACTGCTATTCCGATTTCAGCAGGTAACACGCAACGCCAAATTCAAACAATGATAGATTTCGGTGCAACCGTTCTTTGCTGCACTCCTTCTTATGCTATGTATCTCGGCGAGGTTATTGAGGAGATGGGTGTTAAGGACCAATTAAAGCTTAAAACAGGCATTTTCGGTGCTGAGCCCTGGACCGAGGAAATGCGCCATCAAATTGAGGAGAAGTTAGGTCTTAAGGCTTGTGATATCTATGGCCTTTCTGAAATTATGGGCCCCGGTGTTTCGTATGAATGTGAATATCAATGTGGAATGCACGTTTGTGAGGACCACTTTATCCCCGAAATTATTGATCCCGATACAGGCGAAGTACTCCCCGAGGGAGAACAAGGTGAGCTCGTTTTCACTACCATCACCAAGGAGGGCTTCCCGCTTATAAGATATAGAACAAGAGATATTTGTTCTCTTAATTATGAGCCCTGCAAGTGCGGAAGAACCCATGTTAGAATGAACAAGCCTCAGGGAAGAACCGATGATATGCTCATTATCCGCGGCGTTAATGTATTCCCCTCTCAAATCGAAGAGGTGCTCTTAGGAGTTGGCGGAGAAATAACTCCCAATTACCAAATTATTGTTGATAGAGTTAATAATAATGATACCTTTGAGGTTGAGGTTGAAATGAGCGAGGAAATGTTCTCGGATGGAGTTAAGGGAATTGAAAAAACAGAAAGACTCATCACCGAGAAGCTTCGCAGCACACTCGGTATAGCCCCCAAGGTGCGCCTTGTGAATCCAAAATCTATAACCCGTAGCGAAGGCAAGGCAAAACGCGTAATTGATAAGCGTAAACTTCATTAAGGAGGGTAAACTATGTTTATAAAGCAACTTTCAATTTTCGTTGAAAACAAATCGGGTCGACTTCATTCCATAATGGATGCATTAAGCAGTGGAGGAGTTGATATCAGCGCTCTTTCTATCGCTGATACAACCGATTTCGGCATTTTAAGGGTAATCGTTAGCGATATTGATAAGGCAAGAGAAATCTTGCGCGAAATCGGTATTGTTTCAAAGGTTACCGATGTTATCGCGGTTTATATCGACCATAAGGTTGGCGGTCTTGCCGCTGTGCTTGACCACATTTCCGATGCAGGCATTGGCATTGAATATATGTATGCCTTCCTTGGAAGAACTGAGGGTAAAGCTCTTATGGTGCTTAAGGCTGATGATGAGGATATGGCATGCGAGATTTTATCTGCAAACGGAATTAAGATAGCGTCGGCTGATGAAATTTAAAGGAGGGAAAACAAATGTCTAATATTTGGCATAATGTTTCACCTAAAAGAATATCACCTGAGGATTTTTTATGCGTTGTTGAAATATCAAAGGGTAGCAAGAAGAAGTATGAGCTTGATAAGGAAACAGGCTATATAATTCTTGACCGCATACTCTATACTTCAACCCACTATCCCGCAAACTATGGCTTTATCCCGAGAACGCTTGGCGATGATAACGACCCCCTTGATGTTTTGCTTATCTGCGCAGAGCCGCTTGAACCGTTAACACTTGTCAGAGCTTATCCTATCGGCGTTATCAAGATGATAGATAACGGAAGAAACGATGAAAAGATTATCGCAATTCCTTATAACGACCCGAATTATAATCAATATAAGGATATTGATAGCCTGCCGCCTCATGTATTTAATGAGATGAAGCATTTCTTCACTGTTTATAAAAACCTTGAAAACAAGGAAACCGCAGTTGATGAAGTGAGCGGCAGAGAAGAGGCAATAAAAATCATAAAATCCTCAATAGATAACTATATCGAAAACTTTTGCAAATAACAAAAAGGCGGTTCTTGTTGAACCGCCTTTTTCCTTGACATAAATATCCCGATAGAGTATATTAAAATAGATATATCATATCGATATGGAGGAGAGAAAATGAATAACAAGGGTTCTATTTATCTCAAAAAAGCAATAAGCACATTGCTTTGCATTGTGTTGTGCTTCAGCATGGCTTGCGGAACACTTACTGTAGGCGCTTCAGAACATACGACAAAAGGTTCAACCGTTATCGGTGCCGAAGATGTTGTGCAGGGTTATATCGAGGGTATTACTGATTCTGATTGGTATTCCGTTGTTCCAACCGAGGAAACTTATTATAAGTTTTCGATAAGAAACCAAAGCGCCGAGCTTAGAACGGGTATAGCCTACCTTGATTTTATGTTCAATTTGTTTTTCGGCGAATTGTCGGTAGAGATTTTTGATGAATATGATGATAGGTTAGCAGCCACAAATGTTCGTTGCGGATATACAAATTCCGTTTCGGTTAAACTTTATCCCGGACATACATATTCCGTTAAGGTTACTTCAACCATATCGGGAAACTATAGGATATCAACCAAAACAATTGCCGATATAGGACCTGATAGTTGGGAAGAGGCATTAGAGGTTGAGCCGAATGGAAACTTTGTATCCTCGGTTGATGCTAATACCGATGAAGATTGGTATGTGTTCACATCGGATGCCGAGCGCTCGTTTTATAATTTTTCACTTGAAAATTTGAGCAAAACGGGTTATCAGGAGCTTTGGCTTTATGAGTATGTTGCGGGGGCAGGAGAAATTCCCTGGCGAGATATCACTAACTTTTCCGTTAGCAGTGGAAGAACTTCAAGCGTGAGCCTTCAGCTTAAAGAAAACACCAAATATTGCTATTGCATATTGGGAACAGCAGGCGGTTATGTTCTTGATGTTGAACAAACGCTTGATGTTGCCGGTCCCTCGTTTGAAACAGCTTATAAGATGGAGCTTGATACGGAATATACAACAAGCGTTGACGGAACAAACGATGTTGATTATTTCAGCTTTACAACCGATTCCGACAACGCATACTATCATGTCAATTTTGAACTACTTTCCGCCGATGTTGGTGCAACGGTTTCCTTGTATGATAGCATGGGCACCTTAATCGATGATGATTATAGATATACAACAGGAACATTAAGCTATAACGCTCTTCTTAAACCAAACAGCACATATTATTTGTCTATAAAGGGCTTCAACCCGGGAAATTACACCTTCTCGGTTGATAAAAAGGCAGACATTTATTTTGATGATAAAGAAAATGCAACACCGATAGAGTTTGGAAAGAAATATAGCTCATCCTTCGATGGTTCGGATGATAAAGATTATCTTTGCTTCACAACCGATTCCGATAACGCATATTATCATATCAATTTTGATGTGCTTTCATCGGATGTTGGCGCAACGGTTGCTTTATATGATAACGATGGAAACCTAATTGATGATGATTATAGATATACCACAGGGAAAATAACATATAATGCGCTTCTTAAGCCCGATAGTAACTATTATTTATTATTGACCGGCTTCAATGCGGGGAATTATGCCTTCTCGGTTGATAAAAAGGTAGATATATATTTCAACAATAAAGAAAAAGCAACATCAATAGAGTTTGGAAAGAAATATGAATCATCCTTCGATGGAAATAATGATGTGGATTATATTTGCTTCACAACGAGCGAAAACAACGCGTATTATCACATCAGTTTTGATTTGCTCTCATCGGATGTTGGCGCAACGGTTGCTTTATATGATAGCATTGGAACCTTAATTGATGATGGTTATAGCTATCATTCAGGAAAGATAAAATTTAATGCTCTTCTTGCACCGAGTAGCACCTATTATTTAGTATTATCGGCTTTCAATCCGGGAAATTATTCTTTCTCGGTTGATAAAAAAGTTGATATATATTTTGATGATAAAGAAAGAGCCACAGCAATTCAGCTGAATAAAGAATATAAGAGCTCGTTTGATGGAAAAGGAGATGCAGATTATTTAAAATTTGAAACCGCTGAATATAATGTTGCATATTCTCTCGAAATGAATGCGCTCTCTTCGTGTTATTATGAAGTGCGTTTGTATGATGCGGATGGAGCTGAAATTGCAAGCAATTATGCATATCACGGCGGAGAGAAAACTGTTATCGCTGATTTAGAGCCGAGTTCTCTTTACTATGTAAAGCTTGTGAGCAATGATAACGAAAGTATGTATACCTTCCGTGCAACAAGTGAACGAGATTATGAAGGAAACACTCGCGATGAAGCAAAACAGATAAATCTCAATGGAACATACGAAGGAAAGCTTGGTAACGCTTCAGATATAGATTGGTTTAAAATCACAGCTCCTTATGATGATGATTATCGAATTTATGTAGATAACGAAACCGATTCAATTGAAATACACCTATATAATTCTCGCGAGGGATTGGAATATAACAGAAGTGTTCGCTATGATTTAGATGATACGAAATTCCTTGAGGCCGGAACATATTATATAAGAGTAAGCAGATATACCAACAATCCTAAATATTATTCCATAGTTATAGCCGATTGCGGAAACGGACACAAAGAGAAATCGGTTTATAGCAAGAAGGCAGGAATAGGCGAGGTTGGAACAAAGAAGATAGTTTGTTCAAAATGCGGAAAGCTTATAAGAACCGAAAAGGTTGCGGCAATAAAATCAATCAAGATTAGCGCAACCTCGTTTACTTATACAGGCTCAACAAGAAGACCTACTGTCACCATTACTGATACCGAGGGCAAAAAGATTAGTTCATATTCGGTTAAGTGGTCGAACAGCGGCAGCAAGAGCTTGGGTAGTTATACGATGACCGTAACACTAAGCGGAGCTTATAGTGGCAGTAAAACGTATAGATATAACATAAATCTTGCAACTCCAAAGGTTAAGAACAGCGGAACAACAAAAGCAAACAAGGTTAGCTGGTCAAAGGTTCCCGGCGCAAAGGGTTATATCGTTTATTGCCGATACTATAAGAATAAAAAGTGGAGCAGCTGGACCAAGATTGCCACAACAACAAAGCGTTATTATGATCATAAAAAAGCAGTTTCCGGAAGATACTATCAGTATGAGGTTAAGGCTTTCAATAAAAATTTTGTAAGCGCAAGCAAGGCAAGTGTCAAGGCAATGCGCCTCGCCGCGCCGAGCGTGAAAACCGCAAAATCAGGCAAGTATCTTAAGGTGAGCTGGGGTAAATCGGCAGGCGCAACTAAATATGTTGTATATAGGCGCACCTATAACTCTAAAAAGGGTAAATGGAGCGGATGGAGTAAGGTGAAAACCACCACATCCCGTTCGTATACCGATAAAAAGGTAAAAAAAGGAACGAAATATCAGTATACAGTTACTGCCACCGCAACCAATAGCAAAAGCTCTCAAAAAATAGGAAAAGCTATAAAGAGATAAAAATAAACTCCCGAAGTTGAACTTCGGGAGTTTTAGTTATATTTAATTATTTACTTGTGCCGAGGCTTGTTTCCTTTTGGATAACATCGTGAGCGCCGCCCTCGATAATACTTGTTGCGCTAACAAGTGTGAGCTTGGCTTTTTGCTGAAGCTCGGGGATGGTGAGCGCTCCGCAGTTGCACATTGTTGATTTAACCTTGCTGAGTGAAAGGTTAACGTTATCCTTTAGAGTTCCGGCATAAGGAACATAGGAGTCAACACCCTCTTCAAAGGATAACTTCTTATCGCCGCCAAGGTCATATCTTTGCCAGTTGCGTGCGCGGTTTGAACCCTCGCCCCAATATTCTTTATAATAGTTTCCGTTGATGTTAATCTTATTTGTCGGGCTTTCATCAAAACGAGCGAAGTATCTTCCGAGCATAAGGAAGTCAGCGCCCATTGCGAGAGCAAGTGTCATATGATGGTCATGAACGATACCACCATCCGAGCAAACGGGAACATAAATTCCGGTTTCCTCAAAATATTCATCACGAGCCTTGCAAACATCGATAAGAGCAGTAGCCTGTCCCCTACCGATACCCTTTGTTTCTCTTGTTATACAAATAGAGCCGCCGCCGATACCAACCTTAATAAAGTCAGCGCCTGCTTTGGCGAGGAAGAGGAAGCCTTCTCTATCAACAACGTTTCCTGCGCCAACCTTAACGCTATCGCCATACTTCTCACGAATAAAAGCAATAGTTCTCGACTGCCATTCACTGAAGCCTTCCGAAGAGTCAATACAAAGAACATCTGCGCCTGCCTCAATAAGAGCAGGAACACGCTCAGCATAGTCTCTTGTATTTATACCTGCGCCTACAATGTATCTCTTGTGCTTGTCAAGTAATTCATTGGGGTTTTCCTTGTGCGCATCATAGTCCTTGCGGAAAACGAAATATTTTAAATTTCCGTTTTTATCAACGATGGGGAGAGAATTTAACTTGTTATCCCATATAATATCATTAGCGGTTTTAAGTGTTGTATCCTCATCAGCGGTAATAAGGTTTGCAAGAGGAGTCATAAAATCTGCAACGCGGGTTGCGGTATCCATTCTGCTAACACGGTAATCACGACTTGTAACGATACCTAAAAGCTTTCCGTTAGCGCTGCCATCCGAGGTAACAGCAACGGTTGAGAAGCCGTTCTTTGCTTTAAGCTCTAAAATATCAGCAAGGGTGTTATCGGGGGTAACGTTAGATGCGCTCACAACAAAACCTGCTTTATAAGACTTTGCGCGAGCAACCATAGCTGCCTCATCCTCAATGCTTTGAGAACCGAAGATAAACGAAACGCCGCCCTCACGAGCCAATGCTACTGCCAATTTCTCGCCCGAAACCGATTGCATTATAGCAGAGGTCATAGGAATGTTCATACTGATTGCAGGTTCCTCACCCTTTTTGAACTTAACCAACGGAGTTTTAAGACTAACGTTAGCGGGAACACATTCGCTCGATGAATATCCCGGTACCAAAAGGTACTCATTAAAGGTGTGCGAAACTTCACTGAAATAAAAAGCCATAATAATATCTCCTTCGTTCTCAAATTTATATTACTATATATAATAATATTTCAAAGGTAAAAAGTCAACACCAAAAAAATTTTTTGGCGAAAAAATCAAAATTATTTCAAAAAAGACTTGAATTTTGTGAACTGTTATGATATAATTTATCGGCTATCGTGGAGAAATATCCGCTATAGCAAAAAATATTACACACATTCTGCATTAAATTCGGTCAGGTGGCACCGTGATACTAAGGTGTTTTCCGAACCTTTGCAGGATGGAGGGAAAACCTCAGGAGGAAAGAAAAATGGCAGTAGTATCAATGAAACAGCTTCTTGAAGCAGGTGTTCATTTCGGACATCAGACAAGACGTTGGAATCCGAAAATGGCTGAGTACATTTTCACAGAGCGTAACGGTATCTATATCATCGACTTACAGAAGACCGTTAAGAAGCTCAATGAGGCTTATATGTTCGTTCGTGACATTGCAGCCGAGGGTGGAGACATCCTTTTTGTAGGCACCAAGAAACAGGCTCAGGATTCTGTTAAGGAAGAAGCAGAGCACTGTGGAATGCCGTATGTTAATGCTCGTTGGCTCGGCGGTATGCTCACCAACTTCAGCACTATTCGCACTCGTATTGCAAGACTTAACCAGCTCCGCACCATGAGAGATGATGGAACTTTCGAGCTTCTTCCCAAGAAGGAAGTTGTTAAGTTAACTCTTGAAATCGAAAAATTAGAGAAGTATCTCGGCGGAATTCAGGAGATGAAGAGAACTCCTGCTGCTATGTTTATAGTAGACCCCCGCAAAGAAAGAATCGCAGTTGCAGAGGCTAAGAAGCTTGGTATCCCGATTATCGCAATCGTTGATACTAACTGTGACCCTGATGAAATTGATGCAGTTATCCCCGGTAACGATGATGCTATTCGCGCAGTAAAGCTTATTGCTGAAACTATCGCTGCTGCTGTTATTGAAGGCAGACAGGGAACTGAAATGGGCACTGCTGCACAGGATGCAGAAGCTACTGAGGAAGTAGTAGAAGAAGTAGCAGAAGAAGCTGCTGAATAATTATATCGGAGGTAGATTTAGATGGCTTTTACCGCTAAAGATGTTCAGGCTTTAAGAGAAAAAACCGGTTGCGGAATGATGGACTGTAAAAAGGCACTCGTTGAGTGCGACGGTGACATGGATGCCGCAGTTGATTATTTAAGAGAAAAAGGCCTTGCTTCACAGGCTAAGAAGGCAGGCAGAATTGCCGCTGAGGGTACCGTTTGCACCTATACCGCTAATGGCGTAGGCGTTATGGTAGAGCTCAACGCAGAAACCGACTTCGTTGCTAACGGTGAAGAGTTTAAGGCGCTTGCAAACAAGGTTGCAGTTATCATTGCAGAACAGAATCCTGCTGATATGGATGCTCTCCTTGCTTGTGAGAAGGATGGTATGACAGTTGAGGGTATGGTTCAGGAATTATTCCTTGCTATCCGTGAAAATATTAAGATTCGCCGCTTCGTTCGCATCGAAGGCAAGGTTGTTTCTTATGTTCACGCAGGCGGAAAAATCGGCGTTCTCGTTGATTTCGAAACCGAGCTTAATGCTGATGATGAAGCACTTGTTGCTATGGGTAAGAATATTGCAATGCAGATTGCAGCTATGAATCCTTTATATCTTGATGAAGCAAGTGTTCCTGCTGAAGTAATCGAGAAGGAAAAGGAAATCCTTATCTCGCAGATGAAGGAAGATCCTAAGATGGCTAATAAGCCTGAGATGGTTCTTGCAAAAATCGTTGAAGGTAAAATCGGCAAATACTACAAGGAGAACTGCCTTGTTGAACAGCAGTATGTTATTGATGGTGACCTCACCGTTGGTAAGTATGTTGAAAAGACCGCTAAGGAGCTTGGAAAGGATATTAAGGTTCTTTCATTCACCCGTTATGAAAAGGGCGAGGGCATCGAAAAGCGCGTTGATGATTTTGCAAACGAAGTTGCAAGCATGATTAAGTAATTAAATCAAAATTAAAACCACCCGAAATTTCGGGTGGTTTTTTTATGTTTATTTCTTCATTTCAATATATTCTTCAAGTGTTACACCAAGGCGGTTTATTTCCTTTGCAACATTTATTCCAACAAAGCGATAATGCCAAGGCTCATAAATAACACCTGTTATATCCTGGCTCTCCTTAGGATACCTGAGGATGAAACCGAAATCTTCGGCGTGTTCGCGAAGCCATAAATCCATATCGGTTCCCTCAAAATAGTTTGATGCGGTATTGAAGTCAACCGCAAGACCTGTGTGGTGTTCGCTTGTTCCCGGTCTTGCAACAACGGTTGCCGCCTCATCCTCCGCCTTGTCGGCAGGGGTGCCTGCGGAAATAACTCGTTGCACCTTGTTATCAAAAAGCATCTTTTGTGTTTCATAAGAGCGGAAGGGCGAGCGGATATAAACCTTAACTCCATCCTCCCAAGCCGAGTTCACAAGCGCCAAAAGATAGGGAAGAATATCCTTATCTATTTGGGTGAGCTCACCGTTCAAATATTTCTTTTCAATGGTGGCAAGGTTGCCCTTGTAATCGTAATCTTCGGGCAGTGGGTTGCTACTGTTAACGAGAATTAGTCGCTCATAATTAGCATCAAGCGTGTAGCCCCCAACATCAACAACCTGTGATTCGGCAGGCTTGTCAACCGGTTCAGCCATCGAGGAGCTTTCGTTACTTGATGAAGCTTCACTGCTTGATGAAGCCTCGCTGCTTGAGGAAACCTCGCTTGAGGAGGTTGAAACCTGCGAAATTTCGCCGCCTGTTTCTCCGTTTCCTAACATAACAAATAAAAGAACAATTAAAACTATTGCCAAAACAATCGCGCAAGCGGCGGCAATTAAAACTGCGGGGCTGATAGCCCTTTTTTTCTTTTTATAGGTTCTATTCTCCATATTATTCATCAAGCTTGAGCACCGCCATAAATGCCTCCTGCGGAACCTCAACGGAACCTAAGCGGCGCATTCGCTTTTTACCTTCTTTCTGCTTTTCAAGAAGCTTTTTCTTTCTCGTTATATCACCGCCATAGCACTTTGCAAGAACATCCTTGCGAAGAGCTTTAACGGTTTCTCGTGCAATAATCTTTCCGCCAACAGCAACCTGAATGGGAACCTCGAATAGCTGGCGCGGAATATAGTCTTTAAGCTTTTCGGCAATTCGGCGAGCGCGGGTATATGCATTATCGCTGAAAACGATGAAGGAAAGCGCATCAACAACATCGCCTGCAAGCATAACATCAAGCTTCACAAGCTTTGATTTCTCATAGCCCTTGGTTTCATAGTCATAGCTTGCATATCCCTTGGTGCGAGATTTGAGCGCATCAAAGAAGTCATAAACAATTTCGCCCATCGGCATAATGTAATGAATATCAACACGGTCGCCGAGATAACTCATATTTATATAAGTTCCTCGCCTTTCCTCGCATAGCTGCATAATTGTTCCAACAAATTCGCTCGGGCTATAAATATGAACATCCGCAACCGGCTCCATAGCCGAAGCGATGGTTGCAGGGTCTGGATAGTTTGTCGGGTTGTCAACACTTATAACCTCGCCATCGGTGAGCTCGAATTTATATTCAACACTCGGCGCAGTTGTAACAAGGTCGAGATTATATTCGCGTTCGAGTCGCTCCTGGATAATCTCCATATGAAGAAGACCTAAGAAGCCGCAACGGAAACCAAAGCCGAGCGCGGTTGAGGTTTCAGGCTCAAAAAGGAGCGAAGCATCATTGAGCTGCAATTTTTCGAGCGCCTCACGAAGCTCGGGATACTTTGCGCCATCGGCAGGATAAATACCGCAGAAAACAACGGGGTTTACCTTGCGATAGCCTGCAAGCGGCTCGCTGATGGGGTTGTTAACAAGAGTGATAGTATCGCCAACGGTTGCCTCGCTAACCGTTTTAATTGATGCCGAAAGATAACCAACCTCGCCCACTTCAAGACAGTCACAAGGCTCCATAGAGGTGGCTCTTTTTCTGCCGATTTCAACAATGTCAAACTCGGCGCCGGTTGCCATCATCCTGATTCTCTCGCCACTCTTTATCTTTCCGCTCATAACGCGGAAATATACAACAACACCTTTATAAGGGTCATAGTAGGAGTCAAAAATAAGAGCCGAGGAGGGAGCGTTTACATCGCCCTTGGGCGCGGGAAACTCGGTAACGATTTTTTCAAGAACCTCTTCAACGTTAACGCCTGTTTTTGCCGAGATTAGCGGCGCATTATCGGCAGGGATGCCGATAACATCCTCTATTTCTGTTTTTATTCTATCGGGGTCGGCACTCGGCAGGTCGATTTTATTTATAACGGGAAGAATTTCAAGTCCGTGGTCAACAGCTAAATAGGTGTTTGCAAGTGTTTGAGCCTCAATTCCTTGAGAAGCATCAACAACAAGAACTGCACCCTCGCAAGCCGCGAGCGAACGCGAAACCTCATAGTTAAAGTCAACGTGCCCCGGTGTGTCAATAAGGTTGAGCTCATATTCAAGCCCATCCTTTGCCTTATAATAAAGGGTTACTGCGTGAGCCTTAATGGTGATGCCGCGCTCGCGCTCTAAATCCATACTATCGAGTATTTGCTCCTCCATATCTCTTTGAGCAACCGATTGGGTGAGCTCAAGCAATCTATCCGCAAGGGTAGATTTTCCGTGGTCAATATGGGCTACAATACAAAAATTTCTTATTCTTTCAAGTGGGAATGACACTGGTTGTTCTCCTTAAAAAATTATTATAAATATAATACACTAAATTAGCATAATTTTCAAGGGTTAATCGTGTTTAATAACGCTTCCGCGTTTTACCGCATCACTGCCGAATTTTTTTCTGACCGAGTAAACCGAGTCCTCAATTCTTTCAATTTTAAGCTCCTTTTCGCTTTCTCCGAAAAGGTCCTGCTGAATGAATGCGCCATCATCTTTTAAGTTTATCGCCCTGATACCCACCGAGCGCAAGGGAAGGGCTATATTATTCGTTTTAAATATCTCCATTCCTTTTTTTGCTATGAGCAGAGGACTGTTGGTCGGAGTATTAAGCGCGCGGCTGATTTCCCTCGTTGCAAGCAATTGATTTCTAAGGTGAATCTGAACTCCGCCTGCTAAAAGGGAATATTTATGAAGTGAATCGGAAATCTCGGTTGAAAGCTCTAAAAAGGTTTTCCAAACCTCTTCCTCATTTTCGAAATCTTTAGCTCCTGTAACCGAGCGGCCAACACTTTTCGGCTTGCTTTCCTCGTTTATAGAATGAACAGGGGAATCATCAAGTCCCAAGGCAAAGCGATGCAAATCACTTCCGTTTTTGCCGAGCAGCTTCTTAAGTGTTTCCTCCTCGCATTCCGCTAAATCGCCAATGGTGAAAATTCCCGAGGAATTAAGTCTTGCGGCACTGCTTTTTCCAACAAAAAGAAGGTCGGTTATAGGAAGCGGCCAAACCATTTCTTTAAAGTTTTCCTTGGAGATAACGGTGGTGGCATCGGGCTTTTTCATATCCGAGCCGAGCTTTGCAAAAATTTTATTAAAGCTAACCCCAACCGATGCGGTTATTCCAAGCTCCCTTTTTATATCATTTCTAATGCGGTTGGCTATCGTTTCGCCATCACCGAAAAGAAGCGTGCTCCCCGTAACATCAAGCCAACATTCATCAATGCCAAAGGGCTCGATTAAATCGGTGTATCGCTTGAAGATTTCGCGGCAGGCCTTGGAATATTTTTTATATTCCTCCATCATAGGCGGCAAAATCACAAGGTCAGGACATTTTGCTTGTGCCTCAAAAATAGCCTCGGCGGTTTTAACGCCAAAGGCTTTTGCAACCTCATTTTTTGCAAGAACTATTCCGTGCCGCTCCTCCTTGCTTCCGCAAATCGCAACGGGCAAATCCTTTATAGTTGGGCTAAAAAGCAAAGAAACCGAGGCAAAAAAGTTGTTAAGGTCGCAGTGTAAAATTATCCGCTCTCCCACAATTTTCGCCTCGCTTTCTAAAAAAAATTATTTCATCGACCAATTGCGACAAAACATTTGTTCTTTCCGTATTATACTACTATTGTAAATAAAAGTAAAGAACTAACAAACTGAAAAATTTTCCAAAGCCTTTATATGTAATCGTTCTATTTGGCGGTGACTGTAATTAAGAAGTAACGCTATTTCCTCAAGTGTCTTTCCGCAAACATATTTTTGAAAAAGGATTTCTGAAAGCAGGGTGCCATCAACCTTTTCAATTTGTTTTTCAATTGTTTTCCTGAACTGCTCAACCTTTTCAATGCAAATGTGATAAAGGTCGCGCTTGTCGGGAAGCTCAATCATAAGGTCGCGAAACCGTTTGATTTTTGCTTGCTGTAATCTATAGCTTTCAAGATAATGTTTTTTTGCCTGTCTTGTCATCTCTTTCACCTCACAAAAGCAACATATTGACCATAACTTAATTTTGTTCCATTTATTCGGTTATATTCCTCAACCTCTCTCATAATCATTGCAATAGGGCTTGAAAAGTTGTGAACGCGGCGTTTTCTCTCCGCCGCCCATAGCTTTTTCCCTGTTTCTTTGCAGGTTGCGTTGCAGTATTCGGTTTGACCTTCGGTTAGCTTTGCTCCGCAACAGCGACAGTGTGAATAAACCTTTAACTCATAATTTACCCCTTTACAAGAGGGGCAAACAAAAAATGTTTCAAAAGGGGGGTTTTCAAGTGAATGCTTTTCAAAAATTCTCAAGGGAGAAACAAATTCGCATCCGCAGTCCTGACAATAGTACACTAAATATGCATCCTTTCTTTTTATGTTGACTTTTACGGAATTATGTAATATAATTATTTCAAAGGGTTGAAAAATACGAAATTCCGTATCACGTGCATATTCTATTACGGAAAATCGTAATTGTCAAGGACAAAATTTATGAAATTTCGTAATTCGTAAGAATTGCACAAAAAAGGGGCATATTTATGGAAGAAATTTATTCGAGGATAGAAGAACTTTGTCGGAATAGGGGGATAAATGTAACAACACTTTGCCGCGAATGTGAAATTCCGCGCGCAATCCTCACCGACTATAAAAAAGGAAGAATAAAAAATCTTTCGGTAACCACTCTTTCATCCATAGCAAAATATTTCGAGGTCAGCCTTGAATATCTATATAGCGGAAAGGCGCCGCAGCTTTCTGATGATGCGGTTAAGGTGGCTCTTTTCGGCGGAGATACCTTTGTAACGGAAGAAATGTGGACCGAAGTGAAAAGATATGCACAATATGTAAAGGAACGTGAAAATGGAAACCATTAAACTTTATGAACTTGCCGAAAGGAAAGGAATAAAGGTGGATAGATTTCCCTTGCCTCAAACGGGGTCGGTTTGCTTAAAGCTTGATAGCGGAATGTTTATCGCGCTTGATGAAAAACCAACAACACACGCGGAGGAAAGAGTGCGCTTAGCTCACGAGCTTGGCCACTGCGAAACCCTGGCTTTTTATAATGTTCGGTCAGGTGCTGAAATTCGCGGAAAGAATGAAACAAAGGCGGAGAAATGGGCTATAAAAACCCTCATCCCCGAAGAAAAGTATATCGAGGCATTAGAAGAGGGATACACCGATATCCATTCCCTTGCGGAGTATTTCGATGTAACCGAAGAATTTATGGTAAAGGTAGCGCAGTTTTACTGTGAGAGGATAAGTCGAAGCATCTTTGCCAATAAAAATTAAAAGAGTGACTGCGCCGCAGTCACTCTTTTTGTATAACGAAAACCACGCGATAGTCGCGTGGCTCAAAAGAGGTTATTGATGAACAAATCGGTGTTAATGAGTTTGCGCCTCCCTCTGATGAGGGAGGTGACAAAACTTAGGTTTTGGCGGAGGGAGAGAAAAACTATAAATATTTAAGTTATTGTTTCTCTCCCTCAGTTTCGCTAACGCAAAACAGCTCCCTCATCAGAGGGAGCCGAGCTCTTAAAAGAACAGTTTTCGGACAAACAATGCATAATCATCAGTCAAATTTAGATTTCATTACCTTTTTATAAATTCGCCAAGAACCCTTATTTCTCCATTTTCATCGGCTAAATGAACATAGTATCCGTTCTCGGTTTCAGTTCGGCAAAGAAGAAGCTCCTCGCCTAAAAATGCTTCCTTTTTATAAAGGATATTCATTTCAAAAATCGGGAAATCAAAGGGGAGAGCATCCATCAGTATTTCGGCGCTTTTTCGGTTGTTCAGGTGGTGGTTTGTATCAATTTCCTTGTTTGAGATATGGATTTTTCGCAAAACCTCGCATTCGCGGGGTTTAAATTTTTTAAAGCTGAAAAATTCATCATTAAAATCATAAGGTTCATAGCTTGCGGCAATTTCTTCGGGAATTCGAATTGGTTTGCCTGCCGCAAAATCGAATAAAAACCAGCTTGCAACAGCCCTTGCGCAAACCTCTCCGTTTTGCAAAATAAGGGTGCCGCGCTCACTTGTAACTCCTCGCATATCCTTAATTGCGGTTTTGGCTGTTATGGTGGCTTCGGTTTTTGTGTCCTTTAAAAACTGAACCTTAATGCCCTGAAGCATCCATGCAAGTGACATATCGCGAAGCCTTATCATATCAAAGCCACGCTTTGCCGAATGCCTTGTTGCAACATCCTGAATAATATCAAGAATGCAAACATTCTTCACCGTGTAAAAATCCTTATAATCTCCGTATCGGGTTTCGTAATTAAACTCAAACATATATTACCTTTCAAAATGGCTTTCATTGGGATAAATTTTTTCGAAAAGGGATTTTAAAAATTCCTTTTCTTTTTCAAAATCGATATTTTCATAATCATCGCTAAGGCAAATTAAAGGAACGCTTCGCTTTAGTAAAATCTTTTCGATTTTCTTATCATCCTCGCCTATAATTAAGAACTCGCCGCGATTTGTATTCGTTGGAGTGAAATTACCCTTGGCAAGATTTCTATACCTTATAAGCCAATGATTTATATCATCATTACTTCGAATTTTGGTGCGGCTCAGCTTATCCATCATATCGGGGTATTTTTCCCATATTTCTGCAAAAGAGGATTTAAGGTGTGAATATGCAAGGTGGGGGTCTATAAAGCCGGTGAAATTTGAAAAGGATAAAAGGTATAGGTTATAGAAGCTCTTTAATCCGTATTTTATATTAAACCATTTTGAAAAATTGTTTTTCATAACGGCTCTCTTTGAAAATTCCTTATTTAAAACCTCAAGGTTATTTGCAGTTATATGGCCAATTCCTCCGCTTTTATGGAATTGTAAAACATTTTGAATTGCAAAGTCACAGGGCTTTCCGTTTTTAAAGAAAAACTCGGCAGGCTTCTGCTGTAAAAAGAAAAAGTCATCATTGCAAAGAATAAAATGCTCCGAAAGGTCTTCAATTCTATGGAGATTTAATTCGATAACATTTGAATTAAAGGTGGGTAGGTATTCCCCCGGGATAAAATCCGAATGCTTAACTATATTTAGCTTCTCATTTTCGGTGTTAAACCAGGAGGGGATATGGCCAAAGGTTATAAAATGAATTTTGCGAATAAAGGGCAAACATTCTTCCGCTGCTCTGAACCAATAGCGCATAAGGTCCCAATCGCGATAGCGGATAATTCTATCATCGCCGCCGTCCGTGTATTTCGCTTTCTCGGTTTGCCATTCCTTGTCGTTCGAGTCTACCCACAAAACGACCAAATCAATGGGATGCATTCCTATTCCCCCAATATTTTTAGAATTTTCTCATCGGTTTGCTTTGTGTTATTTATATCATATCCTGCCGATATGATTTTTTCGGTGTTCGAAAATCTTGTTCCGATAGCCGATAAAATTCTCTGCGCCCAAACCTCGTTATCTTCTTCAAGGGAGATAAATTCGGCATTTTCGCAAATATCAATTTCTCTTGTTATCTTATCACTTAAAACAATCGGAAGTCCCGCCGCTTGCGCTTCAAGAGCAACAATGGGAAGACCCTCATAAAGCGAGGGGAGAACAAATATATCCGCCGCTAAAAGAAGCTCGGGGATATCGGTTCTCATTCCTAAAAACAACACATTATTATCTATGCCGAGCACCTTTGCATAGGCTAAAACTTCACTTTCCATTTCTCCCGTTCCAACCGAGAGCAAAACAGCGCTATCATCCTTTTCGAGAACAGCTTTGAAGATTTCCAAAAGCCGCAAAGGATTTTTTTGGTTTGAAAGGCGGCCGATATGGCATATAACCTTTTTATCGCCAATACCAAGTTCTTTTCGTTTATTATCTCGTTTTTCTTCACTGAAGGAAAAACAGCAAGTATCAATAGCGTTGGGAACTATTAAAACATTCTTTTCGCTATCAAACATATATCTTGCCGCAAGAAGAGAACAGGCAACCTTTTTTTTGGTAAAAAGCTTTAAAAAGGGCTTGCAAAAATTATGCAAGGCTTTTTTATCGGTATCCCCATTATGCGAATGGGTAACAATTTTTCTGCCCATTATAAAGGGGATAAACTGAGTTATTGCTGCGCCTGCATCGAGAATATTGAAGTAAACGCAGGAGTATTCCTTATGAGCCGATAAAACCTTATAAAAGGCATATAGATGCGAAAACACACCCTTGCTTTTTGCAGGGATAAAGAATATTTTGCTCCCCATTTCCTCAAGCTCTTGCTTGTGAGCTATATCGGGGAAATCGGTTATATAATCGAAAATGATTTTGCCTTTAAGCCTTAGGGCTAAATTAACGAGGTATCTTTCAATTCCGCCGCGGTTATCGGTCATACCGTAAACTAAAATTCGTTTCATTTATCTATTCGCCTTTAGCTTCACAAAAAGTTTAACATTACTGCGCTTAACTGTTGAAATAATATTGCCGAGGAAATACATCAAGTTTTCATTCTTCCACTTAATAGGAAGAAGCAAAAGCTTCATAACAATAGATTTCGGTTTTGCCTTTAAAACTGCCTTTTGCGCTTCATCCGAACAAATCATTTCTCTTATCTGAGCTTTCTTTTCTTTTCTCGAAAGGTCGCAGTTTTTATTGGTTATGTTTTCAACACAGCCGATAACTCGCTCGATATAGCGGCGGCATAAAAACTCCTCGGTTTCGGGGGATGAAACTTGCCATTTTTCATAGAGGTCCTTCATCCATCCGTTTTCTTCCTCGCGTTTTTCATACATATCACTTCTATATTTAGCGGTTTCGCTTTCGGCGCGCTTGCGGATAAAGTGATAGTATTTCTTATCGGTAACGCAAACCCTCTCAATGTTTTCAATAACGCTTAAATTGAAGGGGAAATCATCCCAGAAGGTTGCAGGGAAGTATAGCTTGTTTCTCTTTATATATTCGGCTGAAAAAAGCTTGTTCCAAGGGGTGTATAAAAGGTTTTTATCAAAGAGCTTATGAGCAAACTTTCTAAATTCCAAATCGGTGTGGAAAACGCATGAGGGAACGCTCAATTCTTGCGAATACATATTCTCATCATCGTAGTAAGAATCAATATAAAAGCCTGCAATAACGAGCTGGCTCGAATTGGCTTGAGCGAGATTATACATATCAAGGAGCATATCCTTTTCAGCCCAGTCATCCGAGTCCATAAAATAAAGATATTCGCCGCTTGCTAAATCAATAGCGCGGTTTCTCGCCGCAGGAGCGCCCGCGTTTTCTTGATGGATAACCTTAATTCTGCTATCCTTTTTTGCATATTCCTCGCATATTTCGCCGCTTCTATCGGGAGAACCATCATCAACTGCAAAAAGCTCCCATTCGGTTAAGGATTGGTTTATAATGCTATCAATAGCCTTGCCAACATAATCTTCCACCTTGTATACCGGCATAATAACACTGATTTTAACATCGCTCATAAGTGATACCTCAAAGAAAGTTTTATTTAAGATATTATAATCATAAGTAGTTGAAAACAATTACAATTGTTTTCGGTAAAAGTATTTTCCGCTTGTCAAGTGGCTTGTCGAAGCGCTTTTCAGCGTTTCGACAAACTACAATCATTATACCAAATACTATATTTAAAGTCAACAAATGCCAAATTTGAAAAAATATGTGGAAAAAAACAAAGCAATGTAGTATAATGGTTGTTGCATAAAATATATATAACTCTTTTTTGGAGATGATTATTATTAAGATTGCAGTAGTAGGATGCGGAAAAATCGGCACCTCAATTATAGAAAATTTAACAAGCGAGGGTCATGATGTGACCGCGGTTGATATAAATAACGATTTGGTTTCATCCTGTGTTGACCTTTATGACTGTATGGGTGTTTGCGGCTCGGGAACCGACTGTGATACACTTGTGGAATGCGGCGCAGGAAGTTGCAATTTATTCGTTGCGGTAACAGGTTCGGATGAGTTTAATATGCTCAGCTGTTTTATGGCAAAGCAGCTTGGCGCCGAGCATACCATTGCGAGAATAAGAAATCCTGAATATAACGATAAAAATCTCACCTTTATGCGCGAGAGATTAGGGCTATCTATGAGCCTTAACCCCGAAATGCTTGCTGCAGGCGCTATTTTTGATAACTTAAAGCTTCCGGGTGCAGTGGGTATTGAAACCTTCTCTCGCCGCAGATTTGAGATGATACAGCTCAATATCAAGGAGGGCTCTTCTCTTGATGGAATGAGCCTTATCAATATGCGTAAAAGCTATAAGGCTAAGTTCCTCGTTTGCGTTGTAAAGCGCGGAGAAGAGGTTGTTGTTCCTGATGGTAATTTTGTTCTTAAAAGCGGAGATAGAGTGGCAATAACAGCTTCTCCCTATGAAATTGAAAAGCTTTTGAAGCTATTAGACCTAACAGGAAAGAAAGCCAAAAATGTTATGATTTTAGGCGCGAGCCGAACTGCCTTTTATCTTGCTCAAATGCTCCTTAAGAGCGGAAACGCGGTTAAGGTTATCGATGAAGATAAGCAAAGACTTGAAGAATTTTGCGAGCATTTGCCGGGCATCGTTGCTATTGAGGGCGATGGCGCAAAGCAGGAGGTTCTGTTGGAAGAGGGTATCGGAAATATGGATGCCTTCACCTCGCTTACAGGTATTGATGAAGAGAATATCCTTCTCTCCCTTTTTGCAATGACTCAAAACGTTAAAAAGGTTGTTGCTAAAATCGACCGTGATGAGTTTTCGAGTCTTGCCGAAAAAATCGGAATTGAGAGCCACGTTTCTCCAAGAAAGATTGTTGCCGATATTATTGTAAGGTATGCAAGAGGCCTTGAAAATTCAATGGGCAATAAGATGGAAACCCTCTATAAGATTATGGATGGCAAAGCAGAGGTTATGGAATTCCGCGTGACGAGTGAAAGCGATGTTACGGGGATTACCTTAAAGGATATAACCTTAAAGAAAAATATTCTCATAGCGGGCATTGTCAGAAACCGCAAAACCATCATCCCAACAGGTGATGATAGCATTCAGGTTGGCGATATGGTGATTGTTCTCGCGGCAGGCGTGCGCATAAATGATATCACCGATATCATTAAATAAGGCGGTGAGGCTTTAATGAACTATAGAATGGTCTTTGGCCTTACGGGCAAAATTATAACCACCGAGGCGGCGCTCCTTCTTTTACCCGCAATAATCGCGCTTTATTTCGGGGAAACAAAATCACTTTTCGCCTATCTTATAGCGGCGGCAATAGCGGCGGTTATCGGGTTGTTCCTTGTGTTGTGCTTCAAGGCGAAAAACAAGGAGATTTATGCGGGCGAGGGCTTCGTTTCGGTTGCTCTTTCCTGGATTTTCTTGTCAATCTTCGGCTGCTTCGGTTTTATGATAAGCGGCGATATCCCAAATTTCTTTGATGCCTTTTTTGAAACGGTGAGCGGCTTTACAACAACGGGAGCCTCTATTCTTACTGATGTTGAATCAGTAAGCAAAAGTAACCTGTTTTGGAGAAGCTTCACCCACTGGATAGGCGGTATGGGTATCCTTGTTTTTGTTATGGCAATAATTCCAAGCAACGCAAAGGGCACGATGCATGCAATGCGCGCCGAAATGCCCGGTCCCATTATCGGTAAGCTTGTTCCAAGAGTAAGCGATACTGCGAAGATTCTCTATTTAATTTATATGGTTTTAACCGGTGTTGAAATTGTGCTTCTATATGTTGGCGGTATGCCGCTATTTGAAAGCGTTGTTCATTCTTTTGGAACCGCGGGAACAGGTGGCTTCTCTGTAAAGAATGATGGCCTTGCTTCATATAGCCCCTATTCGCAATGGGTAATAACCGTATTTATGCTCATTTTCGGCGTTAACTTTAATATCTATTATTTGTTGTTAATAAAGAGAATAAGGGCGGTTCTTCAAAGCATAGAGCTTTGGTTTTACATTGTGGTTGTTCTACTTGCAACAACCGCGATTACCGTTAATATTTTCTCGATTTACGGAAATCTTTCCGAGTCGCTTCGCCAGTCCGCTTTTCAGGTGGCATCGATTATGACAACAACGGGTTTTTCCACTACCGATTTCAATCTGTGGCCGGGATTGTCAAAAACGATACTGCTTGTACTGATGTTCCTCGGAGGCTGCGCAGGTTCTACTGCGGGCGGAATAAAGGTTTCGAGAGCGGTGTTGCTTTTGAAGCTTATTGCAAGGGAGTTAAGGCGTTTACTGCATCCTCGTTCGGTTAGTCACGTTCGTTTTGAGGGCAAAAAGGTTGAGGAGGAAACGCTTCAAAATGTTAGTGTTTACTTTGCAATTTATATGGTTTGTGTTGTTGCAGTACTTTTGCTTATTTCGTTCGAGCCATTCGACCTTGAAACAACGCTCTCTTCAACAGTGGCTTGCTTTAACAATGTCGGCCCCGGTTTTGCAGGTGTTGGTCCCGCTTCTAACTATTCCGCATATTCATCATTTTCAAAAGCGGTGCTTTCATTTGCTATGCTACTTGGAAGACTTGAAATTTTCCCGCTTATAATTGCGCTCTCTCCGGCAACCTGGTCGAGAAAAAGAAGATAATAAATTTAGCCGCAAACCTTTGATTTGCGGCATTTTTATGCATAAGATTTTTTCAAAATAACCATACTATTCTTTGAGGTGAAAAAGTATGGTTAAAAAAATGAAGGGTTTTTTAGCGGCGGCGATGATTTGTATCATTTGCTCGATTATTTTTATCGGTATCGGTTATCTCTATATTTCGGCTTCGCTTAAACAAACCGAAAATAAGAGCGAACAAATACCATATACGGAAAAGGTGGATAATGCCTGCATCCTTTTTGAGTTAGAGGGCAATAAAAGTCTTATTTTCCTCGATTTTGAAAACAGCTCGGTTACCTATATGAACGCAAACGAAAAGCTTATAAGTGAAGATATGTGTTGCGGATATAGTATTGATTATAGGGTATTGGCTGATTATTCGCTTGTTTCAAATGTTATCGATAAACTCGGCGGAATAGAGCTTGAGATAGAAAATAAAAAATATAACTATATGGGAGTTCAGGCAAAGGAGCTTATCGAAACAACACCCGATATAACACTTCTGAGAAAACAAATAGCGAAGGCGATTTTCGAGAAGATTTCAGCGGTTTCCTTTTCGAGAAGCGATTTTGCTTATATAATCGAAAACTCCTCCACAACATTAACCGTTCCCGATATTTTTTATTGGGAGAAATATATAAAAGAAACCTGCAAAAACGCCTATTTTGTTGATTGACAAAATAGGTTATTATACTTATAATGTTTATATATTTCATAAAATGGGGGAGAAGTTTTGGAAAAAAGAGACATTTGCGAAATATTCGGCAGTAATGTTTTCAACGATTCGGTTATGAAGGAAAGATTAACCGATGAAACCTATGCCGCAATAAAAATGGCTATAAGTGAAGGAAAGGGAATAGATAGGAGCATTGCAGGAGCGGTTGCATCTGCAATGAAGGAGTGGGCAATCGAAAAGGGTGCCACACATTATACTCATTGGTTCCAGCCTTTAACGGGAATAACCGCCGAAAAACACGATAGCTTTATCGCCCCCACTGATGATGGCCATATTATTATGGAGTTTTCGGGCAAAGAGCTTATAAAGGGTGAGCCTGATGCATCCTCCTTCCCATCGGGTGGTCTTCGCGCCACCTTTGAAGCAAGAGGATACACCGCTTGGGACCCAAGCTCCTATGCATTTGTTAAGGATAACACCCTTTGCATTCCAACCGCCTTTTGTTCATATTGCGGCGAGGCTTTAGATCAAAAAACCCCCCTTCTTCGCAGTATGGAAGCGATTGAAAAGCAGGCAGTGAGAATAGTTCACCTTTTAGGCTTTAAGGATGTTAAAAGGGTCCAGACAACGGTTGGTCCTGAGCAGGAATATTTCCTTGTTGATAAGGATATGTATCTTTCTCGCCCTGACCTTATGTATTGCGGAAGAACGCTCGTCGGCTCAATGCCGCCAAAGGGTCAGGAAATGGAGGACCACTATTTCGGTGTTTTAAAGCCGAGGGTTGCGGCATTTATGCGCGAGCTTGATGAGGAGCTTTGGAAGCTCGGCGTTCTTGCAAAAACAGAGCATAATGAGGCGGCTCCCGCTCAGCACGAGCTTGCCCCGATTTTCACAACTACCAATATCGCGGCAGACCATAATCAGCTCACAATGGAAATGATGAAAAAGGTTGCCGAAAAGCATAACCTTGTTTGTCTGTTACACGAAAAACCCTTTGATGGAGTTAACGGAAGCGGCAAGCATAACAACTGGTCGCTAACAACCGATACAGGATTAAATTTATTAAGCCCCGGCAAAAAGCCTGCCGAGAATCATTTATTTCTTTTAACCCTTGCGGCAGTTATTGCCGCTGTGGACAAGCATCAGGATTTGCTTAGAATTTCGGTTGCAACCGCAGGTAACGACCATCGACTCGGCGCAAATGAAGCGCCACCCGCCATTCTTTCAATGTTCCTCGGCGAAGAGCTAACCGAGATGCTATCGGCTATTGAAAAGGGTGTTCACCGTGATGATGCTCAAAAAACCAATATGACCGTTGGCGCCGAGGTTATACCGACTATTCGCCGTGATAATACCGATAGAAACAGAACCTCGCCTTTTGCCTTCACGGGTAATAAGTTTGAGTTCAGAATGTTAGGCTCCGCTTCCTCTGTTTCGGATACTAATGTTATGATTAACACAATGGTTGCCGATGTTTTCGCCGAATTTGCCGATAGGCTTGAAAAGGCGGATGATGTTAAGGAGGAAATCTTTGCCATCGTTCGAGATACCATGCGAAATCACGGAAGAATTATCTTTAACGGTGATGGCTATTCGGATGAGTGGAAGAAGGAGGCAGAAAGCCGAGGTCTTCTCAATCTCGCAAGCACACCTGATGCGGTTCCTCACCTTGCCGATGAAAAGAATATAAAACTTTTCTCTCGCCATAAGGTTTTAAGCCCAACCGAGATTTTCTCGCGTGTTGAGATCGTTCTTGAAAACTATGCCAAGGTTTTGCATATCGAGGCGCTAACCCTTATCGATATGATGAATAGAGCGGTTATCCCCGCAATAACCGCATATAACGATACCCTTTGTTGCGCAGTTAACAGTAGGAGAGCGGTCAGCAATAGTCTTGATACCTCGGTTGAAGAGGAGCTTATTGCAAGACTAACTGCGGCTAACACCGAAATTTACAAATTAACAGCCGAGCTTAAAAACAGTGTTAAGGCGGCTGAGAGGGAAGCAGATGCCACCAAAAAAGCAAGACTTTATCACGATGAGGTCTTAAAGCTGATGACCGATATAAGAAAGTATGCTGATTCCGCCGAAGCGGTAGTTTCAAACGATTATTGGCCCTATCCAAGCTATGGCGATTTGTTGTTTAGAGTATAAAAAAAGAGGTTCTTAGGCGTTGTACCCTGAAGGATAGTAAATGAGGAAGCACGAAAATTCGTGCTTCCTCTTATTTTTTCTCATACGATAACAAGCAGGGAAAATGTATATCTAATTTTCACGATTTAGAAGAATCTAAAACCCTTTAACCCCGATAAGAAATTGATTGAGAACGATAGAGTCTCTATTGAATAGAATTTTCCTCAAAATCTTGTGTGATAAAAAATTGTGAAGTGCATTTGCTATAAAATTATTTTTTGACAGGAAATGTGTGTTGTTTTGAAAAAAATTGCTTTATTTTAGCCCTGTCATTACTTGTAAGAATACTCACAAATTCAGAATTCGTCAAACAGAAAAGCTCAATATCGTATGAAGCTATCGTTGATTGCATAGCCGCTGTATTTCTTTCGTATATCATTGGTGCGCAAAAAACGCCGACAACATCTTTTCCACTTTCTTCTTTATATAATCTAATATGATCAGGAACCGATGAACCCTCTGCACTGAATTGTTGGGCTTTTGATTTAATAGTTGTGAGTTCAACAACAACGTGTAAATCGTCAATGGAAAAGACAATGTCAGGAGTTCCTATTCTTCCTCCTGGTGCCGAAACCGGAATCCCATATTTACCTATATGTCCATTCCAAACAACATCGTCAATAATATTATTATCCTTTAAAACAGTAAGCATTTTATATACAAAGTATTCAAGATATGCCCCTCTTAAATTGATTTCATTAACATAGTCTCTTCCAGTTCGTTTTGAAAGAGTTGTTAAATAATTTAATGTCTTGCCAGCAAAATTTCTTGATTCGCAATGTTCGATAATTTCTTGCCCTATATCCTCGAGCGTTTCATTTTTAGAAGAATTATTAGATGATTTTGCATTTATAACAAACTCTCTCTGATCAAATGTGGGGCAAATATCATAATCATCTAATTCTTCACCCGTCATAATATCAATTATTTTAACACGGTAATGTTCATTAAAAAACATCGGGAAGGATATGGTGTCGTTCTTTTTTATCAAATCGTCATACTTGTAATGGCCATCTTGTAAAATTTGAACTAAAAATTCACTATCTGTTTCATTTGTGATTGAAACATCAAATGGTGGATAGTTCCGTTCTGGCGTGCCAATATAATCTATCCAAAGTTGAAGATTATTGTCAAAATTATAAGTATGTATATCTTTGTATTTTTTATTCAATATCTCTTGAACATAGCCTTTATATGAGTCTTTAATTTTAAGAGCTGCAATAGCGGTTGAGCAATTATCTGGGGTAATATTAATCTTGTCTATTATTCCTGTAATTTGACATAAAGAAATAAAGTATGCAGAGGAGGGTGCTTGCACTAATGTGATGTTTCCTATATGCGTTGATTTAAAGGTGTTAATAATATCTTTCCTATCTTGTGGAGGAAGTTTGCGAAAATTCAATATTTCCTGTGATATTAAATCCACTTCATCTTCTCCCCTAACTTTGAATAGAAAATATGCAATTTCCTCTTTATCAAGATAATTAACTTTTAATAAAACTTTTAGCATAAATCTAAACGGAAAAACATATATATTTTCACAATCTTTATTAATAATAGGATTGGTTATTTGCAATTTTTCCATTTGGTGAAGAACTATGTCAGATTCCGTAATTAGTAAATCATTACCCTCAATTAAATTAGGTATCTTTACCAATTCATCTTTATGTTGCTCCCATAATTTTAAACCTGCTCTAGTCAAACAAATAGTATTTGGTGTCTTTGCAGTGTTAATATATGTAAAACCTAAATATTGTGGAATAGAGGCAACCAATGTTCTTATTGCCTGAGGAGATATATTTCTCCCGTCCCTAGTTGCGCCCCATTTTTTCAAATTTACACCAAGATTGTTTTGCTTCTGTGGATTCCATGTGGTATCATTGTATTTTCTTTCAATAATTCCATCAATTAAACAAATTGTTTGGTGCAAATTAACTCTTTTAGGAATTAACCAAATTTCTTTGCTTCTGTTTTGTTGGGCCATAACTTAATCACCTTTCTCTAAAACTAAAACATAGTCTTTATTGATTTTTCCCCCGCGTCCTTTTCTAGGAATTCTAATATATGGGTTTTGAATTATATAGCTAAAATACTCTAGTGTGTTAAACCCGATTATATGAGCAAGTTGTTCTATAACTTTCCAGCTTTCTATTTCTACATTCCTTATGGAACTATTACCGATTACAACAATATATTTACCACCATTTTTCATTTGAATATAAACCTGTCGCAAGTTTGTTTCCATATCCTCAAAAAACTTTTTAACAACTAAAGCGCGTTTTTCATCTTTCGCAAGAATTAGGTTGTAGTATTCTTGTAATAAATTGCTCTTTTCAAGGATGCTGAGATTTGTTTTTTCTAATTTTAAATTTATTTTTTCTGTTCCAACGTATTGACTCTTCTTATTTCTTAATTCCTCTTCTGTAAGTGTTTCTAACCATAAGTTTTCAAGACGCATAGTTCTTCCATAATCAAAAGCATTTATATATGGTGGAGAAGTGATTGCTAAGTCGAATTTTGTGGGACAAGTAAAGCTTAAAGCATCTCCATCTAAAATTTGAGTGTAGCCGAAATTTTCAATCGTAGTTATATCTTTTGACATTTGTATGTATCGTTTGAACGTTGAAGCAAACTCTTTATCCACTGATGGTGGTGATTTTTTAATTTTGTTTGACACATATGGTTTAGGTGATGTATCATCGGCATAAGAAACTTTTTTAATTATAGATATCAGACACAACTTAAAAAAGTTTTTAATAGCTTCATCGGCAATAGAGTCAATATGCTTCTTAATGCGCCCCAACTCTAATATTGTTTTGTATGGGAACCAATGTTCCAAGTTCACTATAGCTGGACTAAAACATTCTGCAGTATTGTTCGTAAGTGTTTTTACTATGTTTGTGTATTCATCGTTTAATCGTTCGATTTGTTGTTTAGTAAAAACAGTTGTTTTTACATGTACAATTAGTTTCGCTATGTCGTCAATTTCGGTGCCAAAAGCATTTATGCCGTGTATGTTAGCTTCTAATAAAGTTGTGCCGCTTCCACAAAAAGGATCAAAAACGACTTCGGATTTGTCCGACAAAAATTTTTTTATTCCCCATCTAGGAATTTCAGGAATAAACTTGCATGGGTATTTAAACATTCCGTGTGTATATGAATTAGGATTAGACTGATTGATAGAATATGTAGCACCGTTAGTAATATCTATAGGCAACTTATCTACTTCAATTATTTGTTCTTTATTAGACATACAACGCTCTCCCTTAAGTATTTTCCTGTATGTTTAGTTATAGAGTACTGTTGTGAACTAGTAATTATATATCTATCCACTTCAATTTTATCAACAGTGAAACCGATTGTTTGAGCATATTCTGATAATATTAAATCAGCAGGAAATACAATTCCGCCATATGCCGAATTGCCAACAACAATACAGCAAAATCCTTTATTATCCAAAACCCTATAACACTCGTCTATAACTTTGAACATGTCATCATAATAAAGTTGTAGCATTTTCGGTATTTTTGCATCCCACAACTTTTTTGTTTGCAACTCGTTAATCAACTTTGATAATATATTGCTTTTGGGTTTAAATTCAACTTTAAGGTCCCCGTTTAAATGTGAATGCAAAGAGTTGTTTCTTAATTTTTTCAAGTCTGCGTATTCTGATACAAACTTACCGAACCAAAGTTCCAATTTATATATTTCTGTGTAATCAAAACAATTTGCATAAGGTGGAGAAAAAATTATACCCTCTACACTATTGTCTTCTATGAAGCTCTCCATTGATAAACATGATTCATTATACAAAACGTTAGTCGCATTTGACTTTGCTTTGAGCAAATCAATATAAATGTTTTGATATTCTTCCAAAAGCGCGATTTTAGCGTCTTCTTTTGTTAGAATTTTAGGTGTAACATATTTTTTGAATTTTAAACCATTGCCTGCCTTTCGATAGTTGCACAATGGTTCTAAGCAAGCCAACCAACCAAGTTTTAACAAATTATATATTTTTTCATCACCACTATAGTTTTCAATCAAACACCAAATAGACATGTAATATTCCTCTATTTCTTTTTGAAAAACTTTATTGCTGATTGATAGTTTAGGCAATTCATAATCAATATGTCGTCCAACTGCTTCATTAAGTATTTTTTCATAAGAAATCTTAAAGTCTTCTATTATTTCAATAGTATATGGTTCTAACTTACATTTAGATAAAAAGTAAGAAAAAGGATTAACCTCAAATCCTGCGCCGGAATAACCCAAATTGTTTGCAGCAAGCAAAGTGCTACCGCTCCCACAAAAGGGATCCAATATAATACCTTTTTTATGTTTAGAGTACGCTTTTATTAATTGCTCAACAAGGTTAATAGAAAAACCTTCTTTATATCTGTACCATCTCTGAAACGGTTTATTCAAATCATCAGAATAATTAAGTAGACTTGTATATGTAGCATTTGGATTTTCTGGATAAACAACATTAAATTTTCTTTCTAAATCTACAAACATATCAACATATGTTTTTTCTTTTTTCAATCGCTCGTCCTTAGGCTTAATTGCCGACGATGGAATTAGCCAAGTTTTACCTTTTTTAAAAGAGCCTGGTATTCTTTCTTCTTCACAAAGAATGGCAACTCTTCTAGCGCTAATGTTCCATTTTTTGGATGTTTCAGTTGTAGTCATAAAATCCATAAAAAGCACACTCTCTTTCGAGTTTATTATATTCATTTATCTGAACAATGTCAAGCGGTGAGCTAAAAAAGATATTTATAATTTTTGTTATTATTTGATATGAACTAGTATAAGTGAAAAGCACCCCGTTCTCATATGAAAAAGGGGTGCTTTAAAACTATTTTGTGCTTTTTTAGTTTGGGTGCTCTCAAGCCCGTTAAACAAAATTTAACGTATCAAAAGCGCATTTAGTTCGCTAAAGGCGAATTTAGCTACTTATTATTGCGTTGAAATTCGGCCGGGGAAGATGCCTTCGGTAATAGAGCCCGATGAAACAAGCTCCGAATAAACCGAGGCAATTCTATACCAGGTTGCCGCAGCAACTGCGTTGTTTTGCGGCTCAATGCCGAAAATCCGCTTGAAGTCAATAACTGCGGCGCTCGTTTGCGGTCCAAAAACTCCATCTGCGGTAACGGGGGTTATCTCATAAACCTCTCCTATGCGGTTAAGGTAATATTGCAAAATTTCAACCGATTGCCCCGTATCTCCCTCGGTTAACACCGAGCCGGGATAAAGCGGCCCCGCGAGCTCGGGAACGGTTTGCGGAAGGCTATCAAGAGCTCCCCTGTAAGCATCGGTTATGGCGTTCCAGGTTTCTCTCCCCACAACGCCATCTTCGGTTATACCGTAAAATCGCTGAAAGGAGCGAACACTTTGTTCGGTTTGCTCGCCAAAATTTCCATCTATATCGGGGTTTAAAACCTCGGGATTTGCAAGCGCCAAAACACTTAAATAATACTGAATAACCTCAACGGGTGTTCCGCTTGAGCCTCGTTCAAGCGTTTCGGAATATAGCTTGGAAACATCCTGAAGTCTTAGTCCCTCGGAATCAAGCTCGCTTAGTCGCTTAACTCCGTTAAAGATGCTGTTTATTTTATACCAGGTGGCTTTGCCGGTAACACCATCGGCGGAGAGATTGAATATTTCTTGAAATTTGCGAACTGCCGCTTCGGTATTTACATCGTATATTCCGTTAACATTGGGTATTTTGGGTATGGCAGGGTAGTTGTTTGATATGCGGTTTAGCCGCACCTGTAAAATCCGCACATCGTTTCCCGATGAGCCTCTCCTGAGCGGCACACCGGGATAGCTTGAAACCGCCTCGCGAACGGGCGCGTCGTTTACAATTCTTATATCATCACCATAATAATTGGTAAGTATGCTAAAGGGGGTAAGTCCCCTGTTTGCGAGCTCAACGGTGCCCCATTGCGAAAGGCCTTCGCAGGTGGAGGTTGTTCCGTTGCAAAACTGCGCGAAAAGTGGCTCAATAGCCCCTTGCCGCACTATGTAATCGTTGAAAAGCTCCTCAACTATTCGGTCGGTTGTTTGGAAGGTGTCTCTACCAAAGTTATAGGACTGGTCGAAGGCGGTGGTGTTAGTTATATCAAAATCATAACCTCTGCTTCGATACCATTCGGTGTAAATGCGGTTGAGAGCAAAGGAGATTTGAGCATATATATTAGCCCTGAGCGCATTTTCGGGCCAGGTGGGATAAATCTCGCTCGCCGCAACGTTTTTAAGATAATCAACAAAGGGAACGGTAACATTTCTGGCAGGAGAGTCAGGCGGGCCTAAATGCACGGTGATTGTTTGAGGGATAAAGGGTGTTGTAGCCATAATATATCCCCCTTATGTATCAAGCAGATTGCTTGGTGGGTTTGTATAAGTTATATCGTTTTCATAAAAAAGCTCGGTTTCTTTTTTTGGAACCATATCAACCGCAACAATGGAAAGCTCGCCCGAGAAAACCTGAACGTTTATGTTATAAACGGTGTAAAAGCCCTGCGCCTCAACCTTAACGTTATAAACAGCGTAAGGTGTTGCGCTTTGGTTAGGGCTCTCGGATAACGCTTTATCGGGGGCAGGCAGCTCAACTATTCCGCTTTTTCCGCTTTCATCGGTTATATCGCTCCATAAAACCGCCGCTTCCGAGCCGATTGGCCGCGTTATTGAAATTTTAGCGCCAACTATTGGAACCGATTCCTGAAGCGCCGAAACTCGCACCTGAATATATCCTTTTTGGATAGCGCCCTCATTTGCTATAGGCGGTGAGGGGGTGGGGGATGCCTGAAGCTCCTCGTTCTCGGTATTTTGTGCTGCAGCATCGACATATTTTTGCATTTCGTTATTATATTTTTGCTTTAGTTCTTCAAATTCGCTCATAAAAAAACCTCCCATTTCTACATTTATATGTAAAAATAGGAGGTTTTATCTCTAATAGTTAATTGCTGATTCCAACGCAAGAGTTACCATTTCATCAAAGCCGGTTTGCCGCTCACCACTGCTTAACTGCTCATCCGAGTAAATTAAATCGGAAACGGTTAGCAGGCAAAGAGCTTTTTTGCCGAGATGCGCCGCATTCATATAGAGTCCTGCCGCCTCCATCTCAACCGCCAATATATCCATATCGCACCAAGGGGAATTATCGCTATAAAAAGCATCGCTCGAAAGAACATTTCCAACCTTAACGGGTATGTTATTTTGAAGCGCGGTCTGATAGGTTTTATAAAGCAAATCGAAACTTGCTATCGGGGCGAAGGTGCCCGGCAGGTTATACTGCGTTGCAAATGCCGAATCGGTTGAAGCGCCTTCGGCTATTATAACATCCTTGAGCTTAATATCGCGGCTTACTGCTCCGCAAGAGCCTATGCGAACAATATTTTCAACGCCATAAAACTTAAAAAGCTCATAGGAATAAATTGCTATCGAGGGAATGCCCATTCCCGAGCCCATAACCGAAACTCTTTTGCCTTTATAAAAGCCTGTGTATCCAAGCATATTGCGAACGCTGTTAACAAGAACCGCATCCTCCAAAAAGTTTTCGGCAATATATTTTGCGCGAAGCGGGTCACCAGGCATAAGAACGGTTTCGGCGAAATCTCCCTGCTTTGCTTCGATATGTGGAGTTGGAATATTACTCATATTTTTTATCCTCTGACATTAGTTTTTTAATAGCATTTATAGCAACCTTAATAGCGGTATCGGTATCGTGGCAAACGGGGTTTTCTTCACCCAACGCTTCAAGCTCCTGATTTGCCATTGCAAGAAATACTGCGCCCATTCGCACCTTTAGGTGACTTGCAACAACGAATAGCGCCGCGCTCTCCATTTCGGAGGCAAGGCAGCCGAGCTTTTTCCAGGCTTCCCATCTGCTTTTTAATTCGTTTGCAACGGGCATATCATCGGGAAAATGCTCGCCATAAAAGGAATCCTTGCTTTGAACGATGCCAACATGGTGGCGAATGCCCATATCCTTTGCCGACTCTACAAGGGCGGTTAACACCTCAAAGTTTGCCGCCGCAGGAAACTCAATAGGCGCATATTCTTTACTTGTGCCCTCGGCTCGAACGCTTGCGGTTGCAATAACGGTATCCGCGCCCTTAACTGATAAATCAATGCCGCCGCAGGTGCCAACGCGAATAAAGGTGTCCGCTCCTGCGCGAACAAGCTCCTCAAGGGCAATAGCGGCACTCGGCCCGCCAATGCCTGTTGAAGTAACGCTCACCCTTTCGCCCAAGAGGTATCCTGTATAGGTGATATATTCTCGGTTATCAGCTATTTTTTGTGGATTATCAAGATATGCCGCAATTTTTTCGCAGCGCTTCGGGTCACCCGGAAGAATAACATATCTTCCAATCTCGCCCTTTTTAACCGCTATATGATACTGCATATCGGGGTTATCGGTATATTTCATAGCTATATTTCCTTTTAAATTTTCTATAAGCAAACACGAATAATCCGAACCTGATTTTAGAGGTGGGATTTTCGTCTTTGCATTGTTAAAATACTCGTTAATCCGTTAGGATTAACTGCGTTTTGTGCCTCGCACATCCAAAAATCCCAAACCTATAAAATTCTACGACCTAAAATGAGCAGAATTTTGTGTGATTTTTGGTGCGG